>DBKW01000026.1:0-5184 GCA_002298665.1 Verrucomicrobia bacterium UBA740 | reverse complement strand
CCGAAGCCGTTCGCCGTGGCGATGAAGAGCGTCTTGCCGTCGTCCACCGCGTCCAGCGAGACGACCTCGTCGCCTTCCCGGAGCCGGATGCCGCGCACGCCCGTCGCCTGCCGCCCCATGCGCCGCACGTCCGCCGCGGCGAAGCGCATGGCCCGCCCGTCGCGCGTCAGCATGATGACGTCGTCCGTCGGCTTCACGAGCCGCACGTCCACGAGACTGTCGCCTTCGTCGATGTTCAGCGCGCGGATGCCGTTGCGGTTCACGTTCTTGAAATCGCCCAGCAGCGTCTTTTTCACCGTGCCCAGCCGCGTGGCGAAGAAGATGTCGACGTCGCCCTCGAACGAGCGGATCGGCAGCAGGTTCAGCACCTGCTCGCCTTCCTGCAGCTTCAGCAGGTTCACGAGCGGACGCCCGAAACTCGTGCGCGGCGCTTCCGGAATCTGGTAGGCGTCCTTCAGGAAGAGCCGCCCCGTATTCGTGAAGAAAAGGAGGGAGTCGTGCGTCTGCGCCACGAAGACGAGACGGATGAAGTCCTCTTCCTTCACCTGCCCGCCCTTGACGCCTTTGGCGCCGCGGTTGGCCTCGCGGTATTCCGTGAGCGGCACGCGCTTCACGTAGCCGCGGTTCGACAGCGTGATCACGCACGGCGCGTCCGGAATCAGGTCCTTCATCGACACTTCGTTCTCGTCCGCCACGATCTCCGTCCGCCGCGCCGCCTCCGGCTTGGAGCAGTATTTGGCGCGGATATCCGCCAAATCCTCGCGGATGAGCGCGTACACCTTCTCGGGATCCGCCAAAATAGCCTGCAGTTCGGCGATGCGCGCGAGGAGCGCGGCGAGTTCCGCCGCCAGCTTCTCGCGTTCGAGCCCCGTCAGCTGGTAGAGGCGCATGTCGAGGATGGCGTTGACCTGCAGGTCGCTGAACCCGAACCGTCCCTGCAGCGCCGTCTTCGCCTCGTCGCGGTTGCGCGCGGCGCGGATCATGCGGACGACTTCGTCGAGATTGTCGAGCGCCAGCATGAGTCCGTCCAGGATATGCTTGCGCGCCTCCGCCTTCGACAGCTCGAAACGCGTCCGCCGCGTGATGACCTCGAACCGGTGGTCCACGTAGCAGCGGAAGAAGTCCTTGAGCGTCAAAATCTTCGGCCGCCCCCCGTCGATCGCGAGCATGATCGCGCCGAACGTCGTCTGCAGCTCGGTGTGCTTGTAGAGGTTGTTCAGGACGATTTCCGCCATCGCGTCGCGCTTCACGTCGATCACGATGCGCACATCCGCCTTCGATTCGTCGCGGATGTCGCTGATGCCCGAAATGACCTTCTCCTTCACGAGCTCGGCCATGTGGCGGATCATTTCCGTCTTGTTGACGGCGTAGGGGATTTCCGTCACGACGATGCGCTCGCGCCCGTTCTCCTGCTTCTCGATCGCGGCTTTTCCGCGCACGGTGAGCTGTCCGCGTCCATGCTTGTACATCGCCGCGATGCCGTTGAACCCGCAAATCTGCGCGCCGGTGGGGAAGTCGGGGCCTTTCACGAACTGCATGAGTTCGTCGACCGTGCACGTCTCCCGGTGCTGGACGTAGTAGTCGATGCCGTCGCACAGCTCCCCGAGGTTGTGGGGCGGGATGTTCGTCGCCATGCCCACGGCGATGCCCGACGAGCCGTTGAGCAGAAGATTCGGCAACTTGGCGGGCAGGACGGACGGCTCGCGCGTGGTCTCGTCGTAGTTCGGGACCATATCCACCGTGTCCTTCTCGATATCCTCGAGCATTTCCTCCGCGGCCTTGCGCATGCGCACCTCGGTGTAACGCATGGCCGCCGCGCCGTCGCCGTCGATGGAGCCGAAGTTGCCGTGGCCGTCCACGAGCGGCATGCGGAGCGAGAAATCCTGCGCCATGCGCACGATCGTGTCGTAGATGGAGGAGTCGCCGTGCGGGTGGTACTTGCCCATGACTTCGCCGACGACGCGGGCGGACTTCATGTGCTTGGCGCCGCTCGTCACGTTCAGCCGGTACATGCCGTAAAGCGAACGGCGGTGCACGGGCTTCAGTCCGTCCCGCACGTCGGGCAGCGCGCGCCCCACGATGACACTCATCGAATAGTCGATGTAGTCGCGCGCCATTGAATCTTCGATATTTATATCCTCGGAATTGACCGGGGGCACGACGCCCTCAACACCCGCCGGACCGGACTCTTTGTTCTCTTCGCTCATACTCTTCTATTATACCATTTTTTGGCCTTCGGGACTAGTGGTTTGCGCGAGCGCGCACAGCAGTTTCCGCGCCGCGCGCGCCCAGGCGAAATCGCGGCAGATCCAGACGCGCCCCCGTGCGCCCATCGCCGCACATGCCGTCCGCGGCGTTTCGCAAAACGCCGCGAGCACCCGCCGCAAGGACTCCACCCGCGCCGGCCGCGACGTTTCGGGCGCGGCGAATCCCCTTGCGCACCAGCCGCACCGGTGCGCCTCGACCCCCTCCCAGGGCGTCGCGTCCGTCACGACGACGGGCTTTCCGCGCGCCAGGGCCTCCGCCACGACAAGCCCGAAATTCTCCGACAGCGACGGCAGGCACAGCGCGTCGCACGCGGCGAAATGCGCCTCTTTCTCCGCGCCGAAGACCGCGCTTTGGATGTCGAGTTCGAGCGGGAGCCCCTGCGCCGCCGCCTCCAGGATGTCCAGCCCCTTGAGCGGATGCCGCCGGCCCAGGTACAGGAGCCTCTTCTGCGCCCGGACGGTGGCGGACGGGGCGGGCAGGGCGGACGGAAGCGGCGGCAGATCCTGCCCCGGGGGCACGACGGCGATTTGCTTGACGCGCGGCTCGAAGGCCCGTATCCAGGCCGCCTCCGCGGCGCTTGTCGCCTGCACGAGGTCCGCCCGGCGCAGACACCAGCGGTCCACCGGCGCGGCCAGGCGCTTCTTCCAGGCGTGGTAAGCCAGACGCACCGGGTCGTAGGAGCCGGACGGGGTGACGATAAGCTTCTTGCGGAACAATACCGCCAGAAGAACCCCTGCCCACACGGGCCAGGTCCACGAGCCGTGCACCTGCACGAGATCCGCCGCGGCGATTGCGCCCGGCGAGAAACGCACGAGGCGCACGGAATGCCCGAGCGCCTCCTGCGCGTGCGCGAAACCTTTCGCCAGGACGGCTATGCCGTTCCACGCCTGCCGGCCCGCGAGCACGTGGACAATGCGCATGCCCGTCAGCGCGCGAGAAGATCCGCGACCGTCGCGGCAGCCTCGGCCGGCGACACGATGCGCACGGCCGATTTGTCCTCGTCGCGGCGCTTGATTTCCACGCCGCCCTTCTCGAGCCCCTTCGCGCCCACGACGATGCGCACGGGGAAGCCGATGAGGTCCGCGTCCTTGAACTTGACGCCCGGACGCTCCACGCGGTCGTCGACGAGAACGTCCACGCCCTTCGCCTCCAGTTCCGCCTCGAGATCGAAGGCAATCTGCGCGACGTCCGCGCGGTCCGGATCCAAAAGGTCGATGCAGACCTGGTACGGGGCCACCGCGGCCGGCCAGACGATGCCGTCCTTGTCGTGGCTCTGCTCGATGATGGCCTGCACCGTGCGCGAAACGCCGATGCCGTAGCACCCCATGACCATAACCTGCTCGGTCAAATCCGCCGTCTTGTACTGCGCGTTGAACGCCTGCGTGTACTTCGTCCCCAACTTGAAGACGTGGCCGACCTCGATGCCGCGGCGGATCGCGAGCGGCTGGCCGCACTTCGGGCAGATGTCGCCGTTCTTCACGATCGCCAGATCCGCATAGGCGGTTATCTTGCAGTCCCGCGCCAGATCCACATCCTTCAGGTCGATTTCGCCCGCCCGGTTGCCGCCGACGATGACGCCGCGCGCCCCCTCGAGGCCCTTGTCGGCGTAGATCGGCACGTCTTCCTTCGGTTGCACGGGTCCCGCATAGCCGATCGGAGCCCCGGTCACGCGCTCGACCGTGCCGAAGTCCGCCAGCTCGAAGGTTTTCGCCCCCACCAGGCGCTTCGCCTTGACCTCGTTCAGATCGCAATCGCCCGCCACGCAGAAAAGAACCGGCTTCCCGTCCGCGAGATAGACGAGCGTCTTGACCATCTTCGAGGCCGGCAACTTGAAGAAATCGACCATCTCGTCAATCGTCTTGGCCAGCGTCGGCGCCTCGGAATAGGGCGGACACGGCGCGTCGTCCCGCTTCGGCACCGCCCGCTCGGCCTTCTCCAGGTTCGCCGCGTACCCGCAGCCGTCGCAAAACGCGATGCCGTCCTCGCCCGAATCGGCCAGCACGTGGAATTCATGGGACGACTTGCCGCCGATGTCGCCGGTATCCGCCTGCACGGGATACGCCTTCAGCCCGCAGCGCGCGAAAATGCGCGTATACGCCTCGTACATCTTGCGGTAGCTCTCGTCCGCCGCCTCCATCGAGACGTCGAAGGAATAGGCGTCCTTCATCATGAATTCCTTCGAACGCATCAACCCGAAGCGCGGACGGATCTCGTCGCGGAACTTCCACTGCAGCTGGTAGACGGTGACCGGCAGCTGGCGGTAGGAATTGACGAGCCCCTTGATCAGATCCGTCGCGACTTCCTCGGCCGTCGGACTCAGCGCGTAGGCGTGTTTCGCACGGTCCTCGAGGCGGAACATGCCCGGGCCCATCGCCTCCCAGCGGCCGGACTGCTTCCAGAGCTCGGCGGGCTGGAGAATCGGCATCGTGATCTCGAGCGCGCCGGCCTTGTCCATCTCCTCGCGGATGATCCGCGCCACTTTCGCGAGCGCCCGCTGCCCGAGCGGCAGATAGGTGTAAAGCCCGCCGGCGAGCTTACGCACGAGCCCGGCGCGCACGAGCAGCTTGTGCGAATCGATTTCGGCATCCTGCGGATTGTCCCGCAGCGTTTGAATCAAAGACTTTGTCCACTTCATATTGCCTCCTATTATACCATACTTCGCGTCCTCGCGCCACCCCCTAAGCGCTCTCCGCGTCTCCCGCACTCCTCTATATAGTCCCCGGTCGCCCGGGACAGGAGTCCGGTCGTGTGTGAGGCAAGAGACGGGGCGGGGGCGGGGCAGGAGGGGAATTTTACCCTGCGGAAGCCTCCGCCGACACCCCCCGCATGTGACGGGGTGGAACATGCGCATGTGAGGGGGGCTAACATGCGCATGTGAGGGGGTCTAACATGCGCATGTTTTTGGACCTCATGCGG
>DBKW01000005.1 GCA_002298665.1 Verrucomicrobia bacterium UBA740 | reverse complement strand
CGCAGGGGGTGTGGTGGGGGGGGGGGGGGGGGGGGTAGTCAATCAATCATTACAGTTCCTTTGTTTTCTCTATTTTCTTTCCTTTGTTTCTTTTCATAGTGGGTGCAGGGGGGAAGGTTTCTCTTTGTTTCCTTTCTTGTTTCTTTCTTTTTCTCTTTTGTTCGGCTCAAAATCCGCTTTTCGGCTCCAAAAGCGGTCCGGCGGGGGCCTAATCGCCTGTATGGTGCACAGTATTATAGTAGCGCGTGACGCGCGCACCGGCGCACCGGCGCGCCGGCGCCGGCGCCGGCGTTGGAGGGAAGCGGGCGAATCGTTGCCCGAAATTTTTTGGCGCCTACGCCGTGACGGGTGCGCGCGGAGGTGTGAGACGGAGCATTCGTTGCCGCTTCGATTAGTGTGTGTGGCGGCTGGGGAGGAGGGAGAGGGCGATGCCGGCGGCCACGAGGAATTCCGCCAGGGGAATCGCGGACCAAAGTGCCGCGCCGCCCCAGACGTGCGGCAGGATATAGAGGAGCGCGACGGGGAGGACGAGTCCGCGCGCCAGGGAGACGACGAACGCCGCGCGGGGACGGCAGACGGACTGGAAGCAGTAGGTGGACATGACGTTGAGCGGGAGGGCCAGGAAGGCGAGCGAATAGACGCGCAGGATGTCCGGCGCCTGAGCGAGGAGGGCGGGGGTGGGGCGGGTGAAAACGCGCATGAAGGCGTTCGGGGCCAGGGCGATGGCCGCGCACCAGAGGAAGGCGAGCAGGAGGGCGGTCGCGAGGGAATAGGCCAGGGTGCGGCGGATGCGTTCGCGGTTGCCGGCGCCGAAGTTGGCCGACAGGAGCGGCTGGGCGGCCTGGCCGACGCCGTAGCCGCAGCACTGCACGAAGGTGCCGATGGTGACGACGACGCCGTAGATGGCCAGGGCGTCCTCGCCCAGGTAGCGCATGATCTGGCGGTTGAAGACGATGGTGAGAAGCCCCATCGAGATATCCGTGAAGAAGGCCGGGAAGCCGACGATGACGACCTGGCGGGCGAAGAGGACGGGGGCGTAGGGGATTTCGATGCGCAGGGTGTTGCGGTGGAGGAGGAAGTGCGTCAGCATGACGCCCACGGCGACGGCCTCGCCCAGCACGGTCGCCAGGCCCGCGCCGAAGATCCCCCAGTCGCAGCCGAAGACGAAGTACCAGTCCCCGAAGATGTTGACGACGCCGCCGGCGAGCACGGCCAGCGTGGCCAGGCGCGGATTGCCGTCGTTGCGCAGGAAGGCCATGATGGTGGTGCCCAGCAGGAAGAGCGGGACGCTGAAGCGCACCGGCGCGAGGTAGCGCGCGGCCAGCGGCAGCAGGTTCGCGTCCGCCCCGAAGAAGCGCAGGATGGGCTCTTCGCAGAGGAAAAGGGCGGCCATGACGAGCAGGCTGAGGGCGGTGCCGACGATGAGGGCCGCGGCGAAAAAGCGGTTGGCGGGAAGTGCCGCGGCGCGTGCCCCGCGCTTGACGGCGTAGAGAATCGACCCGCCGATGCCCGAGAGCAGCGCGACGGAAAGGATGATGTTCCAGACCGGGGCGATGACGGCCATGGCCGCCAGCCCGGCCGGACCGTGGTAGCGTCCGACGACGGCGACGTCCACGACGGAGTAGACGCTCGTGGCCAGGGCCGAACCGAACGCCGCCCAGAAGTAATGCCGGTAGACACGCGCCAAATTGTCCTTGAGCAAATCCATATGTGTCCCTGCCTTTGCCTTTTTGTGTTGAATCCTCTTACCCGGGACCTTCCTTTTCACTTGGGGAGATATTCTAGCACATCGGCGGTTTTTCGTCAATCGAGGCGAAAGGACAGCCTTTCGCGGGGGGTAGGGGGGCTACTCGTCCCAGTTGTCCCAGTTGTCCCAGTTGTCCCGTCGCCTGCCGCCCGCACGGGGCAATTAACCGTGTAGAGAATGTGGGACGCGTAGGACACCCAGTCTACATATTCTACATTTTCTGCACGGTCAACCCGCGGCCGCTGCACGGTCAAATCCGCGTCGCGGAACGGACTTGCATTTTTCAGACGAATGCGCTATAATGTGAGACATAAGGTAGCAGGCAGAAATCGAGAAGTAAGATGAAATGTCCGAAATGTGGAGCGCTGGACGACAAAGTCCTGGATTCGCGCGCGGCACGGGACGGGGCGGCCATCCGCCGCCGCCGGGAGTGTCTGGCGTGCGGATGCCGCTATACCACCTATGAAGAGGTGGCGCAGGAGGGCCTTCTCGTGATCAAGCGCGACGGACGGCGCGAGCCTTTCAGCCGCCAGAAACTCGACAGGGCCATCCGCCAGGCCTGCGGAAAGCGTCCGGTGAGCGACGAGCAGATCCGCGCGGCAATCGACCATGTCATCACGGCGCTCGAGGGGGAGGAGGTGCCGTCCGACGCGATCGCGGAACTCGTGATGAAGGAGCTTCATCTTGTGGACAAAGTCGCCTACGTGCGCTTCGCGAGCGTATACCGCCAGTTCACGGACGTCGCCCAGTTTATATCGGCCATAACGGAGATAGCGAAAAAATGACAGTCAACTACCAACGTCCGCCTCTGCGCGTGGCCATCATGGGATTGGGCCGCGTGTTTTTCGAAGAGCACTATCCCTTGTTCAAGAAGCATCCGGAACTTTTCCAGATCGTCGCGGCGTGCGATTTGATGCGCGAGCGGCGCGACATCGTCGCCAAGGACTTCCCGAACTGCCGGATGTTCCGCCAGTATCCGGACATGCTGGACGAGCGGGAGATCGACCTCGTGGATGTGACGACGCCGACGGCGGACCACGTCAAGCACGCGATGCAGGCGCTGGACCGCGGGTTCTGGACGCTGCTGGAGACGCCGCTGGCGACGAGCGAGGACGAGACGCGCATGCTGCGGGGGGCGATCCAGAAGTCGAAGGGGCGGCTTTTGCCGGTGCAGCGCGGCCTTTTCGCGCCGGACTTCCTGCTGGCGCGGCAGATGATGCTCGACCCGCGCATCGGCGAGATCTACTCCATCCGCGTGCGGCAGGAGGACTACGTGCGGCGCGACGACTGGCAGTCGATCAAGCGCCTCGGGGGCGGGGCGTGCTTCTACGCGATGACGGATTTGGTTCTGCAGACGCTGAAGCTCCTGCCGATGCCGCCATACCAGATGTGGAGCGATCTCAAGCGGGTGGTTTCGCTGGGCGATTCGGAGGACTATGTGCACGCGTGTTTCAAGACGCGGGGGCAGGTTTCCGCCGACATCGAGTACAACGGCGGGGTCCTGGCGCCGAGCCGCGAGCCGTCCTTCACGATCCGCGGCTCGACGGGCGAGTTCCGCGTCAAGGCGGGGGCGCACGAGGGGACGCTGACGTTCGTGGACCCGGACTACGCCTTCCCGCGCCGCCGCTCATCGGTCCGCACGCCGTCGCTGGCGGATCTGCACGAGGATTTCAAGGTCGTCGAGGCGCCCGTCGCCCTGCCGGCGGGGACGCTGTGCGGTCCGGAGGCGTTCTGGACGTGCGTATACAACACGGTGCGCGTGGCCGCGCCGTTCCCGGTGCAGCTCGAGGACGCGTTCACGGCGCTGCGGTACGCCCAACTCATGAAGGACGCCAGTCCGTTCGGAAGGCAAGGAGCCTGACATGACACAGAGTCTGGAAGACTACATCGAGGCGATCTACGTCCTGGCGCAGAGCAAGAGCGGGGCGTACGTGCACGACGTCGCCGGGCGGCTGAAGGTCAAGATGCCCAGCGTCGTCAAGGCCATCCGCGAACTGAAGGATCTGGGGCTCGTGACGCAGGAACCGTACGAGGCGATCGTGCTGACGCGCAAGGGGACGAAGGTGGCCAAGATGATTCTGGAGCGGCATCTTCTGCTGTGCGCGTTTCTGCGCAAGCTGGGCGTGTCGGAGGAGATCGCCGACCAGGACGCCTGCCGCATGGAACACGTGCTTTCGGCCGAGACGATCGACCAAATCCGCTTATTCACTGAAGGAAAACCAAAATGATGAAAAGTCAGATCAATACGCTCCGCCAACTGCAGGAGCTCGTTCTCACGCGGGACGAACACCACCAGACCGGCGACGGCAGCCGTCTCGACACGCTGAACGAGAGCATCGCCGAGCTGAGCGCCAAGCTGGTGCCGCAGGTGCGCGGACTCTACGATCGGCTCTACAAGAAGAGCCACATCGTGATGGCGGCCATGACCAACGGCTGTTGCGCGGTCTGCGGCATGCAGGTTCCCATCGCGCAGGCCCAGCAGGTGCGCCTGGCGCAGCATCTGGTGACGTGTTCGAACTGCGGGCGCATCCTTTTCGCGACGGGGGCGGGCGAGCCGGCGAACATCGCCGAGAAGACGGACCACGACGACGTGAAGACGGGCATTTCGCGTTTCAGCGCCGAGGAGCTCGTCGTATCCGAACTGAAGGCGACCACGCCCGAGGAGGCGATCGCCGAGCTGGCCGTGCTGATGGAGGAGAACAAGTTCATCTCGAATGCGGAAGCGCTCGTGACCGCGGCGATTGAGCGCGAGAACGTGCTTTCGACGGCGCTGGGCGAGGGGGTGGCCTTCCCGCACGTGCGGGGCGTCGAGGGCGGGGCGCTGACGCTCGCGATGGGCGTTTCCCGCAAGGGGATCGACTGGGACGGCGAGAAGGTGCATATCGTGTTCCTGTCGGCCATTCCGATGGCGGTCTCGGCGTTCTACCTGCGGTTGATGTCCGGCCTCATGCAGGCCTACGCCAAGAAAGAGAATTTCGACGCGGCGCTCACGGCGAAAGATTCCGCGGCGCTCTGGAAATCGCTCGTCAAGGCCACGCACCGCACGATCAAATGATCCGGTTCCGGCGCGTCATTTTCTGCGCGCTCGTCTGGCTCGCCGGGGGCGCATGCGCCGTCGGGGCCGCCGGACGCGCACCGCAACGCGCGACGGATCCGTATGTGGGGGCGCTGGCGATCGACGCGGACTCGGGGCGCGTCCTTTTCGCGGACCGTGCGGACGCGCCGGGGTATCCGGCGAGCGTGACGAAGGTCATGACGGCCTATCTGGTTCTGGACGCCGTCAAGGAGGGGCGGCTTGCGCTCGACACGATCGTGCGCGCCTCGCCCACCCGGACCCGTGAGGACGTGGAACTGCGCAAGCCCAGCTGCATCGGCATGCGGGCGGGGGAGACGCTCACGGTGCGCGAACTGCTGGCCTTCCTCATGGTCAAAAGCGCGAACGACGGGGCGATTTTCCTCGCGGAGGCGACGGCGGGGAGCGTCGCGGACTTCGTGCGGCGCATGAACGCGCGGGCGCAGGCGCTGGGGATGAAGGACACGGTCTACTACAATCCGAACGGCATGCCGCCCTGGCCGCGGTCGGCCCAGCGCTACAACGTCTCGACCTGCACCGATCTGGCGCGTCTGGCCCGGGCCGTCTTGAAGGACCATCCCGAGATCCTCGACTATACGTCGCTCAAAAGCGTCAAACTGAAAGTCCCCGCGACGCGACCGCGCGGCATCCGGGAATGGGTGCCGCGCCTGATCTACAACCACAACAACGTACTGGTCAAGAAGGATCTGCGGGTGGTCAATCCGGACGGCTCGGAGGCGGTGGACGGGCTCAAGACGGGGTACATCGACCTGGGGGGCAGTTCGATCGTCCTCACGGGAACGCGCAAGGGCCGCCGCGTGATTGTGGTCGTCCTCGGCTCGTCGAGCGCCAAAACGCGCGACGCGACGGCGCGGCGGCTGCTGGTCAGTGCGCTGGACGCCGTGGCGTGGTAGGCCGGGCGCCCAGGTGCAGATTTCCGTAGTCCGGAGCCTCGGAATATGGTATAATATTCGGATACGAGATTTCAAGGAGAAAGCGAAGCCATGGCTACTAAGACAGAGAAAAACGCGCCGATGAACGTCGTGCAGAAGGTTTTGACGCCCCATCTGGTGGAAGGCGACCCCGCCACGGATGCGGAACTCGGGATCCGCATCGACCAGACGTTGACGCAGGACGCGACGGGCACGATGGCCTATCTGCAGTTCGAATCGATGGGCGTGCCGCATGTGAAGAACGATCTCGCGGTCTCCTACGTGGACCACAACACCGTGCAGATCGGCTACGAGAACGCCGACGACCACGACTTCCTGGCCTCGATCGCGAAGAAATACGGCGTAATCTACTCCAAGGCGGGCAACGGCATCTGCCACCAGCTCCATCTCGAGCGCTTCGGCAAGCCGGGGACGACGCTTCTGGGGTCCGATTCGCACACCCCGACGGGCGGCGGCATCGGGCAGCTGGCCATTGGCGCGGGCGGCATCGACATCGCCGTGGCCATGGCCGGGGGCGCGTTCCACATTCCGGCGCCCAAGGTGCGCGCGATCGAGCTTGTGGGCGCGCTGCGTCCGGGCGTGAGCGCGAAGGACGTGATTTTGAAGGTCCTCGAGAAGTTCGGCACGAAAGGGAATGTGGGCTGGATTTTCGAGTACACGGGACCCGGGGTGAAGACGCTCGACATACCGTCCCGCGCGACGATCACGAACATGGGTGCGGAACTGGGCGTGACGACGAGCATTTTCCCGAGCGACGAAGTGACGAAGGCCTTTCTGGAGGCCCAGGGACGCGGCGGCGACTACCGGGAAATCGCCGCGGACGCCGGCTGCGCCTACGACGACACGTTCACGCTCGATCTCTCGGGCGTCGAACCGCTGATGGCCGCCCCGCATTCGCCGGGCAATGTCGTCACGGTCGCCTCTTTGAAGGGGACGCGCGTCAACCAGATTCTCATCGGATCGTGCACCAACAGTTCCTACCGGGACATCCGCACGGTGGCGCATGTTCTCGCGGGCAAGCATGTCGCGGACGACGTGGAAGTCGGCATCGCCTGCGGTTCGCGGCAGGTCGTGCGCATGCTCGCGGAGGACGGTTCGCTGGCGATTCTCGTGGGCGCGGGCTGCCGGATCCTCGAGAACGCGTGCGGATTCTGCATCGGCGCGCACATGTCGCCCCGCACGGACGCCATCAGCCTGCGGACGAACAACCGCAACTTCGAGGGGCGCTCGGGGACGAAGTCCGCCAAAGTCTACCTCGTCTCGCCCGAGACCGCGGCGGTTTCGGCGCTCACCGGCTTCATCGAGAATCCGCTCGCGGCGGAAATCCCCGCCGTGCCCGCACCGGAGAAGTTCCCGATCGACGATACGATGTTCCTCTACCGCGCAACCGCCGGGAAGGGCGTCGCGGATACGGAAATCGTCCGCGGGCCGAACATCGCGCGCGTGCCGTCGGGGGCGCCGCTGGCGGACGATCTGGCGGGGGTCGTGGCGATCAAGGTCGGCGACAAGATCACGACGGACCACATCATGCCGGCGGGCGTGCGCCTCAAACTGCGCTCGAACATCCCCGAATACGCGAAATACGTGTTCGAACCGTGCGACCCCGCCTTCCACGACATCTGCCTGAAGAACAAGGAAGCGGGCAAGACCAACATCATCGTGGCTGGCGAAAGCTACGGGCAGGGGTCCAGCCGCGAGCACGCGGCGCTGTGCCCGATGTATCTCGGGGTCAAGGCCGTCATCGCCAAGTCCATCGAACGCATCCACCGCGCCAACCTCATCAATTTCGGCATCATTCCGTTCGTGTTCGCGAATCCGGCGGACTACGACAAGATCGCGCCGGGCATGGCGCTCGAGCTGAAGGGGCTCCGCGCGGCGCTGGCGGGCGACGGACGCGTGCGCGTTCTGGCCGGGGGACAGCCCATCGAGCTGAAAGCCACGCTTTCCGCCCGCGAAAAGAGCTTGATTCTCGCCGGCGGGCTTTTGGCTTCGCTGGCCGCCAAAGCCTGAGGAAAAAGGCGTGTTCCAGGGGCGGTCTCCTCTCGAGGCCGCCTTTTCCCGGCCTGCCGGCTGGCGGAGGGGGACTTCACTTTGCTAGGGACGGCGCGTCTTATTTATGGTATAATAGAGGACGCAAGCGGAAAAGGAGATTGTGCGCATGACGCTGACGGATATCAGTTGGGAGGCTTTCAAAAGTCTCAAACCAGAGGAGAAAAAGCCCTATTTGGCGTGTCCAGACGGCGGCGGGATGCCGTACCACACGCTTTTCGCCCAGCAGTTCGACCGGAATCTCATCGAACGGCTCTGCGCGCTCGCCAACCGCATCCGCTTCATCAACAAATCGCGCGAAGGGGCGCTCTTCCTGAAGAGCATTCTCGCCCACAAGCGGGCGATGCTCTACTTCTCGCAGCCGTCGTCGCGCACCTTCCTCTCGCATCTCGCCGCCTGCCAGATTCTGGGGCTGACAACCGGGTCCGTGCGGGACGCGGCGACGTCTTCCGAGTTCAAGGGCGAGACGAAAGAGGACTCCATCCGCACGTTTTCGTCCTATTTCGACATGATCATCATGCGCTCGCCCGAGCAGGGGCTGGCGGAGAAGATGGCCTGGGAGCTGTCGAATTCCTCGCGCCCCGTCCCGATTCTGAACGCGGGCTCCGGCAAGGACCAGCACCCGACGCAGGCGCTGCTGGATATCTATACGCTCATCCGCTCGTTCGAGGACAAAGGCGGGCTGGAAGGGCGCACGGTCACGTTCTGCGGCGACTTGATGCGCGGGCGCACGGTGCGTTCGCTCAGCTATCTTCTGACGAACTTCAAGAACGTGCGGCAGATCTTCGTCGCCCCGCCGGAACTGCAGGTCCCCGCGGACGTCGTGATGACGCTCGCCAAGAAGGGCGTGGACTTCGAGGTGTCGGACGATCTGCGGCGCGCGGTCAAGGAGTCCGACGCGGTCTACATGACGCGCATCCAGGACGAGTGGGATTCTTCGAAGGGGGCTTCGGCGAAGATCGACAATTCCAAGTACAAATTCGGGGCCGAAGAGCTCAAATTGCTCAAGCCGGACGGGATCATCATGCACCCCTTGCCGCGGCGCGACGAAATCGCCACGTGCTGCGACCACGATCCGCGCGCCATGTACTGGCGGCAGATGCGCAACGGCATGTGGATTCGCGCGGCACTCATCGCGGCGACGTTCGGCTACGAGAACGAAATCAACACGTGTGGCTACTGAGAGCAATCCATGAATGTAGTAAGTTTGGTAGGACGGCCCAATACGGGGAAGAGTGCGCTTTTCAACCGCCTGGCGCGCAAGCGCGTGGCGATCGTCTTCGACCAGCCGGGCGTGACGCGCGACCGGGTGACGCGTGAAATCGCGCTGCGCGACCGGCGCGTGATGCTGGTGGATACGGGCGGCATCGCCTTCGACAAGCACGTCACGCACGATCCGCTCGACAGCGAGACCCGGGCGCAGGCGGAACTGGCCGTCGAAGATTCGGCCGTATGCGTCATCGTCGTCGACGCGCGCGCGGGCATCACGCCGCTGGATACGGAAGTCATCCGCCGCGTGCGCGAATCGGGCGTCCCCTGCGTAATCGCCGCCAACAAGTGCGACCGGGGCGAGGACGACCATCTGGCGGTCGAGTTCGAGCGTTTCGGCCTGCCGGTCTACGCCATCAGCGCCGAGCACGGGCGCGGCATGGACGAGCTCATCGGCGCGATTGTCGCGAAACTGCCGCTGGCGACGCCCGAAGAGGCGGCCTCGCGTCCCTTGCGCGTCGCGATCGTGGGACGGCCCAACGCCGGCAAGAGTTCGTATATCAACCGTCTTCTGAATGCGCCGCGCGTGATCGTCTCGTCCATCCCCGGCACGACGCGCGACGCGGTCGAAGTGCCTTTCGCGATCGGCACGGGACCCGAGGCGCGGCGCTACATGCTCGTGGACACCGCCGGCATGAAGCCCCACACGAAGATGAGCAAGACGAGCGTGGACAATTTCTCGCTCTTCCGCAGCGAACAGGCGATCGAGGAGGCGGATGTCGTGCTGCTCGTCATGGATCCCACGCTCGGCCCGACCCTCCAGGACAAACGCATCGCCGGCAAGATCCTCGACGCGCACCGCGCCTGCGTCATTTTGATGAACAAGTGGGATATCGCGACGGAACAGGGGATCACCGAGACGAAAGCGACGGAAGCGATCCGGGCCATGATGCCGTTTTTGAACTTCGCGCCGCTCGTCTACTGTTCCAACAAGTCGGGCTACAACATCCGCCGGACGGTGGACGCGATAGACCGGGCCGCGGCGAGCGCCAGCGAGCGGATTCCGACCGGGATGCTGAACCGTGTGTTGACGACCGCGGCGAAGAAGACGCAGTCCCCCATGGTGCGCGGCAAACGCCTGAAGATCTACTACGGACTGCAGGTTTCGACGAATCCGCAGACCATCCGGCTCTTCGTGAACGACCCGAAGCTGGTCACGCCGGCCTATTTGAGCTACATCGAAAAGAACATCCGAGCCCGGTTCGGGCTCGAGGGAGCCCCGTTGCGCATCTTTCTCAAGGCGCGCTCCCGCAAGGGCGAGACTCCGGCAACCGAGAAGAAACAGTAAAGAAAATGGAAAAAGACTTGAAAAATCCGCCCAACAACACGGAAGCGGAACGCGCGGTATTGGGCAGCATTCTCCTGGACACGGCGGGCGGCGACGAAGACCGCGTGATGGACCTCTGTCTGACGAGCGGCGTGAGCGAAAATTCCTTCTACGACACGCGCAACCGGACGATTTTCGGCGCCATGCGCGCGCTCAACGCGTCCGGCAAGCCGCTGGACGCCGTTTCCCTGCTGGAAGCCCTGCGCACGGCCGGCACGCTGGAAGCGGTCGGGGGCGTGGCGTATGTGCAGGCGCTCGTGGACCAGACGCCCACCGCGGCGCACGCCGAACACTACATCGGCATCGTCCGCGACAAGGAAATGCGCCGCACGATGATCGACCGCGCCACGAAAGTCATGGGGCGGTGCTACGACGAAGGCCAGTGGCCCGATCCGCAGGCGGTGCTGGGGTATGCGGAGAAGTCGTTTCTGGAAATCGGCGAGAATTCCTCGACGACGAAGGCGTGGGACCAGGCGATCGACGCGAGTTTCGCCGCCATCAACCGGATGTTCACCGCCGACGGGAACCGCCTGGAGGGGCTTTCCACGGGGCTGCGCTATCTGGACGAGAAGCTGCAGGGGCTCAAGAAGGCCGAAATGATCGTCATCGCGGCGCGTCCGTCGGTTGGCAAGACGTCGCTCGCGATGAACATCGCCGAATGCGTGGCGCTCGGGCGCGACCTCAACAACGAGCCGA
The DNA here is from genome assembly GCA_002298665.1 of Verrucomicrobia bacterium UBA740. Lineage (GTDB taxonomy): Bacteria > Verrucomicrobiota > Kiritimatiellia > RFP12 > UBA1067 > UBA1067. The sequence goes on along the minus strand of DBKW01000005.1, from coordinate 3,153 downwards.
TCAAGTCCGACAACGGCAAGCGCCATCCGGTCCTGATTTTTTCGCTGGAAATGCCGGTCGACGCGCTCACCAAGCGCATGATCGCCGGGCGCGCCCAGCTGAACATGTGGAAGCTGAACCGCAATCTGGTGCCGAAGAGCGAGCGGGACATGATGAGTCAGAACCTCTTCCAGGCGACGGGCGACCTGCGCGACGCGCCGATTTACGTGGACGACGCGGCGGGGCTGGACATCATGGACCTGCGCGCCCGCGCCCGGCGCCAGAAGAAGGCGCACGGCATCGAGCTTATCGTCATCGACTATCTGCAGCTGTGCACCTGCCACGAAGCGGCGCGCCAGGCCAACCGCCAGATCGAGGTGAGCATGATCTCGCAGCAGATCAAGGCCATGGCCAAGGAGCTGAACATACCGGTTATCGTCCTTTCCCAGCTTTCCCGCGCGAACGAACAGCGCGGAGACAAGTCCGAGAAGCCCAAACTCTCGGACCTGCGCGATTCGGGTGCGATCGAACAGGATGCGGACGTCGTCTTCCTGCTTCGCCGCCCCTCGCGCATCTCCTCCGACAAGGAATCGGACGACAAGACGCTCGCCATCATCGATGTCGCGAAGAACCGCAACGGCGAGACGGGCGAGGTGCGCGTCAACTTCTTTGCGGAATTCACGCGTTTCGGCGACCGGATGCCCGAATCCAAGAATACGGCGAATTTCTCCTCTTCCGAAGAGGAGCCGCCGGGGCCCGCGAGCGGACAGTACCGTCCGGTTTTTGCGCAGGACCCGCTATCTTGAGTCAGAATCGGCGCAAAACAGCCTTTTTAATCCAAATTTAACACCTTTATCATGGAATCTTCATCCCTTTTTGCGATACTATTGCGCGAAAGAGATGAAGAACCATGAAGCTTTTCAATCCGGAAATTGAAGAAGGAATCCTTATGGGCTACGGGCTCGTGGTTCTTCTCGCGTTCATTGTATATTTGGCAAGATTCTAAGGATATGGTATAATCGTGAGCATGAAGATTGAGAAGATCGCTGTCATAGATGACGAGGCGGACATCCGTCGCGTCATTTCGCTCGCGCTCAAAATGGCCGGGTACCGCAATATCATCGAGGCGGACGCGGGCGACACGGGGCTTGAACTCGTCCGCCAGACGCGTCCGGACCTTGTCTTGCTCGACTTGATGCTGCCCGGGATGGATGGCATAAGCGTATGCCGCCGGCTGCACGACGACCCCGACACCCACGGCATCCCCGTCATCATGCTGACCGCCAAGACGGCCGAACGCGACATCGTCGCCGGTTTGGACGCGGGCGCGGTGGACTACGTCACCAAGCCGTTCGCCAAAGACGTCCTGCTCGCCCGCATTCGCGCCGCGCTCCGGCGGACGGAGGAAGCACGCGCCGAGACGCTGTCCTACGATGGGCTTGAGATGAACGACGCGAACCATACCGTGACCTTGAACGGCGCGACGGTCGAGTTGACTCTCAGCGAATACCGCATTCTGGATTTGCTCGTGCGCAATCGTCCGCGGGTCTATACGCGCGCACACATCATCGACCGCATTTCCGACGGACAGAAGATCGTGACGGACCGCACAATCGACGTGCAGATGGTGAACCTGCGCCGCAAATTGGACGGGTGGTCCAGCCACATCGAGACTGTGCGGGGCGTGGGCTATCGTGTCGTCTGAGACCAGTCCGTTCCCGGACGGAAAGCCGCGCTGCGCGTGGTGCAACCCCCGAAATCCCGCCTACATCGCCTACCATGACACGGAATGGGGGCGCCTGGCGCGCACGGACGACGGGTATCTCTTCGAGATGCTGCTGCTGGAATCCTTCCAAGCCGGGCTGTCGTGGGCGTGCATCCTCAACAAACGTACGGCTTTCCGCGCCGCCTACGACAATTTCGACTGGCGCAAGATAGCGGACTATTCCGCGGCGAAATGCGCCGCGCTCGCCCAGGACCCCGCGCTCGTGCGCAACCGTCTGAAAATCGCCGCGGCCGTCTCGAATGCACGCATTTTCGGCGAAATCTGCCGCGAATACGGCGGTTTCTACGCCTATATCCGCACTTTTACGCAGGGGCGCACGTTCGTCGAAACGAATCGCACCACGAGTCCGCTTTCGGATGCGCTTTCGCACGATTTGCGCCGGCGCGGCATGAAATTCGCCGGAAGCGTAATCGTTTATTCGTTTTTGCAGGCTATCGGCGTCATCCATTCACACGAAGCGGGCTGCTGGCTCGCCGCGGCGCAAAACAAGGAGATTTGATAAATGAGCAAAGTATTTTCCGATTTTTCGCAACTTTCGAAGTCCCTCTTCAAGAAAGCACCCGACCAAACGGACGCGAAACCCGCGCCTGCACCCGTAAAATCGACGGACGCGGAGGCGCTGGCCTACTTCAAGCGTCCGACCGCGAAGGCGCCAAACGCCGCGGCATCCTCCCCGGAAAAGGCGCAGATCGACGCGCTAAAGGCGGAAATCGCCGCGCTCAAAGCCGCAAACGCCGCGGCCGCGACCGAGGCCACCCGCCTGCGGAATGCCTGCGAAACGGCGTCCGCGGCGCTTGAAGACGCCAAAAAGGAAATCGCCCGCCTCAAGGGAACGTGCGGACAGCTCCAGGGCGACTTGCGCAAGGCCCAGGCGTCCGCATCCGAACCGCGGGAAGGGGTACCCGGACAGCAGACGGACGGGTCTGTTGGCGCCCCCGCCCCCGGGAAGGGACTCCTCGCCGTCCCGGCGGGCCATGCCGAGCTTTTCCCGGGCGAAACGCGCGAGACGGTCATCGCGTCCCTCGCCGCCGCCCAACAAGCTGCCCAGCAAGGCGGACGCGAACGACGTGCGGCCATTCTGGCGGACGTGCTCCGCGCGAATCCGTCCTCCGGGGAACTGGAGCGGCGGCGCGAAAAACTCAAGCAAATCATGAAGGACAGCGGCTATTATACGGACCCCAAAGAACTGGCGTCGCTGGGCATCCAGCTGATCAGCGGACGCACCCATTGGAAGCTGCAGTACGGCGACGTGCGTGCGCCAATCGCCAAAACGCCCTCGGACTTCCGCGCCAGCCTGAATATCGCCGCGGACCTCGCCAACCGCTTCTTCTAGGCCACCAGCCCAAGACACTACGAGGAAAAGAATAAAACACTACGGGGTTTTAGGC
>DBKW01000016.1 GCA_002298665.1 Verrucomicrobia bacterium UBA740 | reverse complement strand
CCCGCCTCGGTCAGTCCGTAGGGAATGCACACCTCGCGCATGTGCATCTTCTCGATGACCTGCCGCATGCGGTGAACCGGGCAGGCCGCGCCGCTCATGATGCCCGTGCGCAGGGAACGCAGGTCGAAACGGTCGAAAAGCGGGTGGTCCAGCATGGCGATGTACATCGTCGGCACGCCGTAGACCGCCGTGCACTTTTCCTTTTCGATGGCCGTCAGCACCTGTATCGGGTCGAAACGCTCCACGAAAACCAGCGTCACGCCCTGGTTCAGGGCGCACAAAACGCCCAAAACGCACCCGAAACAGTGGAAAAGCGGCACGGGCACGCAAAGGCGATCCTTGACGGAAAAATTCTGCGCGAGCGCGATCCAGAAACTGTCGTTGGCGATGTTTCGGTGGGTAAGCTGCACGCCTTTCGGGAAACCCGTCGTGCCGCTCGTATACTGCATGTTGACGACATCGTTGACGTCCAGTTCGGCCTGACGCGCGAAATAGTCCGCGTAGGGCACTTCCTGGGCGAGATTCTTGATTTCGTCCAGCGAATACATGCCGCGGTACTTCGTGCCGCCCATGAAAAGAACGCGCTTGAGATGGGGAAACGCCGCGGACTTCAACATGCCGCGCGGCATTGTGCCCAGCTCAGGCACGAGATCCCGCACGACTTTCGTGAAGTCGCAATCGCGATAACCTTCGATGATGACGAGATTCTCCGCACCGGACTGCTTCAGGGAGAAATCCAGTTCGTGCTTCTTGTAGTTCGTGTTGAGCGGCAGGAGAATCGCGCCTATTTTCGCCGCGGCCAGCATCAGCACCACCCAGTACGGCACATTCGTCGCCCAGAGCGCGATCTTTTCGCCGCGCTGGATGCCCAACGCCATCAGGCCGCGCGCCACCAAATCGACTTCGCGCCCCAGTTCAAGCCAGGTCAGGCGGTAGTCCCGGTCGGGGAAAACGAGCGCATCGTTCGCGCCGCACCGGGCAATCGTCTGGTCCAGGAGCTGGCCGATCGTGTACTCGCGCGTCAACGGCAGGTCGTTCCAGGCCACGCCGCGCGAGACGCTTTGCGTGAACGGCGCTTGAACGGGCGCCGTACCGTAAGGATCCGATAGTTTGAACTCGCTCATAACATTCCTATTATACCATATTTAGACGGGCTGAAATAGGGCTCCGTCCCACCCTGAATGGTCAAGGAGTGTCGCAAACAGAGACCCAGATCTTGGAGATTCCGCCTCGGCGGCGCGGCTTACGCCTCCAGGACGGCGCTAGCGTAACGATCCAGTCCGGCGAGATCCTTGTCTATGCGGACGTTTGAAAAGCCATAGTCGTCCATCAATTTCTTGACTGCCGCCCCCTGGTCATAGCCGATTTCAAAGAACACGCCCCCGCCCGGCTTGAGCAGATTCAGCGCGTCGCCCAGGTACCGGTCGTAGAAATCAAGTCCGTCCTCCCCGCCGTCGAGCGCCAAAATGGGTTCGTAGCAGCGGATGCGGCTGTCCAGCGTCTCGCAATCCTTGTGCGGGATATAGGGCGGATTCGACACGATCACATCCGCCACCCCCGGCTCGTCGAAGTCGTCAAGTCCGTCCATGATCCCGAAATGGACCCGCCCGGCCAAATGCGTCAAATCGGCGTTGTAATTGGCGAGCGCAATCGCCTTGGGGCTGATATCCGTCCCCCAGAAGGTCCCCGGACCCTTGAACTCGTCGGCAATGGAGAGAATAATGGCGCCCGTACCCGTGCCGACGTCTATAACATAGGGATTTGTGCGTCCTTTCAGGAAATTCAAGACATGTGTGACTAGTTCCTCCGTCTCGGGACGGGGAATTAGCGCCCGCGGGTCGCAACGCAGGGTCAATCTGCGAAAATCCCACTCGCCTATCACATACTGCAACGGTTCGCCGCGCGCCAAACGCGGCAAAGCCCGGCGCAACGCCTCCAGATAGGGACGCGGCACGGGCTGATCGAAGTAAAGATGCATGAAGCTCCGCTTGCAGGGGAGGAGTCGTGCAACTAGGCATTCCGCCGCCACCCGCGGATCGGGAACATGGTGGGTTACGAGATAGGCGACCGTCTTTTCTATGATCTCTTTGTAGGTCGGCATCGATTCCGCCTCTTCGGCTTCCAACTCTTCCGGATCTTCCATGTCTATCCTTTCAAATGGGCAAATTTGTCGCCAGGAAAGAACGCGTATGGGCATGGCAAATGGCGAGCGCAAGCGCGTCGGCGGCATCGTTCTGGGGCAATTCCGGCAGTCCTAACAGCGTCTTGACCATGCGCTGAATCTGATCCTTTTCCGCCAGACCGTTCCCGCAAACCGCCATTTTCACGCGCCGCGGTTCGTATTCGTAGACAGGTTTCCCCGCCAAAGCCGCCGCAACGATAACGGCGCCGCGCGCCTCTCCCAGCACCAGCATCGTGTTGGCGTTCTTGCCGTAGATAACCTTTTCCACGCTCAGCACATCCGGTTTCCAGTGCTCTATAAGCTCGGCAAGACGCGTGTGAATGGAAAAGAGACAAGCCGAAACGGACAGTTTCGGCTTGTTGGGGATGTTTCCGTAGTCCCGGGCGCTCAACCGGCTTCCGGTGGCTTCCAGCACGCCATAACCGGTCGAGCGCAGGGACGTATCGACCCCGAGTATGATCACGAGAGCAAATCCGAAGAATCGGAACCGTCCGACGATTCAAAGCCCATCGTTTCGTCGGCGCCCAGCAAATCCTGGCCGTCCGCCGAATCGTCGCCCGTATCCAGGACCGACTCGTGCTTCGGCGCGATTTCATCCTCGTCCTGCCCGTCTTCCTGCTCCTCGCCCTGAATGACGGAAGGAATCCCGAACAGTTCATCGTGATGTTTGCGCTGCTCCTCGCGCAGCTTGTCCCATTCCTCGTCGGAAATAGGCTCGCAGCACGGAACCAGCTTGAGATTGCGGTGAAGCGGGAAGCCCGTGCCGCCCGGAACCAGGTGGCCAAGGATGACGTTCTCCTTGAAGCCGCGCAGTTCGTCCACGCGCCCCATCGTCGCCGCCTCCGTCAAGACACGCGTCGTATCCTGGAAGGACGCCGCCGAGATGAAGGAATCCGTCTCGAGTGCCGCCTTGGTGATGCCGAGAAGCGCGGGCTGCGCTTCCGCCGGACGCCGCCCTTCCTCCATCATCTGCTCGTTGACCTTGAGGAAGGTCTGACGCGTAACCTGCTCGCCCCAGAGGAAGTCCGTATCGCCCGGATTCGTGATGCGGACCTTGCGGAGCATCTGGCGCACGATAATCTCGATGTGCTTGTCGTTGATCTCGACGCCCTGCAGACGGTAGACCTGCTGGACTTCGTTCACGAGATACTTTTCGAGTTCCTGCGGACCCGAAACCTCGAGGATTTCCTGCGGAATGACCGGACCTTCGGTAAGCTGCTGGCCCTTCTTGACCATGTCGCCCTTGAAGACGACGATCTGCTTGCCCATCGGGATCAAGTGCTCTTCGACAAGACCCGTGACCTCGTCGACGACCTTGACGCAGCGCTTGCCGCGGACGTTCTCGCCGAACTCGATGCGACCTTCGATCTTCGCGATTTCCGCCGCATCTTTCGGCTGGCGCGCCTCGAAGAGCTCCGCCACGCGCGGCAGACCACCGGTAATATCGCGCGTCTTCGCCGCCTCACGCGGCGTTTTCGCGAGCAACATGCCCGGTTGCGCCTGCTGGCCTTCGCGCACCATGACGATCGCGCCCGTCGGAATGTCGTGCGAGTCGAGCATCGCGTCCGAAGCGCCGTTGGCGTCCACGCCGCGAATCTCGATGCGCGGATGGAGGTTCGACTCGCGCGTATCGAGAACGACCAGCGTCTTAGCCCCCGTCGTGCGGTCTGTCTCCGTCTTGACGCTCACGTCTTCCTCGAAGTCCACGAAACGGATCTGGCCGGCCGCTTCCGAAAGGACAGGCACCGAGTGCGGATCCCACGTGGCGACCTTCTGACCCTTCTTGACCGTCTGACCATCCTCGATATGGAGCGTCGTGCCCATCTGGAGCGGATAGGTATCCAGCTTCTGCCCCGTGGTGGACCAGATTTCAAGCGAGCCGTTCTTGTTCAGGACGACTTCGTCGCCGTCGGCGTTGCGGACCTTGCGGATATCCACGAACTTGGCGACGCCGTCGTTCTTGAGGACGATCTCCGGAACCTTCGCCGTCGCGCTCGCCGTGCCGCCGATGTGGAATGTACGCATCGTAAGCTGCGTGCCCGGTTCGCCGATGGACTGCGCCGCGATAATGCCCACGGCCGTGCCGATTTCAACCTGTTTGCCCGTCGAAAGGTCGCGTCCATAGCACTTCGCACACATTCCGTGCTCCGCATCGCACGTAAGACCCGAACGAATCCAGATCTTTTCTATGCCGCTGTCGTCGATGCGCGCACAGGCCGCCTCGTCGATCTCCGCATTCGCCTTGACAATGACCTTGCCCGTCTTCGGATCTACGATATCGTAGAGCGCCGTGCGTCCGAGCACGCGATCTCCGAGCGTCACCTTGACTTCGTCGCCCTCGACAATCGCCTCGACCTCGATGCCGTTGACGGTGTTGCAGTCTTCCTGCGAAATGATGACATCCTGGGAAACGTCGACAAGCTTGCGCGTCAAATAGCCGGCGTCAGCGGTCTTAAGTGCCGTATCCGCCAGACCCTTGCGCGCGCCGTGCGACGAAATGAAGTACTCGAGAACCGACAGACCTTCGCGGAAGGAGGCGGTGATCGGGCGTTCAATGATATCGCCGGACGGGTTCGCCATAAGGCCACGCATGCCTGCCAGCTGGCGAATCTGGAGTTTCGAACCACGCGCTTTCGAATCGGCGAACATGTACACCGGGTTGAGTTCGGTCGGATTCTTGTTCTCCGGCGTGATATTGCGGTCGATTGTCTTGTAGAGTTCGTCACCTACCTTTTCCGTGGTGACGGTCCAGATATCGACGATCTTGTTGTGGCGTTCACCTTCCGTGATGATGCCCTGCTGGAACTGCTGCTGGACCTTCTCGGCTTCTTTGCGCGCTTTCTCGATTTCCGCGTCCTTCATGGCCGGGCGAATCATGTCCTTCAAACCCATGGATGCGCCCGAAACAGTGGCAAAGTTATAGCCCAGCGTTTTGAGCTTGTCGATCGCGGCAACCGTGACATCGTGTCCGGCGACCTTGTGGCAGTCCAGAATCAAGTTGCCGATTGTTGACTTCGAGCATTTGTCGTTCCAGAAGCCCATTTCCTTCGGCCAAACGTCGTTGAAAATGACGCGCCCAGCCGTCGTCTCGATGGTCCGCTTGTCGGTCACGCCGTGCGGACGCCCAATCGTGCCGTAGTCCGGATTGCGGTAGCGAATGCGCGAATGATAGGTAATCGCGCCTTCCGCGATGCCGAACTCGACCTCTCCGATATCGTTGAAGAGCGGCAGGTGCTCCGTGGAGCAGTCCGTCTTGCCGGCGATCTTGCCCGCCAGTTTGTCGCGTTGCGAAGGAACCGTGAGGAAGTAGAGTCCCAAGCAGACGTCCTGCGTCGGCGTCATGACCGACTTGCCCGACGCCGGCGAGAAGATGGAGGTCGAAGCCAGCATCATCAACTTCGACTCGAGCTGAGCCTCGATCGAAAGCGGAACATGGACGGCCATCTGGTCGCCGTCGAAGTCCGCGTTGAACGGCGTACAGACCATCGGGTGCAGCCGGATCGCCTTGCCTTCCACGAGCACGGGTTCAAAAGACTGGATCGAAAGACGGTGCAATGTCGGCGCACGGTTCAGGAAGACCGTCTTGTCCTTCGTCACCTCTTCCAGAACGTCCCAAACCTTCTCGTCTTGACGCTCGATCATCTTGCGCGCCGTGCGGACCGTATGGCAGACGCCCAGTTCTTTCAGGCGGCGGATAATGAACGGCTCGAACAGCCGAAGCGCCATCTCCTTCGGGATGCCGCACTGCGGAAATTTGAGTTCCGGTCCGACGACGATAACCGAACGGCCCGAATAGTCCACGCGCTTGCCGAGCAGGTTCTGCCGGAAGCGGCCCGTCTTGCCCTTCAGAATCTCGGAGAGGGACTTGAGCGTGCGGTTGCCGGGACCCGTGACCGGACGCCCGTGGCGGCCGTTGTCGAAGACCGCGTCCACCGCCTCTTGCAACATGCGCTTTTCATTGCGGATAATGACATCCGGCGTCTTGAGCGCCAGAAGGTTGCGCAAACGGTTGTTGCGGTTGATGACGCGCCGGTACAGATCGTTCAAATCGGACGTCGCGAATTTGCCGCCTTCCAACGGAACGAGCGGGCGCAGTTCAGGAGGAATGACCGGGAGCGCGTCCAAAATCATCCATTCGGGGTTGGACTTTGAAGAGCGGAAGCCTTCGACGACCTTCATGCGCTTGGCGATTTTCTTGCGCGACTGCTTGGAGCGCGTGTTTTCCATCTCCTCTTCAAGCTCAACCATCAACTGGTCGAGATCGAGGTTGTGCAGAAGTTTGCGGATGGCCGAAGCCCCCATCTCCGCACGGAAACCTTCCGCATACTTCTCTTCCGCGTCAATCTTCTCCTGGTCCGAAAGAAGTTGCCCCACCTTGAGCGGCGTGTCGCCAGGCTCGACAACAACCCAGTCCTGATAGTAGATGACGCGCTCCAACTCGCCCATGGTCTTGTCCAGCAGAAGCCCCATGCGGGACGGCGAACACTTATAGAACCAAATGTGGCTGACCGGAACCGCCAACTCGATATGCCCCATGCGCTGCCGGCGGACGGAAGACAAGGTGACTTCAACGCCGCAACGGTCGCAAATCATGCCTTTGTTCTTGATGCGCTTGTACTTGCCGCAGGCGCACTCCCAATCCTTCGTCGGCCCGAAGATCTTCTCGCAGAAAAGACCGTCGCGCTCCGGACGGTATGTGCGATAGTTGATCGTCTCCGGATTGCGCACCTCGCCGTGAGACCACTTGCGGATGGTCTCGGGCGAAGCCAATTGAACCTTAACGGCATCATAGTGGGCGGACGCGCGATAATCGCCGCCAAAGATGTCTGTCATGTTGAAATTGTTCATTTTATCAAAATCTCCCAGAAATTGTCCTTATCGGCTTAGAGCGTCAACGCACCCGACAGCAGGTCATCGCTTGCCACGCCCGTCGGCGCCGTATTCGCCTTGGACGGTTCGGTTGCATCCGGCGCGCGGCGCGAATCCGTCTCGCCACCCAAGAGTTGGGTATCCAGGCAGAGACCGCGCAATTCATGGATGAGCACCGAGAACGATTCCGGCATGCCGCAATCGAGGATGTTGGTTCCTTTGACGATAGACTCGTAGATGCGCGTACGCCCTTGGACGTCGTCCGACTTGACCGTCAGCAACTCTTGAAGCGCGTAGGCGACGCCGTAGGCTTCCAACGCCCAGACTTCCATTTCGCCCATGCGCTGGCCGCCCAGTTGCGCCTTGCCGCCCAGAGGCTGTTGCGTGACGAGCGAATAGGGTCCCGTCGCACGCGCATGCATCTTGTCCGTGACCAGATGGTGCAGCTTGAGCATGTAGATGACGCCCACGACAACCTTCTGCTGGAAGGGTTCGCCCGTCATGCCGTCGTAAAGCACCGTCTTGCCCTCCGGCGTGATCCACGAGCGGTCGCCTTCCTCCTTCTCCTGCACCGTGCGCGCCTGCTTCAGCAAATCGTCGATTTCCGTTTCGCGCACGCCGTCGAACACGGGTGTGGCGGCGTGGAAACCGAGATAGCGGCAAGCCAGCCCCAGATACGTTTCGAAGAGCTGCCCCAGGTTCATGCGCGAAGGCACGCCCAGCGGATTCAGCACGATGTCCACCGGACGCCCGTCCGGCAGGAACGGCATGTCGCAGCTCGGCAAAATGCGCGAAACGACGCCCTTGTTTCCGTGGCGGCCCGCCATCTTGTCGCCGACGGAAAGGTTCTTCTTGTCGACCAGGAACACGCGCACGTGCTTGACGACTTCGCCGTTTTCGCCACCGCCGAACTCGGAACCGAAAGCGCCCGCCATCGCGTCCTCCGCCGCCGCATCCTCGATACTCGCGAATTCCTCGGCGTACGGATCCATGATTTCGGCGATCTTGTTCTGGGTCGCCTCGTCCTTCGTGTCCCAGTGCGCGTGGGCCTGCGCCAGCATGGCGAGCTGGGGCTTCTTGATCTTCTTGCCGGCGGCGATGATGATGTCGCCCGTGGCCGTGTCGACGACGTCGGCGTCAATCTTCTCGTTCAGGAAGGTTCCCGACAGCTTCGCGACGAGATCCTTCTCGAGCTGGGCGATCTGCGCCTGCGCCTTGCGCTCGTCTTCGCGCGCGGCCTTTTGGGCTTCCGACCGGTCCGTCTCGAGCTCGTGGTTGTTCGTCGACACCTGCACGCTCATGACGATGCCCGTCGTCCCCGGCGGGACCTTGAGCGAGGTGTCGCGCACGTCCGCGGCCTTCTCGCCGAAGATTGCGCGCAAAAGGCGCTCTTCCGGCGAAAGTTCCGTCTCGCCTTTCGGCGTGACCTTGCCCACCAGAATGTCGCCCGGCTTGACCTCGGCGCCCACGCGCACGATGCCGTCCGCGTCGAGGTTCTTCAGCATGTCCTCGCCGACGTTGGGGATGTCGCGCGTGATCTCTTCCGGTCCGAGTTTCGTGTCGCGCGCGTCGCATTCAAACGTCACGATGTGGAGCGATGTCAGGACGTCCTCGCGCACGATGCGCTCGTTGATGAGGATGGCGTCCTCGAAGTTGTAGCCGCGCCAGCTCATGAAGGCGACGAGCAGGTTCTTGCCCAAGGCCAGCTCGCCCTGGTCCGTCGCCGGACCGTCCGCAAGGCAATCGCCGATCTCGACGCGCTGTCCACGCTTCACGATCGGACGCTGGTTGAAGCAGCACCCCGAGTTGCAGCGGCGGAATTTCTGGAGGTTGTAGCGCCAAATCCCCTTCTCCGGCACGCTGGTTTCCGGAACCGGCGTCGGCAAGGTGCCGTCCGGCGTGACGATCACATACTCGGCGCAGACGTACGCGACGACGCCGGCGCCCAGCGCCGTCACGATCACGCGCGAATCCTTCGCGCTGATGCCTTCAAGGCCGGTTCCCACGTACGGACGCTCCGTCTGCATGAGCGGCACGCCCTGGCGCATCATGTTCGCGCCCATGAGCGCGCGGTTCGCGTCGTCGTGCTCGAGGAACGGAATCAGCCCCGCCGCGATCGAGATGACCTGCATCGGCGCCACGTCCATGTACTGCACCTCGTTCGCCGGCTTTTCGCAGAATTCCGTCCGGTAGCGGCAGGTGACCTCAGGTTCCGCGAAGGTCCGCTCCGCCGTCAGCGGCGCGTTCGCCTGGGCGATGACAAACTGTTCTTCCGTGTCGGCCGCCAGGTATTCGATGTCGTCCGTGACCTTGCCGCCGACGACCTTGCGGTACGGCGTCTCGATGAATCCGAAACGGTTGATGCGCGCGTATATGCCCAAAGAGGAAATCAAACCGATGTTCGGACCTTCCGGCGTCTCGATCGGGCAGATGCGCCCGTAGTGGGACGGGTGCACGTCGCGCACCTCGAAGCCGGCGCGTTCGCGCGAAAGACCGCCCGGACCCAGCGCCGAAAGACGCCGCTTGTGCGCCAGCGCCGAAAGCGGGTTGGTCTGGTCCATGAACTGCGAAAGCTGCGAACGCGCGAAGAAATCCAGGACCACCGAGCTGAACGTCTTCGAATTCACGAGACGTCCCGGCGTGAGCGGCCCCTGGTTGGAGGCACCCGCCGGATTGGACTCGTGCAGCGTCATACGCTCGCGGACGATGCGCTCCGTGCGCGCCAAACCGACGCGGCACTGATTCTCGACGAGTTCGCCCGTGGTGCGCACGCGGCGGTTGCCCAGGTGGTCGATGTCGTCGACCGTGTCCTTGCCCACATAGATGTTGAGGAGCAGGCGGATGGACTCGATCACATCCACCCCCGACTCGTGGAGCGTGCGCAGATTCTCGTCCACGCGCCCCGCCAGATGGAGCTTCTTGTTGATCTTGTGGCGCCCGACGTAGCCCAAATCGTAGTGCGACAGATCGAAGAACATGCGGCGGATCATCTGCTCCGCGTTCGAAATCGAGGTGAGCGGGTCGCCCGGGCGCATGCGCTTGTAGATTTCGCGCAGCGCGTCGTTCTTGTTGTGGATGCCCGCCTTCGCGTCTTCGCGCAGCGTCTTGATGAGCGTGCCGTTGTCGAACGAGACGTCCACGACTTCGACTTCCGGAATGCCGGCCGCGGCGATTTGCGCCATGAGCGCCGGCGTGACGGGGTCGTAGGTGCGCGCCAAAACCGCCTGCGAGGTCGCGTCCACCACGTCGTCCTTCATGACCAGAAGTCGCAGATCGCGTTCCGTGTACTTGCTCGCCGTCGGCAGCGTGCGGAAGTCGTAGTAGAGGCTCATGATCTGCTCGTCTTTGCCTTCCTTCGGCATCAACGCGCGCAGCAGCGTGGTCGCGTAGAATTTCCGGCGACGGCGGCGCTGGTCCATGAAACACCACATCACGTCGTTCGTGTCGAACATGATCTCGATCCAGTTGCCGCGGTCCGGTATGATGCGCACGGACAGCAGCGGCTGGCCGTTGGCGTGGACCTGGCGTTCGGTCGAGATGCCCGGGCTGCGGTGCAGCTGGGAGACGATGACGCGCTCGGCGCCGTTCACCACGAACGCGCCGTCCGGCGTCATCATCGGAATGTCGCCGAGAAACACCTCTTCTTCGCGCACGTCGTCCCCGTCCTTCAGGCGGAAGATCGCGCGCAGGGCCCGCGAATAGGTCTCGCCATCCATCAACGCCTGCAGATACGACTTCTTCGGCGCGTCGAACTGATAGCTCACGAAATCGAGCGTATAGCGTCCGTCATAGGAGGTGACGGGGAAGATTTCCTTGAAAATCGCTTGCAGGCCTGTGTTCGCGCGGGCGGCTGGCGCCGCATCCAACTGTAGAAATTCGCTGTAGGAATTTGTCTGAATGCCGATTAGATCCGGCGGCGTGGGCACCATGCTCTGGAGTTGCCCGAAGACCCTGCGTTCTGCGCTCATTATAGGCTTACCTTATTTAGTCGTTGCATTTGAAATTGACGAACCGTCCCTATTGCGCCTGAAGTGTGGTAAGCGACCACTTTGTTAACTGTGCACAATATGGACATAGTTTTGTAATTATATCAAACTTCCCCTTGAAAAGTCAACCCCCTTCCGATAGAAAAAGTGCACCCTGTCGCGAGACACCCCGGACAGGTAGTCCAACGGGTGGAAAGCGAAAGAAAAGAATGCGCAAGGGCCGCCCCCAGGAGGATGGCGCGCCGGCCCCATCCCCCTTCATCATCCCTCCAACTGACCTCTCTCTCCTTATATATACAGCAAATTCAAGTCCGGCAGTGGTGAGACTGTCGCTTCTGCACCGCACGGCCGTTCCGGCGCAACGGGGTGGCCGTTCCGGCGCAACGGCATCACCGTTCCGGCGCAACGGGGCGACCGTTCCGGCGAGACGGCATCCACCGTCCCGCCCGCGGCGGCAAAACGGCGGCGCAAGACATCACCGAACTCGCCCGGCACGAAGGGGAAACCTCAATGAGAATGTCCGGATTGTTGCCAAGAGGACTCGAGAAATCTTCAGCGAGGTGTCCCACCACGCTTGCATTTTGCCGCGCTTACGGCAAAAAAAATGCGCGGCGCATCGCCCCATTGCGATGAAAGCCGCTTTGTAATTCCTTTTGGTGGAGAAGAAGAGATTCGAACTCTCGACCCCCACGTTGCGAACGTGATGCTCTACCAACTGAGCTACTTCCCCGCAAGGAATTGGCAATAGTATATCATATTCAGGCTTCCGATGCAAGGGGGAATTTCAACTTCTCGCTTGGCATAAGAACTCTTGCTCCTTCTGCCTATATATCGAAGAAAAAGAAGGGACTTTGAAAGCCCCTTCTCCCGCGCAAAAAACGATCCGCGGCGGTTTCTTTTCGCCGCGGACCCGTTTTCAGTCCGCCAAAGCGGCGCAAACCGCCTTTTCCAGCTGCGGAACCGTCAATCCGTTCGCTTCAAGGAAGTCCGCCACGTTGTAGCGGTCGGCGAACTTCTTTGCCGCGCCGCGCACGAGCACCTTCAGGGCGCTTGTACCATAGTAACGGGCGATTTTCTCGCCGAAACCACCGTCCATAACGCCGTCTTCCAGCGTGACGACCAGACGGTGGTCCGCCTTGAGCGCCTCCAACGCCGCGGTGTCCAGTTCCGTCGCCGTGCGCGGGTTGACGAGCGTGGCGGAAATCCCCTTCGCCGCGAGGGCGTCCGCAAGCTCCGTCCCGAGCGCATAGTAGGTGCCGAGACCGAGAATCGCGACGTCCTTTCCGCGGCGCGTGACGTTGTAGCGGACGGGTCCGGAGTAGTCCGTCAGGATCTCGACCTCGTTCGCGCGCACGCCGTTGGACGGCTCCCGGATGGCGACCGGGTGCGTTTTATGCCCGATGGACCAGTCCAGCATCGCGAAAAACTCCTTTTCGCTCGTCGGGCACAGGTAGACGAGGTTCGGGATGTTCGACAAAAGCGGAATGTCGAACCAGCACAGGTGCGTGACGTCGTTCATGGTGGACAGTCCGCCCGTCGTGACGACGATCGTCGCCGGGTTGTCGTTGATGCAGAGGTCCTGGCTCAGCTGGTCGTACGTGCGCTGGATGAAGGTCGAGGCCAAGCTGAGGACGGGTTTCGCGCCGCCCTTGGCGAGTGCGCTCGCGAAGGCGACTGCGTGTTCCTCGCAGATGCCCACGTCCACGAACTGCTTGCCGGCCTTGCGGCGGTTCTCGGGCGTGAAGCCGAGCATGGCGGGAACCGCCGCGGTCACGACGACGACCGTCGGATCCGCCGCCATTTTCGCGAGCATGTGGTCCGCGAAGCGGCTGCCGATCCAGCCCGGGTCCGCCGGCGGGGGCAGAAGCGACTTGCCCGTCACCGGATCGAAGGGGGCGACGCCCCAGTGCCAGGCTTCCTTGTCCTCCACCGCGGGCTTCCAGCCATGGCCCTTCTCGGTGTTGAGATGCACGACGACGGGCCGCGGCGCATCCTTCACTTGGCGGAACGCCGCCTCGACGGCCGCTTCGTCGTTCCCGTGCGCGACGTAGAGATAGTCGAAGCCCATGGCCTTGAAATAGTTGCAGGGGTCGGCGCCGTTCGTCTCGCGCAACCGCGTCAGCGATTTGTAGAGTCCGCCATGGGGTTCGGCGATGGACATCTGGTTGTCGTTGAAGACGACGATCAGGTTCGTCCCCTGCTCCGCGGCATTGTCCAGCCCCTCGAACGCCTCGCCGCCCGAAAGCGAACCGTCGCCGATGACGGCCACGACGTTGAACTTTTCGCCGCGCAGATCGCGCGCCTTGGCGAGCCCCGTCGCAAGCGAGACGCTCGTGGAGGTATGACCGACGACGAAATGGTCGTGGGGCGACTCGCCCGGTTCCGTATACCCCGACACGTCGTTGTAGTGGGCGGGATCGACGTACGCCCGCATGCGCCCGGTCAGCATCTTGTGCGGATAGCACTGGTGCGAGACGTCGAAGACGATTTTGTCCGTCGGCGAATTGAAGACGCGGTGCAGAGCGACGGCCGCCTCGACGAAGCCGAGATTGGGCCCGACATGCCCGGTATGGCGCGAGGCGCGCAGGATAAGCGCCTGGCGCATGGCGTCGCAGAGGTCGTTCACTTTGTCCGCCGGGACGGCTTTCACGTCGGCGGGACCCTTGATGGACATCAAGTCAAACATGGATGTTTTCCTTTCCTTTGTGGTTTAGTTCCTTTGTGGTTTAGCGTATGAAATTCGTCATCAGCCAGGGCTGTTCGGGCACCGGCACGTCCGATTTGAGATTCCTCGCCATCCAGGCGAGATTGCGACCGAGAAGGCGCATCGTCTGCAGCCCTTCCGCATCCTGCGCGACTTCGCCGGGCGCGCAGCCGTAGGCGATGTTCCAGTACTGGGAACCGGCGACGGGCATGCCGAGAATGCCGTAGAACATGTTCAGCGTCTGGAATGCCGCGCTCGCGCCACCCCTCCGGCAGACGGCGACGGACGCGGCCGGTTTGCCGCGCAAACGTCCCGCCGCGGCGTAGCACACGCGCTGCATAACCGCCAGAAGCGCCCCGTTCGGCTGGGCATAGTAGACGGGCGACCCCAAGACCAGCGCATCCGCCGCGAGCGCCTTCTCGAGGATCGTGTTGGCGATATCGTCCGCGAAAGCGCAGCGGCCGAGCTCCGAACACCGTCCGCAGGCGATGCAACCGCGCACGGGCTTCACGCCCAGCTGGAGGATTTCGGTTTCCGCCCCGTCCGCCCGGAGTGCCGACGCGACTTCCTCCAGCGCGCGGTTGGTGTTGCCGTCCGCATGCGGGCTTCCGTTTACGAGCAAAGCCTTCATTTGGAGATCTCCTGCATGATGGCCTTGCCGAGGTCAAAGGCCTCCTGCATGAACTTCGTGGACTTCACCGCACCCGGCTCGTAGACTTCCGTCGCGAGGACGCTTCCGGCGATTCGCGCGCCGTCAAAGCAGTCCATGTAGCCCTGGATTGCCGAAAGCACATGCGCGAAGGACGCGTTCTCCGCCATGGTCGCCACGACATAGTAGGGCTTGCCCTTCGGCTCGGGCCAGAACTGCACGGAACGGTCCAGAACCGCCTTCAGCTGGGCGCAGACGGTGAAATAGTAGACCGGCGTGCCGAAAACGACCGCATCCGCCTCGCAGATCGCGCGGCAGATGGCGTTCGCGTCGTCCTGCTGGATGCAGCGGTGCGATGGCCGGCAGGCGTAGCAGCCCGTGCAGAAGTTGATTTTCTTCCCGAGCAGGCGCACGAGCTGCGCTTCGCCCCCGGCAGATTCGACGCCCTTGGCGACTTCCTCGCAGAGTGCGTGCGAATTCGAATTCGGACGCAAGGAGGACGAGATGATCAGTACTTTCTTCTTTGTCATGGATCCGTTCCTTTCATTTGAGGGGGCGCCCAACGGGGTCAACGCACGGCGTACCGGGCGATGTCGCGCTGCAGGTTGGCGACCCATTGCGAGACCTTGCGCGCCGGGATGTTGCTTTCCACCATATGGATGGCGTAGTGGCGGTCGTCCAGCAGGCGGAAGTCGACAACGACTTTATGGCCGCGCTGTACGAGCGTGCAGCGGACGGTCGTGCCGTCGATTTCCTGCGGCATCCACCTGCGGCGGGTCGCGGCGAGTATCACCGTCTCCTTGAGGCTGTGGCCTTCCGCCACGACGACGGCGGTCTCCCCTATGTCTGGCGGCAGGGTGTCCTGGGGCAGCAGGCAGCAGCCTGCCGTGCCGCCGGCTATCAACGCGCATGCGAGAATTCGGTTCACGTGCATATCTTGGTTCCTTTGTTGGTTTGTTCCTGTGTTTACTAGTTGTTCCTGTGTTTACTTGTCGGGGATTCCGCCTCGCGAGAGAAACCGCCGTAGCGCCTCCACCATCTTTT
>DBKW01000034.1:1187-15483 GCA_002298665.1 Verrucomicrobia bacterium UBA740 | reverse complement strand
AGTCCCCTGCCGCCCGCACGGGTTTGGCCGTGGAGAACGTGGAGATGTGGAGAGCGGGGCGGGTTTGACGGGAAAGGGACAATATGGTAAACTAGTTGATGTTTCGGTTGGATTGCATTGTTTCGACAAGAAAGGAGTTGGTCTATGAGAGAGAGATTCGCCTTTTCCCTACTTCTGGGGTGTCTGCTGTCCGGCTGGGCGGCTGGGGGCCAGACGACATACCGCGACGCGCAGGGGCGGCGGCAAGGGTCGGCCACGACGGACCGGCACGGAAAGACGACGTACCGCGACGCGCTGGGGCGGCGGCAGGGTTCGGCCACGACGGACAAGTACGGAAAGACGACGTACCGCGACGCGCTGGGGCGGCGGCAGGGTTCGGCCACGACGGACAAGTACGGCAAGACGACATACCGCGACGCGCTGGGGCGCATCCAGGCCACGTCGACGACGGACCGGCACGGCCAGACGACGTACCGGGACGCGCAGGGGCGCATTATCGGCACGAAAAAGGAGTGAAGGGGTCGAAACGCAAAAGTCGTCGAAACTCGTGTTTGTAAGCGGGGCGGGATTTTGGTATAATTCTCATCTGCAGATTTCAAACTGAAGGAATTACGACAATGGCTGACATGGAAAGCTTGGCGGCGCGTCTGAACGCGTTTGCGGAAAATAAAGACTTCGACGGCGCTCTCGCCTTCGTGCGGGAAAACCAGACGGAACTGGGCAAGGTGCTGCGTCCGACGGGCATCCGCGACGCGCTCAAGAAGGCGACGACGGACCGGACGATTCTTTCGTTCCTGGAGAGCGTGGGATTCGGCGCGGCGCCGCTGGACAAGGTTCTGGGTGCGCTCGAGAAGCTCATGCACTTTCAGCCCGGCGCGCTCGTCCTGAACAGCACGTGGGGGCTGGGCGTCGTCAAGCGCCTGGACTACTTCTACAAGCGCATCACCGTCGATTTCAAGACGAAGAAGGGCCACCAGTTCACCTACGCCGCGGCGATCGACATGCTGGAGCCCGCGCCGGAGAACCACATCCTCGTCCTGGCGCATGCGGACCCGGCGCATATCGAGCAGCTTTTGAAGGAGCATCCGGGCGAGTTCGTGAAGCTGGTGCTGGCGAGCTACGGCGACATGCCGCTCGCGCGCCTGGAGACGGTGGTCGTCTCCAACGGGTTCGTCAAGCCGGTCAACTGGAAGGCGTTCTGGGACAAGGCGCGGCAGGAATTGCGCGGCGACAAACTGGTGGAAATCCCGACCCGCCGCACGGAACCGCTGCGTCTGCGTCCCGCCGCCGAGGATTACGGCGACAACTGGCTGATGGCGTTTTCGCACGAGACCGACCCGAAGCGGATTCTGGCGGCGGTGCGCACGTTCGTTTCGCAGGGCGACCGCTTCAAGACGGCGTCCGAAGAGACGAAGAAGAAGATCGGCGAGCGGCTGGCGTACGCGGTGACGGCGGCGCGGCTGGTGGACGATGCGCTTTACGCGCGGCTGGCCTGTCTGGTGACGCAACTGGGCTATTCGACGCCGCCGGCGGACGAGATGCGCGACTACCTGTGGCAGCGCAAGCGCTTCATCAAGGCGGCGCAGGAGCTGCCGACGCGCGAGGTCGGGGCGATGATCCGCTTCCTCGCGAACGACGAGACGGCCAAGGCGCGGCTTTTCGCGGCGATTCCGGACCTGTGCTACGCCGCGGTGGACGAGATCGTCAAGGCGTTCGGGGAGGACGCGAACCTGCGCGCGGCGGTGGGGCGGTACATGAAGGCGCCGGCGGCGCCGGCCACGCTCACGACGCTTCTGGCGGGGCGGTATCCCGCCTACAAGGGCTGGACCGAGCTTCCGTCGTACGTGACGATCCTGTCGCACGCGATCGCGCTGGGCGAGGGGCGCCAGAGCGGCGAAGCGCTCCGGCTGCAGAACATGGTCCGCCGGCTTTTCGCGGACACGAACTGGCTCAAGGGCGTCTTCGAGGCGCTTTCGCCGGAGGATCGCATTCTCTTCTTCGAGCGCTTCCAGGCGTCCATCGCGTGGGATCCGTCCACGCACCACGCGAGCGTCGTGCGCATGACGCATGTGCGCCCCGAGCTGGCGTCGCATCTCGTCAAGGCGGAGAAGAAGCGCGAATACGCGCGCGAGACGTCGTACCGCAGCTATGCGTTCAAGAAGGCGGACTACCTCAAGCTCATCAACGAGGACATGCCCGCCAACGTCAAGCGCATCGAGTTCGCCAAGGGCTTCGGCGACCTTTCGGAGAACGCCGAGTACCAGTACGCGAAGGACGAGCAGCGCGCGCTCATGCAGAAGCAGACGCTCATGCAGGCGGATTTGGAAGCCGTCAAGCCGTCTGACTTCGCCACGGCCGACACGAGCGAGGTCATGCCCGGCGTGGAAGTCGTCGTCGCGACGCCCGCGGGGGACAAGGTCTACAGCGTGCTGGGCGAGTGGGACAACGACATCGAGATGAACATCCTCTCGATGAAGACGCAGCTGGCGAAGAACATGCTGGGCAAGAAGGTCGGCGACAAGTTCGAATTGCCGGGCGTGGAAGGCGCGGCGCGGCTGGCGTCCGTCAAGGAGATCCGTCCGCTGAGCGAGACGGTGCGCGCGTGGATGAAGCTCCCGGCGGGCATGCAGATCTAAGGCAAGGCGGGAGGCCGCGCGCCGCGGTCTGCGCGGCGTGAACACGAACGGAAGAGAAAGGGGTTTGGACCATGATAAAGAAGGTAGTTAAGAAGGCGACGCTTCCCAAGGTCGCACCGGCTTCGAAGACGGCGGGGACGCCCAACCGCGTGCCGCCGCGCATCATCAAGCGTCCGACGGCGCCGGCGAAGCGCGAGGAAGAGCCCGCGGCCGTGGCGATGAACGAGGACGAGGCGTTGGCGTTCGCGATGTCCATCGCCGAGGAAATGAAGCGCGCCTCGCGCAAGACGGAAGATGTCCATCCCGGCGCGGACATCCGGCTTTCGCGGCGTCCGACGACGCGCACGAAGGGGGAGCAGACCGTGCAGTTCCCCGAGGCGGACCTGGCGGAGTTTCGCAAGCGTCTGCTGGAGGCGCGCGAGAAGGCGCTGACGGGCGTGGACGCCATGAAGGCCACGGGCTTCAACGAGTCTGACGACCGCGAGGCGGACGGCGGGGACGGGACCAACCAGACCTTGCGCCTGCAGGCGCTCGGGCAGATGGGGTCCATCAACCGCACAATCCGCCAGATTGAAGAGGCGTTGCACCGCATCGACGACGGCACGTACGGCGTCTGCACGGTCTGCGGCAAGCTCATCCGCAAGCAGCGGTTGTTGAACCAGCCGTTCGTCTTGACCTGCATGGAGTGCCAGACGGAGATGGAACGCGAAAAGAACCGGGGACGGTGAGAACATTCGTCCGTCTATTCGCCGCGGTGGCCAATCTCGTGCTGCTGGACGCGGTGACGAAAGAGCTGGCCGCGGCGAAACTGAAAAACGCCGCGGCGGTTCCCGTCATACCGGGCTTCTTCAACCTGGCCTACGTGGAGAACCGGGGGTGCGCGTGGGGGCTCTTCCAGGATCAGGTGTGGCCGCTCGCCGTGGTGGGCGTCCTGGCGCTCGGGGTCCTCGTCTGGAAGCGGCGCGAGATCTTCGGGATCGCCGCGACGGGCTGGCGGCGGGTTTGCGGGGCGGTCTGCGAGGGACTTCTCTACGCGGGGATCGTCGGCAATCTCATCGATCGCGTGTGCCGCGGCTATGTCATTGACTTTCTCGATTTCCACTGGGGGCGGGCGCATTTCCCCTGCTTCAACGTCGCGGACATCTGCATTTCGCTGGCCGCGGCGGGGCTGATAGCCCTGTCTTTCACGGCGAAGTCGCCGGAAAAGAAGGGATGAGACGGGCGGTCTATCTCCTGGCCGGACCGACGGCGAGCGGGAAGAGTGCGCTCTCGGCGCAGCTCGCGCGCGAGATGGGCGCGCGCATCCTGAGCGCGGATTCCATGCTCGTCTACAAGGGCATGGACATCGGCACGGCCAAGCCCAGCGCGGCGGAAATCGCGGAATTCGGCATGGGCGGCGTGAATTTGGTGACTCCGGCGGAAGAGTTCTCGGCGGGGGCCTGGCTGCGCGCCGCGGCGGAATGGGTCCGGACGGTCCCCGAATCGGTCCCGGTCATCGTCGTCGGCGGGACGGGGCTCTACTTTTCGGCGCTTTTGCGCGGCCTCGACCGTGCGTGGGTCAAGCCGCCCCCCGCCTATCCGGTCATCCGCATAGACCGCGCGGTGGTGCGCGCGCATATCGCCGCCCGGCTGGACGACATGTTCATGCAGGGGCTGGAAGAGGAAAAGCGGCGGCTGCACGCGCTCTACCCGGTCTGGTCGCGGACGGCTTCGCTCGCCATCGGCTACCGGGAAGGGGACGATCGCGCCAAGATTCTGACGCGCACCTGCCAACTCGCGAAGCGGCAGGATACCTGGTTTCGGCATCAAGCCGTCCCGTATTACGTGGAGCCGGCCGTGGACGCCATCCGCGCGTGCTGGCAGGCGAAGGGTCCGTGGTCCGTCGAATTCGAAACGCCATGAAGAAGCTGATTCTAGCGAGTGGAAGTCCGCGCCGGGCGAAGATTCTTGCCGCGCAGGGCGTCCCGTTCGAGGTCGTGAAGACGTCCGCGCCGGAGGTGGCGTATGCGGCGGATCCCGTGCGCACGGTGACGGAGAACGCCCTGGCGAAAGGGCTCGCGGCACGGAAGCTGTTTCCGCAAAGCGATGTGTCCATTCTTTCTTCCGACACCATCGTGTGGCGGGACGGCCATATCTACGGCAAGCCGTGCGACGTGGAGGAGGCGCGGCGGTTTCTGCGCGAATTGAGCGGGCGCACGCATGCCGTCTACACCGGCGTGGCGTTTGACGGGGATGTGCGCGTGGAAGAGTCCCGGGTGACGTTTCGTGCGCTTACCGACCGGGCGATCGACGATTACATCGCGCGTGTCCATCCGCTCGACCGCGCCGGCGCGTACGACATCGATACGGAAGGCGACCGGATCATCGCGCGCTGGGAGGGGAGCTACGAGAACATCATGGGGCTTCCGCTCGCGCCGCTTCGCGCCTGGGGACTCATTCGCTGAAAAAGAAAACCCTCCGATTCGACGGAGGGTTCTTTCGGGTTGCGGGAGCGGCCCTCGCCGGATTAGAGCGGCAGGTTGCGTCCGCTCGCGAGCGCCCGCACGACGAGAGATGCCCCCGAGGCGCAGTCGCCCACGCAGAAGATGTTGCTTTCCGGCTTGGACAGGAGCGCCGTGCGCGGCGTTTGGGCGAGACCCAGCTGGCGCACGATGGGGTGGTCCGTCGGGACGCCGGTGAAGCCCATGGCGAGCAGGACGAGATCCGCCGCGATGACTTCCTTCGAATCGGGCCGCGCGGCGAATTTGAGCGGCTTGCCGAGCGGCGAGAACTCCCAGTCGACGGTCTCGACCTCGACGCCCGTCACGGATTTGCGTCCCAGGAAACGGAGCGAATTGAGGCTCCAGCGGCGTTCGCAACCTTCCTTGTGGCTGGAACTCGTCCGCAGGAGGTACGGCCAGTCCGGCCAAGGCGTCGAGGGGCTGCGGGTTTCCGGCGGCTTGGGCATGATTTCGATCTGCGTGACCGACTTGCAGCCTTGGCGGATGGAGGTCCCGACGCAGTCCGAACCCGTGTCGCCGCCGCCGATGACGAGGACGCGCTTGCCTTCCGCCGAAATGGGGGGCGCGGCGAGTTCGCCGCCGAGATAGCGGTTCTGTCCGCCCAGGAACTCGAGCGCGAGGTGCACGCCCTTCAGGTCGCGTCCCGGGATCTTCAGGTCGCGCGCGGCGGGGGTGCCGATCGCGACGACGACAGCGTCGAACACGCGCGAGAGGTAGTCCGCCGAGACGTCGACGCCGATGTTCGTGCCCGTCACGAAGCGGATGCCTTCCGCCTCCAGCAATTTGCGGCGGCGGGTGATGAGGGCCTTGTCGAGCTTGAAGTACGGGATGCCGTAGCGCAGGAGTCCGCCGATGTCGGCGTCCTTTTCGTAGACGGTGACCGCCCAGCCTTTGCGGCGCAGGGTGCGCGCGGCGGAGAGTCCGGCCGGACCGGCACCGATGACGGCGGCGCGCTTGCCGTTCTCCTTTTCGGGCGGCTCGGGCACGACCCAGCCCCGCTCGAAAGCGGTGTCGATGATGAGCTTCTCGCTCTGGCGGATCATGACCGGCTCCTCGTCGAGGTCGCGCACGCAGCACAATTCGCACAGGGCCGGGCAGATCCGCGAGGTGAATTCCGGGAAGTCGCTGTGGACGCTCAGGAGTTCGTAGGCGCGGCGGACGTCGCCTTTGGACATGGCGCGGTTTTCGTCCGGCACGAGATTGCCGAGGGGGCAACCGGCGCCGTGGCAGAAGGGCACGCCGCAGTTCTGGCAGCGTTTCAGCTGGGGTTTGATGTCCTCGAGCGTCAGGCGGCGTTCGACTTCCTTGAAGTCGTGCTTGCGCTCGTCCACGGGACGGTAGATGTCGTGAATGCGTTCCATAATCAATTCTCCTTCACCGGTACGACCTTGACGAAGCGCGGACGGTAGGTCGCCCAATCCGCCAGGATGCTCTTCGCGCGGGGCGAAGACGTACGTTCGGCATGTTCCCGGATGAGGTCCAGAAGTTCGTTTTCGTCGTCCGAGCCCGCCTCGATCGTGGCGAGGTCGATCGAATCGAGGTTGCACCGCAGGTCGAAGTCGCCCGCCTCGTCGAGGACGTAGGCGACGCCGCCGGTCATGCCGGCGCCGAAGTTGACGCCGGTCCGGCCGAGTATGACGACCTTGCCGCCCGTCATGTACTCGCAACCGTGGTCGCCCACGCCTTCCGTGACGAGCGTCACGCCCGAATTGCGGATGGCGAAGCGCTCGCCCGCCTGGCCGTTCAGGAAGATCTTGCCCGCCGTGCCGCCGTAGGCGATGACGTTGCCGGCGATGACGTTGTCCTCCGGCTTGAAGCCGAGCGCGGCGTACATGGACGGGTGGATTGCCGGGCGCACGACGATCGTGCCGCCCGAGATGCCCTTGCCCACGAAGTCGTTGGCTTCGCCGTCCAGCTCGAAGGTGACGCCTGGCGCGAGGAATGCGCCGAAGGACTGTCCCGCCACGCCGCGGAAGAGGATGTGCACGCTATCTTCCGGCAAGCCTTTCTCGCCGAAGCGTTCGGCGATTTCGCCCGAAAGTTCCGTGCCGATCGTCCGCTGGGTGTTCTTGATGTCCCGTTCGAGGCGGACGGGCTTTTCGGGGAGCGTCGCGAAATCGATCGCGTTCAGGATCTCGTGGCGGTCGTAGTCGTCGAAGACGTAGGGATTCGCGCCGGGCGTAAAGCGCCGCGCGTCGCCCTGTTCCGCGGCGAAAAGCTTCGCGAAGTCGAAACCTTCCGCCTGCGGGAGCGCGTCGTTGATGTCCAGAAGGTCGGTGCGGCCGACGGCTTCGTCCAGCGAATGGAGCCCGAGCGCCGCGAGATGTTCGCGCGTCTCCTGGGCCAGAAACCGCAGGAAGTTGACGATATGCTCCGGTTTGCCGGCGAAATGGCGGCGCAGGCACTCCTCCTGGGTCGCAATGCCCACGGGGCAGGTGTTGCAGTGGCACCGGCGGTCCTGGATGCACCCGAGCGCCACGAGAAGGGTGGTGCCGAAGCCGAACTCTTCCGCGCCCAGCAAG
This sequence comes from Verrucomicrobia bacterium UBA740, assembly GCA_002298665.1. Lineage (GTDB taxonomy): Bacteria > Verrucomicrobiota > Kiritimatiellia > RFP12 > UBA1067 > UBA1067. The sequence continues at coordinate 7,824 of DBKW01000034.1, read as the reverse complement.
GCGCCGATGACCACGTCGCGCCCGGTCTTGATCTGGCCGTCGACCTGGATTTTGACGCGTCCGCGCAGATTGTTCTTGACGAGGGTCTGCTGGGTTTCGGCCAGGCCGAGTTCCCACGGGAGGCCCGCGTGTTTCATGGAGGTCAGGGGCGCGGCGCCGGTTCCGCCGTCGTAGCCCGAGACCAGAATGACGTCCGCATGCGCCTTGGCGACGCCGGCGGCAATCGTCCCGACGCCCGCTTCGGAAACGAGTTTCACCGACACGCGCGCGGCGGGATTGGCGCACTTCAAATCGTAGATGAGCTGCGCCAGGTCCTCGATCGAGTAGATGTCATGGTGCGGCGGCGGGGAAATGAGCGTCGTCCCGGGGCGCGCGTGGCGCAGTTTCGCCACGAATTCGTTGACCTTGTGGGCCGGGAGCTGGCCGCCTTCGCCGGGCTTGGCGCCCTGCGCCAGCTTGATCTGCAGGTCTTTGGCATGGCGCAGATAGTCGATCGTCACGCCAAAGCGTCCGCTCGCCACCTGTTTGATGCCGCAGTCGGCGTCCGTCCCGAGGCGTTCCTCGTTGAGGCCGCCTTCGCCCGAGTTGGACATGGACCCGATCGAGTTGAAGGCGCGCGCAATCGTCTCGTGCGCTTCGGGGGAAAGCGAGCCTAGGGACATCGCCCCGCCCACGAAGTGGCGCATGATGGATTCGACGTCTTCCACGTCCTCGACCGGAATCGCCTTCGTCGGTTTGAAGCCGAAAAGACCGCGCAGGGTGCAACTGCGCCGCGTTTGGTCGTCAATCGCCGCGGAATATGCCGCGAACTGGCTGGCGTCCCCCGTCCGGACCGCCTTGCGGAAGGCGACGACGGTCTGGGGCGTCCAGAGGTGTTCTTCGCCGTCCAGGCGGTAGCGGTAGAGTCCGCCGCGGTCCAGCAAATCGTCCGCGGGGGCGGAATCGGCCTTGTGCGCCCGGATGCGCGCTTCGATATCGGCGAGGGTCAGGCCGCCCACACGGGACGGGGTGCCCTTGAAGAACTTCTCCACGACATCGTCCGCGAGGCCGACGACCTCGAAAATCTGCGCCGAACGGTAGCTCCGGAGGGTGGAGATGCCCATCTTGGACATGATCTTCAAAAGGCCCTTGTCCACCGCCTTGACGTAGTTCGACGCGGCGGTCACGGCGTCGCCTTTATGGCGGGCGGTGACGGTCTCGAGCGCGAGGTAGGGGTTGATGGCCGTCGCGCCGTAGCCGAGCAGGACCGCGAAATGGTGGACTTCGCGCACTTCGCCGGACTGGACGACGAGGCCGATGGAAGTCCGCAGGCCGGCGTCCACGAGCGCCCGGTTGACCGCGGCGGTCGCGAGCAGGGCGGGGATGGGCATTTCGCCTTCCTTGGGCTCGCCCCGGTCGGACAGGATCACAATCCGCGCGCCCGAACCGACGGCCTGGACCGCCGCGCGGCCGAGTTCGCCCAGGGCGGCTTCCAGATTGCCGGAGAAGTAGGTGGAAAGCGTCGCGGAGGGGTAGCCCCGGTCGGCGACCTTGGAAAGCCGCGCCAGTTCATCGTCCGTCAGGACCGGACGGCGCAGTTTGATCAGCCGGGCATGTTCGGGGGTCTCCTCCAGAATATTGCCCAGATTGCCGATGTAGGTCATCAGCGACATGACGAGTTCCTCGCGGATCGGGTCGATCGGCGGGTTCGTCACCTGCGCGAAAAGCTGGTGGAAGTAGTCGAACAGCGTGCGGCGCTTCTGGGAAAGCGCCGGGAGCGCCGCGTCGTTGCCCATCGAACCGACCGGCTCCTTGCCCGTTTCGGCCATCGGGTCGATGATGAGCTCGAGATCCTCGTCCGTATAGCCGAAGAGCCGTTGGCGGCGCAGGAGGTCGCCGGGCACGGCGGACGGCACGATTTCGGTGAAAAGACCCTGGATGGCGATGCGGTTCTCTTCAACCCAGCGGCGGTAGGGACGCCGGCGGGCATAGCGCGTCTTGATTTCCGCGTCGTCCATGATGCGGTGGTTCGGCAGGTCGAGATACACCATCGAACCCGGACGCAGACGGCCGTGTTTCACGATTTCGTCCGGCGGAATGTCCACGACACCCGTTTCGGACGCCAAAATGAAGAGATTGGCGCGCGTCAAGGTCCAGCGCGCCGGACGCAGTCCGTTGCGGTCCAACGCCGCACCGGCCGAGATGCCGTCCGTGAAGGCGACCGCGGCGGGTCCGTCCCACGGTTCCATGAGGGCGGAGTGGTATTCGTAGAAGCCGCGGACATCCTGGCCCATGTGGTACTTGGCGCCCCAGGCCTGGGGCATGAGCATGAGCATGGCGTGCGCCGGATCGCGTCCGGCCGCCACGAGCAGCTCGAACATGTTGTCCAGGGACGCCGAATCGCTCTGTTCTTCGCGGATGAGCGGCAGAATCTTCTTCATGTTCTTGCCGAAAACCGGGGAGAAGAGCGATTTTTCGCGCGCTTTGAGGGCGTTCAGGTTGCCTTTGAGGGTGTTGATCTCGCCATTGTGGGCGAGCATGCGGAAGGGGTGCGCCAGTTCCCAGGTCGGGAAGGTGTTCGTCGAGTAGCGCTGGTGCACGAGGGCGATGGCGGAGGTGAAGTCCGCGTCGGCGAGGTCCGGATAGAACTCCTCCACCTGGGTGGCGAGGAGAAGACCCTTATAGACGATGGTGCGGGTTGAAAACGAGCAGATATAGCCGTGTTTGAGGGATTTTTCGATGGTGCGGCGGATGACGTAGAGCAGGCGTTCATCGGCGCCGGAGACGAAGAACTGGCGGATGCGCGGCAGCACGCTACGGGCGACCGGCCCGACCGCCTGGGGCTCGATGGGCACCTCGCGCCAGCCCAGAACCTGCGCCCCGTTCGCCGAGACCGCCTCTTCGAAGACTTTCTCTTCGCCGACCGCGCCGAACACCATGGCGATGCCGTATTGGCCCTTCTCGGGCAGATTCGGCATGACTTTGCGGAAAAAGCCGTCCGGAATCTGGACGAGCAGGCCCGCGCCGTCGCCGGTGCGGGGGTCGTTCCCCGTCGCGCCGCGGTGCATAAGGCGCTTGAGGACGGTCAGACCCGCCGTCACGACCTCGCGGTTCGGTACGTTGTTCAAATTCGCGACAAGCCCCACGCCGCAGGCGTCGTGCTCGAAGTTGGAGCTGTAGAGGCTCCGCTGATGCTGCTCGGTTTCCATATTGCTGTTCATCCTTCAAGCAAGTTATAAAGCAAAAACCGTGCCAAGGGGGGCGGGAAGGGTCCGAAAACGCAAAACGCGGGGTTTGCCGACCGTTTTCTGTAAGCCGGAAAGCGAAAATGTACAAAATATGTAATAAGAAGGCGCCCTCGCCGTCTTCGCGGCAAGAGCGCCCGTTTTGCGCTGTGGCACAACCCTGTGCCACTCTGTCTCCGTCAACTTAGTACAAAAACACCAATTTGCCGCCGACCGCCAACATGTCAGGACGGAAACTGGCGTCGAGACCATAGATATTTTCTTTGATCTTCTGTCCGTAGGCATAATCGCAGAACACGCTCACGCCGATATTGTCGGTGAATTTGAAGAGCAAATAGGCGCCGGCTATGCCCTGGAAGGCGCTATAGTTGTCGGAACCGGACAACCCCCACGAGCCTGCCGCGTCGCCCACCGAAAGTTTGGCGTGGTACCAGCTCTCCTGCACGCCCAAGTTCAAGCCAAAAGACAGACGATCCGTAATGGCGAGTTCAGGTTGCAGCGTGACACGCAGGGCATTGCGGTAGGATTTCAGCTTGGCTGTCACACCTCCGAAGGATGCACTCCCAAGCTCCTGATCCGGCGAGAAGGAGTAGCCAATATTGAGGAAGGTTGTGAAACGCTCTTTTTCCAGTATGCGGATGCTGATATCGAGATCGATCGACGCGACATCATCCGGGCTGATTCCCGCAATCTTGTTGATGTAATGATCCCACGAACCGCCTACGGAAAAGCGGACAGATGACGCGTTGCCGGCGGTGGATGCGAAAGAGAAAGAGGAGGAAGAGTAGTCCCCTTCGTCCCAATAGGTTCGCGGTTCATATTTCTCGGCGGCGGCGCAAACCCCGGTCATGCCCAAGAGCATCGCCGATACGACTAGCTTTTTCATGGTCTTTCATACCTTTCATGTGCCGCGTACTTGACAGACGAACACACCTTCCGCGGTAGAAAGATGCGTGTCTCGAACCTGATATCTCAGTTGAGGTACTGGTAGACCCGACAAGAAATAGGAGGAACGGACACGCAAGATGCGTAAATGCACCCTGCGTAGCCACATTCTTCGCCCCTTGTCGGAAATTACCAGTTTTCAACTGAAGCAATGAATGCGCTTACGCACATTATCGAGACGACAGAGCTCCAAAGGAGACTTTGTCGCCTATATCAAAGATCATTGTCCGGGACACTCGTCCACATGACATGTGAAAGTATAACATTTTGTGCGCGTTGAGTCAATGCCTTCTTTGCACATTCCACTTTTTGCCCTGCTTTGCGCGCCCTTAACCTTATATAGGTTTTGTGTTTTTGACATCAGTCCAGGAGAGAAATTCTGTCTATCTTATCAATCCTTTCGAAGTCGGCTTCAAACCGCCACACGAGACACCCCGTCCGCTTGCGTCCCGGTGTAGGCCTCCTTCCACGGAGAGAGACAAAACACTACGGGGATTTTGGGAAAGTCCCGTGGGGATTTTGGGGAGCCCTCGCGGGGGAAAGTGCCGCGGCGGGCGGGGTGCGGAGGGTGTCGCGGGGAGCAAAAAGGGCAAAAAGAAGATAAAAAAGCCGCGACCCGCAATTTCCCTCTTGCATACTTTGGTCAGAAAAGTGTATAATATAGGTTCATAACATCCCGAAAACAGGAGATTGGAACAATATGGCAAATATCAAAGGTGGTCGCGCCGCACGCAAACGCGATCGTCAGAACGAAAAGGCGAACAAGCGCAACTCGGTCGCGAAAGCGAAGCTGCACGATGCGCACAAGAAGCTTTTCAAGGCCGCCGACGCGAACGAGAAGGACGCCGCCGAGAAGAAATTCAAGGAGTTCGTCTCGGGTCTCGACAAGGCCGTGAAGAAAGGCATCATCAAGAAGAACACGGCCGACCGCAAGAAGAGCCGTGCCCAGCTCAAGCTCAACAAGATCGCCCAGTAATTCCTTTTGACAGTCTAACAAAGATAAGAGGTATAACATGGATAAGATGACTCTTCGCGACGTGCCGTTGGCGGGCAAGCGTGTAGTGATGCGCGTGGACTTCAACGTGCCGATGGCTAAGGACGGCTCCGGCAAGATTACGGACGATACCCGCATCGTTGCGGCGCTTCCGTCCATCAAGTATGTGCTGGAACAGGGCGGCAGCCTGGTTCTCATGAGCCACCTCGGGCGTCCGAAAGGCAAGGGTTACGAGGCGGAATTCAGCCTCAAGCCCGTCGCGGAAGAGCTCTCCAGAAAGCTCGGGCAGGAAGTCAAGTTCGCGCCGGACTGTCTGGCGGCGGACGACATCGTCAAGTCGCTCAAGCCGGGTGAAGTCGTGCTTCTCGAGAACACGCGCTTCTACAAGGCCGAGGACGGCAAGGTCAAGAAGGACGACCCGAAGAAGGGCATCCACCTGACGGAAGAGGAGTATCAGGCCAAGAAGGCGGCGCTCAAGGCCGCGCGCCAGGAAATGGCCAAGAAGCTCGCTTCCTACGGCGACATCTACTGCAACGACGCCTTCGGCACGGCGCACCGCGCCCACGCCTCCACGGCGGTCATCGCGGACTACATCCAGCCGGCGGTTTCGGGCTTCCTGCTGGAGAAGGAACTCAAGTTCCTCGGCGACGCGGTCGAGCATCCGGTGCGTCCGTTCGTGGCGATCCTGGGCGGCGCGAAGGTTTCGGACAAGCTCGCGGTCGTCAAGAACCTCCTGAACAAGGTCGACACGCTCATCATCGGCGGCGGCATGGCCTATACCTTCAAGAAGGCCCAGGGCTTCAAGATCGGCAATTCGCTCTGCGAGGACGACCAGGTGGCGTACTGCAAGGAAATGCTCGAGCAGGCCGCGGCGAAGAACGTGAAGATCCTCCTCCCGGTCGACAGCGTCATCGCCAACAAGTTCCCGGAAACGAAGGACGCCAGCGACGTCGAGATCAAGGTGTGCGAAGGCGACATTCCGGACGGGTGGCTCGGCCTGGATATCGGCCCGAAGAGCGTGGCGCTCTTCGCCGAGGCGATCAAGCCGGCCAAGACGGTCGTGTGGAACGGTCCGATGGGCTGCTTCGAGTTCCCGCCCTTCGCCAAGGGCACCTTCGGCGTGTGCGACGCGGTCGCCGGCGTGAAGGCCAATGGCGGTGTCTCGATCATCGGCGGCGGCGACAGCGTCAGCGCGGTCAAGAAGAGCGGCAAGGCCCCGGAGATGTCCCACATCTCGACCGGCGGCGGCGCCTCGCTCGAATTCCTCGAAGGCAAGACCCTCCCGGGCGTTGCGGCGCTTACGAACAAGTAAGCCGTCCGTCGAACGGAAAGATGAAAAGGGGAGCGCCGCGTTCGCGGCGCTTCCTTTTTGTTTCCCCGTGCGGAATAGCAACCGCGCGGGCTGTCAACCGTGCGGAAAATGCGGAAGTTTCCCCCCTCGTTGCGCCGGAACCGCCACCTCGTTGCGCCGGAA
>DBKW01000034.1:0-1149 GCA_002298665.1 Verrucomicrobia bacterium UBA740 | reverse complement strand
GGAACGGCCACCCCGTTGCGCCGGAACGGCGATGCCGTTGCGCCGGAACGGCCGCCCCCCGCCAGCCGGTTCCTTCTTTTATTGTCCCCCCAAGCCGGAAATGCTATAATGTGGTCCGTCGAAACATAAGGAGAAACGTGAAGATACTGATTACGGGCGGCAAGGGCATGTTGGGGCGCACGCTCCAGCGGCATTTCGCCGCGGACGAGGTCATCGTCGCCGATTTGCCCGAATGGGACATTACGGACGACGCGGCATTCGCCGAAAAGACGGCCGCGGCCGCGCCGGACGTCATCATCCATTGCGCGGCGATGACGAAGGTGGACGACTGCGAAACCGACCGGGCGCGGGCTTTCCGCCTGAACGAGGACGGTTCGCGCAATGTCGCCCTCGCGGCGAAGATCTGCGGGGCGCGGCTGATCGCCATCTCGACGGACTACGTCTTCTCGGGCGAACCCCCGAGCGAACCCTGGGCCTGGAGCGAACTGGATACGCCGCGTCCGCGGACGGTCTACGGGGCGTCCAAGTTCGCCGGCGAGCAGATGATCCAGATGATCCGGCCCGAGGCGGTCATCCTGCGCATCGCCTGGCTGTACGGGGCGGGCGGACCCAGTTTCGTGCATACGATGGCGAAGTTGGGGTCGCAGCCCGGCGCCCCCCTCAAGGTGGTGGACGACCAGCGCGGCAATCCCACGAGCTGCGACGCGGTGGCGGACGTCATTGCGTTCCTTTTGACGAAGCCGGACGTCAGCGGCATCGTGCACGGAACCTGCGAGGGACAGTGCACGTGGTACGACTTCGCGCGCGAAATCAAGTGCCTCGTGCCGTCTTTCACCCGGGAAATCGTGCCCTGTACGACGGCGGAATTCCCCCGTCCGGCGCCGCGTCCGGCCAATTCGGCCCTCAAGAAGAGCGTCCTCAACCTCCTCGGCTACCGCACCCCCGCCTGGCAGGACGCCCTCGCGGCCTTCGTGCGCACGGAACCCCTGGGCGGTTGATTCGGCGGACAAGGGGCGGGGGGGCTGTCCCGTCCGTCCCGGATGTCCCCGGTGTTCCGTCTACCCGCCGCCCCTCCCTACCCCCTTACTCGACCCGCCCTCGTCCGGGGCAAGGGGCTTTTTCCCCCTGCGGAACCCCCTGTCCATACCC
>DBKW01000004.1 GCA_002298665.1 Verrucomicrobia bacterium UBA740 | reverse complement strand
AACCGCTATTTCGTCTTGCGCCGCAGGTTGAAGTCCGTTTCGTCGCGCTGGTTGTTGTAGGTCGTGAAAAGCCCGCCATAGACGCCGCCACGCTGGGCCGCGTCCAGAATCATCTCCCAGGATACCGTGCCGGTCGAGATGATCTTCTCGCCGTCCTTCCCGCCGCTCTTCACGGTCCCCAGCATGCCGTCCGCCGCGGACGGGTCGATATTGATGCCCAGGTCGCGGCACGCCTTGAGGATCTCCTCCTTCTCGCCCAGGGTAAAGGCGTCGGCGTCCGCCGCGTCCGCGGCGGTCTCTTTCGCCGCGGCGGTTCCGTTTGTCGCGGCGGGACGGATCTCTTCCTTGACCGGCGTCGGCAGATTGCTCTTCACGCCTTCCGTAATTTGCCACTGCAAGGCGTCCGCCCAGGCAAGAGTGGACGCCGCGACCGCGAAACAAGCCAGCGTAAGTTTCATATTCATCTTATTCGTGCTCTCTCTGCTCTGCATCATATGAGTATAGGATAACATTTTTGGTGTTGTTTGTAAAGCCCCCCGGCTAACGCCCCGCGGGACGATTGACGCGGCGGGGCAAATAGTGTATACTGTATCCTGTATATCCTCTTGAACATAAAGGAGAAAAACCATGAAATATGTATGCAAGGTGTGCGGGTATGTGTACGATCCGGCGGAACACGACGGGGTGGCGTTCGCCGATTTGCCGGCGGACTGGGTGTGTCCCGTCTGCGGGGTCGGGAAGGACGAATTCGAGCCGCAGAAGTAATCCGCGGCGCCCGGCTGGCCGCTTTAGCCGAAAAATACGCCTTTTTCTGCAGAAGGTACTTGCAGAAGGAGGTGCTTTTATGATAAAATATGCGGCTAGTATTTCATTTCAGTTGAAAGGAACAGAGTATCATGAAGATGACATGGCAACCGTCCAAGATCAAGCGGAAACGGAAAATCGGGTATCGCGCCCGCAAAGCGACGAAGGGCGGGCGCAAGGTTTTGGCCGCGCGCCGTGCGAAGGGTCGCAAGCGTTTGACCCAGGTCTAAGGACGCGGATGTCCACGCGACTGCCCGGGACGCGCTACAAATGCGTCTTCGACCGGGGACGCGCCCGCCGCGGGCGTCTCCTCGTCGCGTGGCATCTGGCCGCGGATGACGCCGACCGTTTGGCCGGCGTTGTCGTTTCCAAGCGGACGTTCCACGACGCGGTGGACCGCAACCGCGCCAAGCGCCTGATGCGCGAGGCGTACCGTCTTCTGGTGAAGGCGGACGAAGCGCCGCGGGGGGTGGTTTGGGTATTCATCGCCCGCGCGGCGATTCGGGACAAGACCTGCGCGGACGTTTTGGCGGAAATGAGGCAGCTGTGCGCACGCTGTTGATATTGGCCGTGCGCGGCTATCAGGTGGTTTTGAGTCCGTTTTTGGGCGGAAACTGCCGTTTCGAGCCCAGTTGCTCGCATTACATGATCGAGGCGCTGCGGACGCATGGCGCCGCGAAGGGCCTTCTTCTGGGGCTGTGGCGGCTTTTGCGCTGCCATCCCTTCGGGGCGCAAGGCTACGACCCCGTCCCCCCGCCCGGACGGTGGCGAAACGATTTTACGAAAGAACCGGTTAAATGAACAAGTCAGAAAAACTCATCTGTATCGTACTGGGCCTCGTGTTGGCCTTCTACATCTTCAACAGCATGCGGGACGCGAAAAAAGCCCGCGAAGCGGCCGCCGAACAGGCTCTCGCCGCACAAACCGCCGCGCCCGCCCCTCTCCCGGCCCGCCCGGCGGAAGCGAAACCGGTCGAAAACGCGCCGAAAGCGTCCGTTTCCGTGCCGAACGTCCCCGAAAAGACGGTCGTTCTCGAGAACGGCGAACTCAAATTGACCCTTTCCTCCTGGGGCGCGGTCGTCAAGAACGCCACGCTGAAGGAGTATGCCCGCAACCGGGGGGCGGTCTCGGAATCGAACCCGGCGCTCGTTTTCGACTACAGTTCCGCGCCGCTGGGGGCGCTCGAAGGCGTCGCCGGACTTGCCGCGAACGCGGCGTACGAGGTCCGCACGCTGACCTCCAACGCGGTGGTGTTCGTGAACGCCGCGGCGACGCGCACCTACACGCTCCAGCCGGGCTACCGGGTCGAACTCGAGGAAACGTTCCGCACCGCCCCGGCGGGCCGCACCACGCTGTCGCTCGGGTCCATGGCCATGGGCGCGAGCAAGAACGATTTGCTTTCCGTCGACAGCTGGGCGATGGACGCCAAGGGCGGGGCGGTCGTGCACCATGACGACGACGATTCCCCGCTGAAAAGCTACCTGGTGGGCAGCTCGCTCGGGTGCAGCGGGGGCGGAAACGCCGCGGGACTTCCCCTGGCGACGCGCCTGGACTACCCGGGCGCCCAGAAGTGGATTGCCCTCAAAGACCGCTTTTTCGTGACGGCGCTCGTCGAATCCAGTGCGGTCAACGCCGGTTTCGAGGCCCGTATCACGCGTGACGGGCAGGCGGCGACCTACCGTCCCGAACGCCTCGCCGCCGCGGCGGTCTACGAAAACGCCCCCGCCGTGCGCACCTCCACGTTCTACGTCGGACCCAAGAAGCAGGCGCTTTTGTGGGAGATGGGGATGAAGGACGTCATGGAATTCGGCATGTGGCGCTGGGTTTGCTACCCGCTCGTGTGGGTATTGAACGTGTTCAACGACTGGATCCCGAGTTACGGCGTGGCGATCATCCTGTTGACGATCCTCGTGCGCCTCCTTTTCTGGCCGCTCACGCACAAATCGACCGTGGGCATGAAGAAAATGCAGGAAATCCAGCCGCTGATGAAGGAATTGCAGGCGAAATACAAGGACAACCCCAAGCGCCTGCAGCAGGAGACCTGGCAGCTCTACAAGGACCGCAAGGTCAACCCGATGAGCTCGTGCCTGCCCATGCTCGTGCAGATTCCGGTCTTCATCGCCCTTTTCAACGTCCTGCGCGCGGCGGTCGAGCTGCGGTACGCCGGATTTTTGTGGATTCCCGACCTTTCCGAGCCTGAAGGCCTCTTCGCTTCCTGGTTCCCGTTCGGCGGACTCAACATCCTGCCGATTCTGATGGCCGCCACGATGGCGCTCCAAAGCGCCCTCACCCCGTCCACGGGCGACAAGAGCCAGCAGCGCATGATGATGGTCGTCATGCCGGTCATGATGCTCGTCATGTTCTACTCGTTCCCGTCCGCCCTTTCGCTGTACTGGACGGTTTCGCAGGTCCTGAGCATCGTCCAGATGTGGCTGATTCGCCGCGCATCGGCGAAAAACGCCGCGGCCGCCCCGGCCGTCGAGGTGATCGACCCGCCCCAAACGCGGCAGATGCGCCGCCACGGGAAGGCGGACTGACCGCCGTCCGCCGCCTAATATATATATATAAGGAAGGAGAATGGTTCCCATGACAGCACGGCGAAGTTGGTATATCGCGAGCGCGGCGCTCTTGGGCATCATCGTCTTCGGAATCATTCTCCTCTACCAGACGGCGAACTTTCGCGCCACGGTCGAACATCTCATCGAGGAGGATGTGCGCGAAAAGACGGAAAGCGCCGCGGACGTCCTGGAACCCCTGCTCGAACGGGGGGCGAAGGACCGAATCGTCACGTGGTGCCAAGCCCAGCGCAAACGCGGCATCCGCGTCACGATCGTGGACAAATCGGGCGCTATTCTGGTGGATACGGACAACACGAACGGCAACCACGGCGACCGGGCGGAAATCCAGCAGGCCTGGACACGCGAGGAAGGTGTCGTCGTCCGCCGATCGGCGACGATGGGGTCCTACTGGCTCTATTGCGCCCGGCGGGTGGGCAGGCATGTCGTGCGCCTGGCCGTACCCTACAACGAAGTCTCCCGGCCGGTCCAGCTGGCGCGGAACGGGCTCGCGGCGGCGGCCATCATCGGCGCCTGCGGCGTCATTCTGATCTTCTTCCTGACGCGGCGGTTGGCCACGCGGGTCGAACTGCAGGCCGTCCAGCTGGAAGCCGCCCGCACAAACGAGGCTTTTCGGCGCGATTTCACCTCGAACGTCACCCATGAACTGCACACCCCCCTGACCGCCATACTCGGTGCCGTGGAAATGATGGACGACGCCGAGTCCCTGACCGCCGAGGACCGGGCGGACCTGCGGCGGATCATCCGCACGCAAGCTTCCCGGCTGAACGTGCTCGCCAAGGACGTCCTGTCGCTCGCGCGCATCGAAAACGAGCAAATGGAGCATAATCCGCGCGATTTCTCGGATATCAACATCTTCAACCTGGTCGAGAAAGTCCGCAACCTGGAAGAACCCCGCGCCGCCGAAAAAGGCGTGAAACTGCGCGTGACCTATGCGGAAAGCGCAATTGTGCGCGGCGATTCGGACCTCCTGGAGCAGGCTCTCGTCAACCTCATCGAAAACGCCCTGCGCTACTCGGGCTCGGACCGTATCGACATGGCCGCGCGCAAAAACGGCGATAAACTCGAACTTTCGGTCACGGACTACGGCATCGGCATCCCGGCCCGGCATCTGCCGCACATTTTCGAGCGCTTCTACCGGGTGGACAAGGCCCGCAGCCGCAATCTCGGGGGTACCGGGCTGGGACTCGCCATCGTCAAGCACATCGCCCTCCTCCACGGGGGCACGGCGTCGGTCGAGTCCATCCAGGGCGCCCGCACGACCTTCCGGCTGACATTGCCGCTCGTGCATCCGCGCTCCTAGGCGGGCAACCCGCCCACCGCCCGGCACAAAACGGGCACACTTTGGGACAAGTTGGCGCACTTTGTCCGCCGGAACCCCTTCCGTCGCCTTGGCACGGCATGTGCGTAATAGAGGGCGTTCGCGCAAAGCGGACGAAAGGAGAACAAAAATGAGTACATTGGTAGATGTGAATCCGTGGAGGTTCCTGAACGAGTTGCTGGATGTCGATAGCCGGGCGTTCAAGAGCATGCGGGCGCGTGCCGCGGGCCATTTTCCTCCCGTCAATGTCTTTTTGGATGAAGATGCGGCGATTGTCGATTTGGAATTGCCGGGTCGGACGGGCAAGGACGTCAGTTTGACGCTTGAGCCCCAGGCCATCACAGTGGCGGACAAGCCCGCCGTGGTGAAGGACGCCGCCGGCCATGAGGTCGAGGTGCGTCCGGCATGGAGCCGCCGGTTGGAACTGCCCTTCCGCGTCGACCCCGAGAAGGCCAACGCCAAGTTCACGAACGGCATCCTCCGCGTGGAGTTGCCGAAAGTCGTGGAAGAGACGGTACGGCATATCGAAATCGCGGACTAACGCTGAAAAGGAGAAAGGAGTCTTGAAATGAGCGAAGAGAAATTTCTGGTTCCGGTTGCGGTGCTTTCCGAAAAGCCGGATGCGTATGAATTGAAGGTCGAACTGCCCGGTATCGGCAAGGATGAGGCCGAGTTGCACGTCGAAGGCAAGACACTCACCTTGAAAACACACTCGAAATACCAGAATCCGGCCGGATTCCGTCCGGTCGCGACGGAATTCGAGCGCGCCAACTACGCCATGAGCGCGGATTTGCCCGAACTGGCCGATCTCACGACACTATCGGCGAAATTGGCGAATGGCATTCTGACCGTTGAGGTCAAGAAACGCCCTGAGACACAGGCCAAGAAGATTGATATCCAATAAGGATGTACCCCCTTCAGGGAGACGCGCCACGGTCCGGAAAGACCGCGGCGCGTTCTTTTCTTTTCCCGGGCTCCCGCCGCCTCTGTATGCACTTTCCTTTTGAATCAAAGTTTGGTATAATACATTGTTATGAATGCGAATACAAGAGGCCGCGAAGGCGGTTACAACTGCGTGGTCTGCATCAAGCAGGTCCCGGATACGAAGAAAGTGACCGGCCAGGCCATGAAGGCGGACGGTACGATCAACCGTGCGGCGCTTCCCGCGATTTTCAATCCCGAGGACCGCAATGCGCTTGAAGCGGCGCTGCGCGTCAAGGAACAGCATGGCGGCACGGTGACGGTCGTCACAATGGGCCTGCCGGCGGCGTGCGCCATCCTGCGCGAGGCGCTCATGTGCGGCGCGGACAAGGCGTACCTCCTGACGGACCGCAAGGCGGCCGGCTCCGACACGCTCGCGACGAGCTACATCCTCTCCCAGGCCGTGAAACTGTTCCATCCGGACATGGTCTTCTGCGGACGCCAGGCGATCGACGGCGACACCGCGCAGGTCGGTCCGCAGATCGCCGAGAAGCTGGAATACGCCGCGGTCACCTACCTGACCAACCTTGAGATGGACGGCGACTACGCCCTCGCCACGCGCGACATCGGCACGGGAATCGAACGCGACCGCGTCAAGCTCCCCGCCCTCTTCACCGTCACGGAAGCGTTCGGCGAACTGCGTCCGTTCAACGTGAAGCGCGTGATGAAGTACAAGAACGCCAAGGCCCCGGTCGAGAACGGCGGCGCGGCGCTCGCGGGCGATCTGGCGATCGGCCAGCTTTCGTGCGACGACTGCGGCTGCGAGGCGGACCGCTGCGGTTTCGCCGGCAGCCCCACCAGCGTGAACAAGATCGTCTCGGTCGTCCTTGCGGGCGGCGCCTACAAGGAAGTGTCGGCGGACGACGCGGGCATCAATGCGCTCGTCGGCGAACTCATCGCCGACCATACCATCGGTTAAGAGAAGGAGATTTCGGAAATGGACAGATCCAAAGGTGAAGTTTGGGTATTCGCCGAGCAGGAAGACGGCAAGCTGAGCGAAGTGCCGCGCGAACTGCTGGGCAAGGGCCGCGAATTGGCGGACAAGCTCGGCGTCAAGCTCGGCGCGGTTCTCATGGGCGCCGGCGTCGAAGGCCTCGCCAAGGACCTCTTCGAGGCGGGCGCGGACATCGTGCACCTCGTCGAGGACCCGGAATTGAAGGTCTACCGCTCCAAGGCCTACCGCCACGCGTTCGTGGAACTCATCAAAGAGTGTCATCCGCAGATCGTGATCTTCGGCGCGACGCACATCGGGCGCGATCTCGCCCCGGCCGTCGCTTCGGCGCTCCGCTGCGGCCTCACGGCGGACTGCACCGACCTGCAGATTGCGGACTACGAGGACCGGAAGACGAAGGAAGTCTTCCCGAACTGCCTCATGCAGATCCGCCCGGCGTTCGGCGGCAACATCATCGCCACCATCGTCAACGCGCGCAACTGGCCGCAGATGTCGACCGTGCGCGAGGGCGTCATGAAGCCCCTCAACCCGCAACCCGGCCGCACGGGCGAACTCGTGCGACACGATTCGCATCTCGCCGGCGTCGAAATCCCGGTCGAAGTGCTGGAAATCATCCGCCGCCACTCGTCCATCAACCTCAAGGGCGCGCGCATCATCGTCGCCGGCGGGGCGGGCGTGGGCTCGAAGGAGAACTTCAAGCAGCTCTTCGAACTGGCGGACGCCCTGGGCGGCGCCGTGGGCGCCAGCCGCGCCGCGGTCGACCTCGGGTACTGCGAACACGAGCGCCAGATCGGCCAGACCGGCGTGACGGTGCGCCCGGCGCTCTTCATCTCCTGCGGCATCTCGGGCGCGGTCCAGCACCTCGCCGGCATGCAGGATTCGGCGAAAATCATCGCCATCAACACGGACCCCAACGCGCCGATCTTCCAGATCGCGCACTACGGCATCGTGGGCGACCTCAACGTCGTCGTTCCGAAAATGATCAAGGCCATCAAGGGAAAGGCCCAGTGACAAAATGAGCAATTTCTACAAAGACAATCCGGATATCGCCAAGACGATCGACGCGCTCGATCTGACCGAAGTCGCCACGCTCCTCGAGCAGGACTTCAAGTTCGCGAAGGAATACGACTTCGCGCCGAAGTCCGCCGAAGAGGCGATCGACAACTACAAGCGCGCGCTCGACGTGTGCGGCGACGTGTGCGGCAACCGCATCGCCCCCACGGCCGAGGAGACCGACCGCGTCGGCAACGTCCTCAACGACGACGGCACGGTCACCTACGCGCCGGGCATCAAGCTCGCAATCGACCTGCTGGGCCGCTCGGGCCTCTCGGGCTGCACGATCCCGTACTATCTGGGCGGACTCAACATGCCCTGCACGATCCTGACGGCGTGCAACGACATCGTCAGCCGCGCCGACGCCGCGCTCATGAACATCTTCGGCCTCCAGGGCATCGCCGAGACGATCAACTCGTTCGCGAGCGAGGACATCAAGAAGGAATACGTGCCGAAACTCTGCGACGGAACCTACACGGGCGCCATGGTGCTCACCGAGCCGGACGCCGGCTCCGACCTGCAGAGCGTCAAGACGGTCGCCTTCCAGGACAAGGACGGCAACTGGTTCGTGAACGGCGTCAAGCGCTTCATCACGAACGGCTGCGGCGACGTCCTGCTCGTGCTCGCCCGCACGGAGCCGGAGTTCTCCGACGGACGCGGCCTCAGCTGTCTGCTCGTGGAGAAAGGTCCGAAGGTCAAGGTGCGCCGCCTCGAGCACAAGCTCGGCATCAACGGCTCGCCGACCTGCGAACTCGTCTTCGACAACGCGCCGGCGAAGCTCATCGGCCAGCGCAAGCGCGGTCTCATCACCTACGTCATGGCGCTCATGAACGGTGCGCGCGTCGGCATTTCGGCGCAGGGCACGGGCATCGGCGAGGCGAGCTACCGCGCCGCACGCGAATACGGCGCCAGCCGCAAGCAGTTCGGCGTGACGATCGACACCTTCCCCGCGTTGCGCGAACTCATGAGCGACATGTCCGTCGATCTGCAGGCCGCGCGCATCCTCGCGTACTACTCCTCCAAGTGCGTCGACCTCGAGAACGGTCTCACGAAGAAGTTCGAGTCCCTCAAGGGCACCCCCGAGGCGCCGGCCGTGCGTGCGCGCATGAAAGCCTACGCCGCGTTCAACAAGATGCTCACCCCCATGGCGAAGTACTACGCCTCCGAGATGTCCATGCGCGTCTCGAACGGCGCCGTCGCCGTCCTGGGCGGCTCGGGCTACATGAAGGACTATCCCGTCGAGCGCTACCTGCGCGACGCGCGCATCACCTCCATCTACGAGGGCACCTCGCAGCTCCAGGTCGTCGCGGCCATCGCCGGCGTCATGGGCGGTCTGGTCAAGGATGTCGTCGCGGACGTCTTCGCCGGCGTGGACACGACGGGCTTCGAGAAGGAGAAGGTCGAAGTCGAAGCCCTCCTCGCGGACCTGGATTCCGCCATCGAGTACGTGAAGAACCATCCGGACGGGAAGATGTACCACGACCTCCACGCGCGCCAGCTCGTGGACGCGGCCATCGCCGTCGTCGTGGGCGCCCTCTTCATCCGTTTCGCGGCGAAGTTCCCCGAGAAGAAGCCGGTGCTCGCGTACTGGCTCGCAACGAAGTATCCGACCGCGCGCGCCGAACTCGCGAAAGCGAAGAGCGGCTACACCGCGTCCGTCACGGCGTTCGACGAAATCGCGCCGGCCGTGACGCTTGAGGACTGATGTGGCTCGGCTGGATTCTCGCCTCATGCGTCATCCTCAGCTTCTACGACCTTTCCAAGAAGGCGTCGGTTAAGGATAACGCCGTGTTCCCGACTCTGCTCGGGAGCACGCTGAGCGGTTGGTTGGCGGTCACCGCCTTCCTGATTGGACGCGGCACTTTCGCCGCGTCCATTTCTGTCCCCTTCCACCAGATCGTCCTGCTCCTTCTGAAGAGCGTCCTCGTGGGCGCGAGCTGGACGTGCACCTACCTGGCCTTGCGCACCCTCCCCGTCACCTGCGCCGCGCCGATCCGGGCGACCGGCCCCTTCTGGACGCTGCTCGGCGCCATCCTGCTCTTCGGCGAGTGGCCCGACGGACGGCAGGCGGCGGGCATGGCGTGCGTGTTGGTCGGCTGTTTCCTCTTCTCGCGCTCGACCTCCCACGAGGGAGTGGACTTCTGGCGCACGCCCGCCATCGCCCTCGCCTTCGCCGGCACCGTGCTCGGCAGCTGTTCGGCGCTCTACGACAAGCACCTCATCCAGGGACTCCGCTTGCCGCCCGCCACGGTTCTCTGGTGGTTTCTGGGCGGCATGACGCTCGTCTACGCGGTGGCGGTCGTCGTGCGCCGCGGCCATTCCGCCCATGCCCACCCCTTCCAGTGGCGCTGGACCATCCCCTGCGTGGGCATCCTCCTCGCGCTTTCCGACGCCTGCTACTTCACGGCCGTCTCGGACCCCGCCGCGCACATTTCCATCCTCAGCATGGTCCGCCGCGCGAGCGTCGTGCTCACCTTCTTCGTGGGCGGCGCCGTCTTCCGCGAAACCAACATGCATCGCAAGGCGTGGGCGCTCGCCGCCATTTTGCTGGGCGTTCTCGTTCTTTGTCTGGCTAAATAACCGTCTACCCGAGGTACAACCATGAAAACTTCCCAAACCGTCGAAGAACTCTCAGCCCGCTACGGCGCACCCGGCCGGATCGTCTTCCGCCCCGGCCACAAAGGCCGGCCCGTCGCCGTGCTCGCCAACCGCTACGGCGTCGCCGAAGTCGCCCTCCTGGGCGCCAACACGCTCTCCTACCGCCCCACGGGACACGCGCCCGTCCTCTTCTCTTCGCCGGAACACCCCTACAATCGCGCGGACGAGGTGCATGGCGGCATTCCCGTCTGCTGGCCCCAGTTCGGACGCCTCGCCATCCCCGGCATGGTTCCGCACGGCTTCGCACGCATCCTGCTCTTCGAGGTGCGCGGCACGAAATATTCCGAGGAAATGACGGAACTCACCCTCGGCGTCGCCGCGGACGCGAATACGCGCGCGCTCTGGCCGCACGATTTCGATCTCGAACTGACGGTCACCCTCTCCATGAAACTGACCCTCAAACTCGTCACGAAGAATACGGGGACGGAACCTTTCGCCTTCACCTGCGGACTCCACCCCTATTTCAACGTGCGCGAACGCGATCGCGTCCTCCTCAAGGGATTCGACGGACTCGACTACGTCAACGCCGCGGACATGTCCACCGGCACGCAGTCGGGCGACCTGCCCGTCACCCGGGCGCTGGACCACGTTTTCGCGCTCGCGGCGCAGCCCAAACACGAATTCGCCCTGCTCGACCAGGGGCTGGAGCGCGCAATCGCCATCGTATCCAGCGGCAACGCCAACGAAGTCGTGTGGAATCCGGGCGACGCCTGCACGTTCAAGGACCTTCCGCCGGACGCCGCGCGGCACTTCGTCTGCGTCGAGCCCGTCAGTTCCTGGCCCAAAGCCGTGCGCGAACTGGGGCCGGGCGAAACGCACGAACTCCTGGTCGCCATCCAGTCCACCCTGCCGGACGCGTCCGCGAAATAATCCCCCGCCCTCTCCATTTTCTACTTCCCGCGCAAAGCGGGGACGAGAAATATCTCACACAGAGAACGCAGAGGGATGGTTACGGGACGACCGGGACGGACGGGACGCCCGCGACGCGTCCCGCCAATCCTGCCCATCCTGTCTAAAACCGCGCATCTACACGACGGTGGGGCCCAA
>DBKW01000050.1:9474-30509 GCA_002298665.1 Verrucomicrobia bacterium UBA740 | reverse complement strand
CGACGGCAACGACGAAAACGCGGCGGGCCGCAGAGGACTGCGGCCCCTACCACGAAAAGGGTGGCTTGGGGGCGTCGGCTAAGCGCGGCGGGGTCATTCGAAGACGAGGATAAAGCCGGGCGGACGGACCGGATAGAACACGTCCGAGTCCGCCGAACGGGCGGATGCGCCGTCCGCGGCGTACGCCGTCACCGTGAAGATGTGGGGACGGCGCGCGGCAAGTCCGCGCACGTCGAGGCGGGAGGCGTGCGCCACGAAGCCGGTGTGCACGCGGCGGCGCCGGTGCTGGGTCTCCTGGAGGGACAGGAAGGCGAGGTCCTTGACGAACAGGCGGGTGTTGGTCTTTCGGCGCGCGGTGAAGAGATGGAGTTCCGCCGCGCCCTTCGCCGCGGCGAGCGGGCACAGGTTCGTGCGGAAGGTGTCCGCCAGGCGCAAGGTGGCGAGGATGTTCGTCTGCGCGGGGAGTCCCCAGGCGAGCGTCGTTTCGTCGCAGTCGTTCGTGCCGGCGCGGGCGAGGACGAGCCGCAGATGGGTCGCCGCGGCGGGGCGCGCCAGAACCAGCCGGCCGCGATCATTCGAGGTTGAAAGGCGCAGGACGCCGGGATGGTCGCCCGACAGGTACAGCCGCTCGCCGCGGAGTTCGCCGCCGAACGTCTGCTCGACGAGGGCGGAGCATTCCGTCAACTTTCCGGATGGCGCGACAAGGCACGAGAGGTCATACCGCCGGACCTCGTTCGTGAAGCCCAGAGCCGCCACGTCCAGGCGGTAGATGTCCACGCGGTTGGAGACCGTGCGCGCATCATGCCGCCAGGAAAGGCGCGTGAACGCCGCGTTCGTCGCCGCGGCAAGGTCGGTCGGGGGCTGGAGTCCGGGCGCGCCCGTCACGACGACGAGGTTGGCGATCGACCAGGAGGTGCTGTGCCCGCCGCCGTCGTACTTGAAGGCAAAGCGGCGGACGGGATTCGTCGGGACATAGACGCAGGGCGCAAAATCCCCCTTGCTCTCGAAGTGCGTATAGTCGCACGTGTAGAGCGGGGCGCCGTCCGGCGAAACGAGCGTGAGGCGGCGGTACTTCGCCGAAGAGGAGCGGACGTCGAAGGCGATGCGGCGGATGGGTGCGCCGAAGTCGGGCGACCGGGCGAAGCTGTCCGCCTTCTTGAGCGACACGTTGGGCTTGAAGTTTTTGTTGGCGGAGCCGTAGGCCACCAGTCCGGAGACGGTCCAGCCGTTCGTCTCGCCGGTTCCGCAGGCGGCGAGGGCCGCCAGGTCGACGCGGTTCGTGGTTTCGTCCACCACCGGCTCCGCGTCCGCACGGGGTCCGGCGCCGGCGAGGGCGGCGAGCAGGGCGCAGGCTAGTGCGCGTCGAGCCAATTGTCGCCCTCCCCGATGCTCACTTCGAGCGGGACGCCGAAATCGATGGCGGTCGTCATTTCCTTGCGGACGATCGCCTTCACCTGCCCGACTTCGTCGCGGGGCGTGTCGAAGAGGAGTTCGTCGTGGATCTGGAGGACGCAGCGGGTGCGCAGATGCGCCGCACGCAAGGCTCGGTCGATATTGACCATGGCGGTCTTGATGAGATCCGCCGCGCTACCCTGGATGGGGGTGTTGATGGCGTCGCGCTCGGCGGCCTGCCGCGCCGTGGCGTTGCGGGAGTTGATGTCCCGCAGCGTGCGCCGGCGACCGAGGACCGTGACGGCGTACCCGGTCGCGCGCGCCTTGGCGATGGACTCTTCCATGTAGGCCTTGACGCGCGGGTAGAGCCTGAAGTAGGTGTCGATGAGCTGCGCGGCTTCCTTGCGCGGCACTTTCAGGCGCTGGCCGAGACCGAAGGCCGAGATGCCGTAGATGATGCCGAAGTTGACCATCTTGCAGAACGCGCGCTGCTCGGGCGTCACCGCCTCGGGGAAAATGCCGTAGACGCGGCTCGCCGTCTCGCGGTGGATATCCGCCCCGTCGCGGAAGGCCTGCAGCATGGATTCGTCCTTGGAGAAGGCCGCCATCAGGCGCAGCTCGATCTGGGAGTAGTCCGCCGAGACGAGCACGTGGTCCGCGTCGCGGGCGACGAAGGCGCGGCGGATGGGCTTGCCGCGGGGGGTGCGGATGGGGATGTTCTGCAGGTTGGGGTTCGCCGAGGAAAGGCGGCCGGTTTCGGTGAAGGCCTGGGAGAACGTCGTGTGGATGCGGCCGTTCGCGTCTATGAGCGCGGGAAGCTTGTCGACGTAGGTGGACTTCAGCTTCGCGCAGGCGCGGTAGTCGAGGATGAGGGGGATGATCGGGTGCGCCCCCATGAGACGGGAAAGGGACTTCTCGTCCGTCGAATAGCCGCCGGTGGCGGTCTTCTTGATGCCCTCGGTGGAGAGACCGAGTTTGCCGAAGAGGAGTTCGCTCAACTGCCGGGGGCTGTCGGGGTTGAAGCCGGGTCCGCTCAAGTCGGAGATTTTCGTGACGATGCCCAGAATCTCCTTGTCGAGCCGGGCGCCGTAGCCCTTGAGCGCCGCGACGTCGAGCCGCACGCCTTCGCGCTCCATGTCGATCAGCACCTTGACTAGAGGCTCCTCGACGTCGTGCAGGGCCTTCGCGCAGCCCGCCGCCTCCACGGCCGGGAAAAGCTTCGCGCCGAGTTGCAGGGCGACATCCGCGTCTTCCGCGGCGTAGTCGCGAATGGCTTCCGGCTTGAGGTCCGCCATCGAGCGCTGGGATTTGCCGCGCTCCTTGACGCCGATGAGGTCCGTGATCGGGATCGTGCGGTAAGCGAGTTCCTGCTCGGCGAGGGTGTCCAGGCCGTGGCGCGCGGCCGCGTCGAGGCAGTAGTGGGCCAGCAGGGTGTCCTGCGGCGTGGCGGCGAAGCCGATGCCGTAGCGCAGGAGGACGGACTCGTCGAACTTGACGTTGTGGCCGACGAAGGTTTTCGACGGATCCGCGAAGAGCGCACGGAAGAGGTCGACGAAGACGCCGTCCACGTACCACGCCCGGCCCGGGGCGACGGCGAAGGAAAAGCCGACGAGCTTGCAGAAATGCGCCTCGGTCGCGTCATGCCCGTCATAGGCGGCCGTCTCGGTGTCGAAGGCGATGCGCGGCTCCTTCATGAGTTCGTCCAGAAGCGCGCGGGCCTGGTCCTCGGTGGTCACGAGTCCGTAGGCGTGGGGGACATCCGCGAGGGTTTTGAGGGGCGCGTCGGCCTGGACGGCGAGCACGGCCGCGTCCGCCGGCGCGAGGACTTCGCGGGCAAAGCGCGTGAGCTCGTATTTGGCGCAGACGTGCGCGAGTTTATCGCGGTCGAAGCCGTCGCACCGGCACGCGTCCCAGTCCGGGGTCAGGGGGACATCCGTGCGGATGGTCGTCAGGAACTTGGAGATCTCCGCGTCCTTGCGCCCATTCTCGACGCGTTCGGCGAGCTTGCCTTTCAGTTCCGCGGCGTGGGCGAGGATGCCTTCCACGGTGCCGAAGCGCGCGAGGAGGTCCGCCGCCGTCTTCTCGCCGACGCCCTTGATGCCGGGGATGTTGTCGGACGCGTCGCCGGCGAGCGCGAGGTAGTCGATCATCTGGGCGGGGGAAGCGAGGCGCCAATGTTCGCAGACCCGCTTCTCGTCGTAGATTTCCGCCGCGTCGCCCGCGTGGGCGGGACGGTAGAGGCGGACGTTGGGGGCGACGAGCTGGGCGGCGTCCTTGTCTGGGGTGGCGAGGTAGACCGAGAGGCCTTTCGCCGCGCCGAGGCGCGCCAGGGTGCCCATCACGTCGTCCGCCTCGAAGCCTTCCGCGCGCAGGACGGGGATGTTCAGGGCGTCCGCCAGCTCGAGCGCGTAGGGGATGTTGGCCGCGAGGTCCTCGGGCATTTTCTGCCGCGTGGCCTTGTAGGGGGGATAGGCCTCCTTGCGGAAGGTCGGGCCGGTCGAGTCCATCGCCAGGACGAGGTAGTCGGGCTTTTCGCGGCGCAGGATGCCCAGGAGGCCGTTCGCGAGACCCAGGAGCGCGGAGGTGTTGAGACCGGACGCGGTCAGGCGCGGATTGCGCAGGAACACGAAGTGGCCCTTGTAGAGAAAGGGCATCAAATCGACAATGAACAGTTTCTTCACACGCGCCTCCTCCTTGGCCGGCTCAGCGTTCCGCGTGCAGGGCCGGGTCCAGCCGGTCGCGCAGGCAGTCCGCCAAATGGTTGAACACGAGAACGAGCAAAAAGATCGCGAGCGTCGTGAAGGCCATCTCCCACCAGACGCCCTGCCAGAGGCGCAGGCGCGCGTTGTTGATCATGACGCCCCAGCTGGGTTCGCCCTGCACGCCGATGCCGAGAAAGGAAATGAAGACTTCCGTCGCCACGGCGGACGGGAAGCGGATGGAAAACTGGATGAGGACGATATGCGCGACGTTGGGGAGGATATGGCGGAACATGATGCGCCAGGGGGAGTAGCCCAGCGTCCGCGCGGCCTGCACGTAGGCGCGCTCGACGTGCTTCATCACTTCGCCGCGCACCGTGCGGCAGACGCCCACCCAGGTCGTCAGGCCGATGCCCAGGTAGATCCCGAGCAGGCCCTGGCCCACGACGACGGAGATGGCGAGGATGAAGAGCAGCCCGGGCATGGAGGCGACCGTCGCGCAAAGCCACACGACGAGCGCGTCCGTCTTGCCGCCGAAGTAGCCGCCCAGCAGACCGAGCACGACGCCGAGCGGAATCGCGATCAGCGAGGTCATGATGCCGACGTGGAAGGCGATGCGCGCGCCCTGCACGAGACGCCGCGCCACGCTCCGCCCGAGATTGTCCGTCCCCAACCAGTAGCGCGTGCCGTCCGGCGCCGGGGCGAACGGCGGCAGGTAGCGCGCCTCCATGCGGACCTCGTTGTAGGTTGGCGTCACGTCCCGCCAGCGCGCCAGACGGTACTCGGCTTCGCCGAAAAGCGCCGCGGCGAAATAGACCGCCAGGACGGCGAGACCGAGTTTGACGGAGAGCTTCACGGCGCGGACACCCCCGGCCGCGATTCCTGCACGAGCATGACGCCCGTGTAGACGATGTAGACGAGAATCCAGAGAAGCGCCTCCTTGCGCGTCACCGTGCCGTTCGCGGACGGATTGCGGCGGTTGTAGCCGAACAGGGCGATGGACGCCGACAGCGCGATCATGAGCGGCAGGTCGCGCGTCAGGATGTATGGCGAGAATTTCGCCGGGGGATTGATCGTGCAGGAGAGGCCCACGACCGCGAGCGTGTTGAAGAAGTTCGAGCCCACGATGTTGCCGAGCACGAATTCGTCCTGACCGCGCCGCGCGGACTGGATGGCGCTGGCGAGTTCGGGGAGGGAGGTTCCGATGGCGACGATCGTCAGGCCAATCAAAAGTTCGCTCACGCCGCAGACGCGCGCCAGGTCGACCGCGCCCCAGACGAGAAAGTGACTCGAGCCGATCAAGACCGCGAGACCGCCGACGACCATAAGGAGGTCGACCAGAAGCGCATGCTGCCTGGGGGTCGGGGCTTCTTCCGCGTTTTCAAGCGTCGGCGCGCGGTCGATCCAGCAGTAGAGCGGCAGGACAATGGCGAAAACGGCCAGGTGGACGATCGCGTCCAGGCGGGAGAGATGTCCGTCCCAAATAAGCGCCATCGGCAGGATGGACACGAGCGTCAGAAGCGGCGCGCCAAACTTGACCAGCGTGGGCTTCACGACCAGGGGGCGTATCAGGGCGGCGACGCCGAGGATGACGGCGATGTTGAAGTTGTCGCTGCCGTAGGCGTTGCCGAGGGAAAGGTCGGCATGACCGGCGATGCCCGAAAGCGCGCTCACGCAGAGTTCCGGGGCGGACGTGCCGAAGCCGATGATCACCATGCCGATGACGAACGGCGAGACGCCCCACCGACGCGCGAGCGCGGCTGAACCGTCCACGAAGATTCCGCTGGACCAGGTCAAAGCGACAAGGCCGCCCACAATATACAGAAGCGAAAGCCACAGGGGCAAATCACTATACATCTTACTTAGCCTCCATTAAATCAGAACCGCCAAATCGCTCGGCATGCGCCAATCGCCACGCGGCGACAGGTTGACGCTTCCCACCTTGGGTCCGTCCGG
This sequence comes from Verrucomicrobia bacterium UBA740, assembly GCA_002298665.1. GTDB lineage: Bacteria > Verrucomicrobiota > Kiritimatiellia > RFP12 > UBA1067 > UBA1067. The sequence continues at coordinate 24,462 of DBKW01000050.1, read as the reverse complement.
CAGGCAGCTGCGCTTGAACTGCTGGGTCCGGAAGCGGACGAAAAAGACGTCCAGCCACTTGTCCAGGGTCTCGCGGGCGTAGTCCGGGAACGTTTCGTACGCCAGGCGCCGGATCTTTTCCTTGGAAGCGCCGCGCCGCAGGAAGTGGTAGAGATAGAAATCGTGGAGTTCGTAGGGGCCGACCTTGTCCTCGGTCTTCTGCGCGATTTCGCCCGCCGCGGTCGGGGGCAGGAGTTCCGGGCTGACGGGCGTGGCGAGAATGCCGAGGAGAGGGGCTTGGGCGCGCGCGTCCTTTTCGTTCGCGTACCACTCCACGACGTAGCGCACGAGCGTCTTGGGGACGCCCGCGTTCACGCCGTACATGCTCATGTGGTCGCCGTTGTACGTGCACCAGCCCAGCGCCAGCTCCGAAAGGTCGCCCGTCCCCACGACGAGCGCGCCCAGCTGGTTGGCCTTGTTCATGAGGAAATACGTGCGCCCGCGCGCCTGCGCGTTCTCGTAGGTGACGTCCTTCTCGCTCTCGTCGCGGCCAAGTTCGGCGAGATTCAGGCGGGCCAGATCCGAGATGTCCACCGTCTCGAGCGGGACGCCCAGCGCCGCGCACAGTTCTTCGGCGTTGCTCTTCGTCCGCTTCGTCGTGCCGAATCCCGGCAGCGAATAGCAGCGGATGCCGTCCCGCGGCAGTTCCAGGCGGTCGAACGCCTCCACGCAGACCAGCAAGGCCAGGGCGCTGTCGAGTCCGCCCGAAAGGCCCAGAACGACCGTGCGGCAGCGTAGGGCCTCCAGGCGCGTGGCCAGCCCCGTCGATTGGATCGCCAGTATTTCCGCGCACCGCAGCGCCCGGTCGTCCGCCGCGCTGGGCACGAAGGGGTGGGGGTCGTGCGGACGCCGCAGGGGGCCCTCGACCGTCCGCGGCATTTCGCCCAGTTCGATGCGGCGCACGGGGTCCGTCGTCCGGGCCGCCTGGCGGAAGGCGAAGTTCGCCGACCGTTCGTAGTTCAGGAAATCGACATCCACGTCAGCGGCGATCAGGTGGGAAGCGCGGCAGAAGCGGGAACCTTCCGCCAGCAGCGCGCCGTTCTCCGCTATAAGGGTGTGCCCGCCGAAAACGAGGTCCGTCGTGGATTCGCCCGGACCGGCCCCCGCGTAGATGTAGGCGGCCAGACAGCGCGCCGACTGGCCCGTCACAAGGGCGCGGCGGTATTCCGTCTTGCCTACGACTTCGTTCGAGGCGCTCGGATTGAGGAGGATGTTCGCGCCTTGAAGCGCCAGGCGTGTGGAAGGCGGATTCGCCGTCCACATGTCCTCGCAGATCTCCACGCCGTAGACCGCCTCCCCCGCGGCGAACACCAAGTCGTTCCCGAAAGGCACGTCCTTCTCGCCGGCGAAATCGAGCGCGTCCGCCGTGCGTTCTCCGGCCGTCGCGAACCAACGCGATTCGTAGAACTCGCGCGTGCTGGGCAGGTAGCTTTTGGGGACGAGGCCCTTCAAGCCCTTGTAGAGGACCGCCGCGCAGTTGAAGATGCGCCCGTCCTGGCGCACGGGCAGACCCACGACAATCAGCAGGTCGCGCGAAAGCGTCTGCCGGACCAGATCCGCCAGGGCCGACTCGGCCGCCTCCAGCAGGGACGGACGGTAAAAGAGGTCTGCGCAGGTGTAGCCCGTCAGGCAGAGTTCGGGGAAAACGGCGGCCGCGGCGTCCGCCATCCCGGGCGCGTCCAGCAAATGGACGATTTCCGCGAGATTCGCCGAAATATCACCCGGTTTCACGCGGGGTACGGCCGCCACGACTCTCTGATACACGCACGCCATGTTTCGTGAATTCCTGCTTCCGCCCGCTTATTTGACGAGCGGACGGTCGAGCATCTTTTCGTAGAGTTTGATGTATTCCTTCGCGCAAGCCTCGTGGCTGAAACGCTTGATGGACTCCCGCATGATGCGCGCCACTTCGCGTTCGCGGATTTCGCGCGGCTGACGGAAGAATTCCATCGCCTGGTCCATCGCCCAGAAGAGTCCGTTCGAATCGTACGTGTCGAACCGGAAGCCGTTGCCGGTGGACTTCTCCCAATCGAGGGGTTCGACCGTATCGTGCAGCCCGCCGGTGTTGTGCACGACGGCGAGCGACCCGTAGATCGGCGCCTGCATCTGGGGCAGGCCGCACGGCTCGAAAAGCGACGGCATCAGCATGAAATCGCTCGCGGCGAATCCGAGTTGCGACAGGCGTCCGTCGAAGTCGTGCACCGCCAGGCGCTTGGAGAGTCCGTGCAACGCCTGGATGTCGCGGAAAGGCTTCTGGTAGGCACCGTTGGCGATGACGGCGATCTGCGCCCCTTCCTTGGCATACTTGTCCAGGAACTTGAAGGTGATGTCCGTCAGCAGTTGCGGACCCTTCTGCACGGGGTCCAGGCGCGACGGCCAGAAAAAGAGCGGCGCGTCGGCGTTTTCCTCCAGCCCGAGCGCCTTTTGGAGCGCGAGTTTGTCGAGCCGCTTCATCTCCCAATGGTTGTCGGGTCCGTAGCGGTAGGGGATCTTCTCGTCCGTCTCGGGGTTGTCCGTGGCATCCGGCGCGTTCAGGATGCCGACGGCGCACCCGGCGTTGTACTTGTTGCGGATTTCGTTGCGGATCGAGTCCGGGATGAACGAAAACCAACCGTTCACGATTTCCTGCAGGAAGGTCGGGGACACCGTGTTGATGAAGTGCGCGGCGAAACAACCCGAGGCCTGCAAATCGACGGGGTTGTTGTTGCGCGACTCCTCGTAGTTGTAGGGTGGGTACGTATAGTAGAGGTTCTGCCAAAACTCCGCCGCGTCGATTCCGCTGTCCTCGATGCGCGCCAAGGTGACCTTCTGCGTATGGATGTTGTGGACCGTGAAGAGGCAGGGAATCCCCTCCCGCCTGGCCGCGGCGGGTATGAGGCCCGTCATCCAGTCGTTGCAGTGGATCAAGTCGGGCTGCACACGCGGTATGATGTTATTGATGACCTCGCGCTCAAAGGCAAGCGCGAGCTTCATGTTCCCGTCACCCTGGTCGTAGACCGTGTCGCGATAGTAGAAGCAGCGGTCCTCGGCCAGATGGATGCGCTCGTCCGAAAGGTGCGCCTTGTACTTGCGCAGTTCGTCCGCCACGAGCTGGCCGGTTTCGACGTGGAACATGCGCCGGTAGTGCGGGAGGGCGACGTGGACGTCCGCCCCCAGTTCGTACAGCGCCGCCACGAGCGACGCGGATACGTCGGCCATGCCGCCCGCTTTCGCGGACATGCGTCCCGCCAGGTTCCCCATGCCCTCGGGCAGGTAGGTTATTTCAGGCGTCACAATAAGAATACGCGGATTTTTCGCTCTCTCATTTTCCATGTTCAACACCCTCTCTGGCGGCACGCGCCCTTTCGTTGTTTAAGCAATCACGGCGATTGCCTGTCCCTTCGTCACAGGTTTTCCGTGCTCGACAAGGAACGTGATCTTGCCGGCGGCCGGAGCCTTGATCGGATTGAAAAGTTTCATCGCCTCGACGACGCATACCGCCTCGCCCGCCTTGACCGCGGCACCGTCCGCCGCCAGGGGGGCCTTGCCGGGCGCGTCGCTGCGGTAGAAGGTCCCGTTCAGCGGCGCGACGACGGGCGTGCCGGCGGGAATGTTCGCCGCGGGCGCGGCGTTTTTCGCGGCAGGCGCTGCCGCCGGCGCTTCCGCCGCGGCTTTCGCCTGTTCGACGTCGGCCGGGATGGGGTCGCGCTTCGCGGGGTCCGTATTGCGCCACTTGAAGTACCCGAGGGCGACTTCAGGGAAGAGCGCATAGGAAAGGATGTCCTCTTCGGCGTGGATGAGGCCGGCCGGGATCGCGTCCGCCGCGGCCACGAGACCGGGCTTCAGAAGGTCCGCCGGACGGCACGTGATCGGCTCGAGGTCGCCGCACAGTTTCTTGCGCAGTTCGGGTTCGATTGGTGCGGGGGTGCGCCCGTAGTAGCCCGCGGCATAGTGCTTCGTCTCGTCGGTGATCATCGAATACCGCTTGCCCGAAAGCACGTTCAGCACGCTCTGCACGCCCACGATCTGGGAGGTCGGCGTCACGAGCGGCGGATAGCCCATGTCGGCGCGCGTCTTGGGGAGCTCTTCCAGAACCTCGCCCAGGCGGTCCAGCGCGTCCTGCTGGGCGAGCTGGGAGCGCAGGTTCGAGATCATGCCGCCGGGAATCGCGTGGATCAGCACGCCCGCGTCCACCGGCTCGACCTTGCGCGAGGAGGCCGGCTGGCGTGTTTTCTTGAGTTCCTTGAAGTACGCGTTGATTTTTGCGAGTTTTTTCAGGTCCAGGCCCGTGTCGAAGCCTTCGGACTCCAGCATCGCGACGATGCTTTCCGTCGGCGGCTGGCTGGAGAAGGAGCTCATCGTCGAAATCGCGCAGTCCAGACAGCCCGCGCCGGCTTCCGCGGCGGCCAGGTACATGGCCGCGGCCATGCCGCTCGTCATGTGGGAGTGGACCTGGATGGGCATTTCGGGGAGCGCCTTGCGGAGCGCCGCGATAAGTTCGCGCGCCGCGCCCGGGGTCAGGATGCCCGCCATATCCTTGATGCACAGCGAGTCGATGCCCATCGCCTCCTGCTCCTTGGCGAGTTCCACGTATTTGGCGACCGTATGCACCGGCGAGGTCGTGTAGCAGATCGTGCCCTGCGCGTGGCCGCCCCACTTCTTCACGCTGCGGATGGCCTGCTCCAGGTTGCGCGGGTCGTTCAGCGCGTCGAACACGCGGAAGATGTCCATGCCGTTTTCGCACGCGAGCGCCACGAAACGGTCCACGATGTCGTCCGGATAATGCTTGTAGCCGAGGATGTTCTGGCCGCGCAGGAGCATCTGGAGCGGCGTCTTCTTGCACACCGCCTTGATCTGGCGCAGACGTTCCCAGGGATTTTCGCGCAGAAAGCGCATGCACACGTCGAACGTGGCGCCGCCCCAACATTCCAAAGAATAGTAACCCGCATCGTCGATCTCGGACGCGATTTTGAGAATATCGTCCGTACGCATCCGCGTCGCCCACAAAGACTGGTGCGCGTCACGAAGTGTCGTGTCGGTAATACGAATTTTCTTTTTGTTCTTTTCCATATCGTTCTCTTTAGTGGGGCTGCATGCCCCGTCCTGCTGCTTATACGACTATTATAACATAAAATGCACGCGTATCCAATAGCGTTCTTTGAAAATCGCCGTTTTTCGCGTTTTGGTCCGACTTGTCTCGCCTTACGGGAAAAGGCACCGTCCCCGCCCGGTCGGACCACCCTCCCGGACAAAACACTACGGGGTTTTCCGCAAATCCCCGTAGTGTTTTGCTTTTCCCCCGTGGGGATTTGTTCCGGAGTCCGCGGACGCCCCGGACTATTCCGCCCGGTCCGGGACGCCGCCAAAGCGTTCCGCGTCCTTGATGTTCGGCTCCTTCTCGGAGAAATCGTAGTCTTTCCCGGGCAGGATGGCGTTGAGGAAGATGCCCATCAGCGCGCCGATCGCGAGCCCGGAAAGCGAAAGATGCACGCTCCCGACCTCGAACGAGATCGCGCCTGCTTTGGAGAAGCTGATGCCGAGCGTGCAGACGATGGAAATCGCGCAGATGAGCATGTTGCGCGGCTTGGAGAAGTCCACCTGGTGCTCCACGAGATTCCGCACGCCCACGGCCGAAATCATACCGTAGAGGACGAACGAGACGCCGCCGATCGTCGCCGCCGGCAACGTCGTGATCACTGCGGCGAATTTGGGGCAGAACGCGAGGACGATCGCCAATATCGCGGCAATCCGGATGACGCGCGGGTCGTAGACACGCGAAAGGGACAGGACGCCCGTGTTCTCGCCGTAGGTCGTGTTGGCCGGGGCCCCGAAAAGCGCCGCGAGGCTCGTGGCGATGCCGTCGCCCAGAAGTGTGCGGTGCAGGCCGGGATTGGCGAAGAAATTGCGCTTGACCGTCGAGCTGATCGCCGAAATGTCCCCCACGTGCTCCATCATCGTCGCGGCGGAAAGCGGCGCCACGATCAGGATGGCGCTCACGATGCGCCCGAGATTGTCCCCGGCTTTGGCCAGGATCGGGAACACCGTCTCGTTCAGATGGACGGGCCACCCCACCCAGGGCGCCGCGGCGATGTGCGAGAAGTCGATGGCCGGACCCATCTTCAGGACGTTGCAGTACCCGAACGCGACCGCATAGCTGACGAGCACGCCGATCAGAATCGGCACGATCTTGACCATGCCCCGCCCGAAAATCGCCGCGGCCAGCACCGCGAAAATGCCCGCGAGCGCCACCGGCCAGCAGGTCGAGGCGCTGTTCACCGCCACCGGCGAGAGAACCAGACCGATGCCGATGATGATCGGACCCGTCACCACCGGCGGGAAAAACCGCATCACGCGCTTGACCCCGACGGATTTCACGACGCCGGCGCAGATGGCGTAGATCAGACCCGCCACCACCACGCCGACCGAGGCGTAGGCGAGAAGTTCCGTCTTCGAGAGCCCTTCCCACATGCCGCCCTTCATGCCCGTCAAGGCGAAATAGCCCGCGAGGAACGCGAACGAACTGCCCAGGAAGGCGGGGACGATGCGTTTGGTGACGAGGTGGAAGAGGAGCGTGCCCAATCCCGCGAAAAGCAAGGTGGACGAAACGGAAAGCCCCGTCAGAAGCGGAACGAGCACCGTCGCCCCGAACATCGCGAAGAGGTGCTGGACGCCCAGCACCGCCATGCGCGGATAACCCAACTGCCGCGCATCGTAGACGCCCTCGGCCGGAATCTCTTTTTTGGTTTCTTTTGCCATTTTATTTTCCTTTTACATTGTTTTGCGGGGCATTCCCAGCGACCAGCCGCACGTCCATCTGCGGGAAGGGAATGTCGATTCCCGCCTTGTCGAAAGCCTCCTTCAGGGACTGCGACGCGGCATAGTAGACGCGCCAGTAGTCCGCATTCGCGACCCACCCCCTTATCGCGAGGGTAATGGCGCTGTCGTCGAACGATTTCACTTCCGCCGTGGGGGCGGGGTCGGCCAGAACGCCGGGAACCGCCGCGAGGGCGGCGAGGGCCGTTTCCCTTGCAAACGGAATGGACGTATCGTAGGAAACGCCCATTGTGAGGTCCACCCGCCGCAGGGGCAGCGCCGAATAGTTGACGATCGGCGTCCCCCAGGCGGACTTGTTGGGGATCGTGATGCGCCGGTTGTCGGGCGTCGCGAGGGTGACGGCCATCATGTCCAGCTGGAGGACCGTGCCCTCGTATCCCCCGACGGCCACATAGTCCCCCACCTTGAACGGTTCGTTCAGGGCGATCATGAGTCCGCTCGCGAGGCTGCCGAGCGACTCCTGGAAGGCGAACCCCAGAATGAACCCCGTCACGCCGAGACCGGCGATCAGGGGGCCGACGTTGACCCCCAGCTTGCCCAGAACCACCACGATCAGCACCGCCCAGGCGGACTTCACGATGACGGAAACGATAAACCGCACCGCGAGCGCATGGCGTTCGTCCGTGCGGTTCAGCCCTTTGCGCAGCAGGCTCGAAAGAACCTTTATCGCGCAGGCACCGGCGGCGAGAATGACGAGCGCGGCGACCAGGTCGGTCGCATAGTCAAACCCCGTCTCCCGCATCCAGTGCAGGAGGCTATCCAGAACCGCGCGCGCTTTCCCGGCCATTCTCTCCGCTCCTTCCGGCCCCGGATTTTACATGAACGCGTACTTGGCGATGAAGAGGACCGTCAGGATGTACATGATCGGATGCACCTTCTTCGCCTTGCCGCTGAGGAGGTTGATGAACGTGTAGCTGATGATGCCCGCCATGATGCCGTCCGAGATCGAATACGAGAACGGCATGATCGCCACCGTCAAAAACGCCGGAATCGACTCGCTCGGGTCCTTGAAATCGATTTCCGCGATGGAGGAGAGCATCAGGTAGCCCACGATGATGAGCGCGGGGGTCGTCGCGAAACCCGGGACGGCCAGGAAAATCGGCGCGAAAACGATCGCCGCGAGGAAAAGGAACGCCGTCGTCAGCGCCGTCAGACCCGTCCGGCCGCCGACCATGACGCCCGAGGCGGACTCCACGTAGGTCGTCGTGGTGGAAGTGCCGAAAACCGCGCCCACCGACGTGGCGATCGCGTCCGCGCAGAGCGCGCCCGAAATCCGCGGCAGTTTGCCTTCCTTCGTCAGGAAGCCGCCCTTCATCGAAACGCCGATGAGCGTGCCGAGCGTGTCGAAGAGATCCACGAAGAAGAAGGCGAACATGACCACGAAGAAGTCCAGGCCCTTCACGAGATCCCAGCCGACTTTCGCGTCGCCCTTGTGCGTCCAGCCGGCCGGATCGAACACCGCGCCGACCGTCGTGCCGAATTCCTTGAAGGAGTTGGAAATCCCGTCGAACGTCAGGGACGGGTAGAGCGAGAAGTAGCCCGTCGCGGCGTCCGGCACGTAGATTCCCGTCGCCTGGCAGACCATCCCGAGGCCCCACGTGAGGAAGATGCCGTAGAGAATCGCGCCCTTGACGCCCTTCGTCATCATGACACCCGTCAAAAACGTGCCGATTATCGCCAAAAGCGCGCAGATTCCCTGTGTGTGGAACGCGGCGTTCTTGAAGCTGACCAGTCCCACGAGGACCGCGTCGTTGTTCACGATGATCTTCGAGGTCTGCAGCGCGATGAAGCAGATGAAAAGGCCGATGCCCGCCGCCACCGCCTTCTTCAGGGAAAACGGAATGCAGTTGAAAATCGCCTCTCTCACGGGCGTCAGCGACAGGGCCAGGAAGACAAGCCCTTCCACAAACACCGCCAACAGCGCGAATTGCCAGCTGTAGCCCATCCCCAGACACACGCCAAACGTCATGAACGCGTTGAGGCCCATGCCCGGCGCGAGCGCGAACGGATAGTTCGACATGCACGCCATGAGAACCGTCCCCACGAACGCCGCCAGACACGTCGCGACGAAAACGCCGCCGCGCGGTATGCCCGCGATGGACAGGATGTTCGGGTTCACGGCGAGGATGTACGCCATCGTCATGAAGGTCGTCAGACCCGCCACGAGTTCCGTCTTCACGGATGTCTTGTTTTCGTCGAGCTTGAATAATTTATTGAGCATATTATTCCTTATTTGGTTGGTGATTGCATTCATTTGGATTGTCGTGCAAATTACAAATCTTTCATCGCCAGGATTATGCCAAAGACACTGGCGGCAAAGCCAAGAAGTCCGACGACCAAGCCAATCCAGGCCAGCATGATTGAACGGACATAGCGACGATCCTCTTCCGTTCGCTGCGCATTCTGCCGCATCTCTTCCGCCGCCACACGCCGATCCTCCTCCGCCTGCCGCGCGGCGTCGATCGCGGCTATTTTCTTCTGACGCAACCCCATGATCAGCGGTTCAACCGCGCACAGCTTTTCGTGGGCATTCATCAAGTCGGCAATCGCCCCGTCAAGTTCTTCCGGCGCGACATTTTTGACATTTCCCGCTTGTGCGAGATATTTTTGCGCATGACTTGCCCTTCCGAGCATTTCTTGCCAATCGGGCAAGACCTCCTTCAATTCCGAATCCGTGAGCTCCAGATTCCGAATCGTTGCAAATCCTTCCAAAAGTGCGACAATCGTAGACTCCTGCGCATCATAGCGGGCGCGTTCGCAATGGCGTTCCGCACGGAGAAGGTGTTTCGTTTTCTCTTCTGCGTCGTCCGATGCGGCCGCCGCCAAGACATGCTGGCCGGCATAGCGCAATTCATTGATCGCCGCAACCAAATTGTCGAGGCCGACGCGCTCATAGCGCTTGATGGCCGACTCCGCCTGCGCGTAGAGACCCTGAATGTCAGTTATGCGGAGAGAAGTCATAACTTGCCATCCGTTGAATGCGAGCCGTTCGTTCGCCCTCCGTCAAGACGGGCAGACGTGAAAGCGCCACACTTCCACGCGCCGGCAACGAAACCGATGCGCGGACTTTCCCAGCATGATCGTCTTGGCGTTTGACCGCCAAATCAGACGCAAACACACGCCGCGGGACGTATGCTCCGCCAACTGTCGGGCGTAATGAATTGCGAAATCTCCGGAAAAACGCCATCATGCCGCTGTTCTCAACCTTTCAGGCTTTATTATACCATAAACTGGCGTTAAAGTGTGCCGAAAATGCGGTCGCCCGCGTCCCCCAGCCCCGGCACGATGTAGTAGTGGCTGTTGAGCCGCTCGTCCAGCGCCGCGGACCAGACCGGCACGTCCGGATGCTCCTTCTCGAACCGGGCCAGTCCCTCGGGGGCGGAAACGAGATTGAGGAATTTGACGCGTTTGTAGCCCAATTTGTGCAATTGGGAGACCGCGTCGCAGGCGCTCCCGCCCGTGGCCAGCATCGGGTCTATCACAATCGCCAGCTCCTCCCCTTTCGCCGGCGGGACTTTCGCGTAGTACGGGATGGGCTCGGCCGTCTCCTCGTTGCGCTGCATCCCCAGAACACCGACTTTCGCGCACGGCAAAACATGCAGCATCGCATCCAGCATCCCCATCCCCGCGCGCAGAATCGGCACCAGCACGACATGTTCGTCCACCAGCTTCCCCGTCGTTTTCGCCACGGGCGTCTGGACCGGCACTTCCCTCACGCGGACGTCTTTCAACGCCTCGTAGGCCAAAAACGTGGTGATTTCGTTCACCAATTCACGAAAAAGCTTGGGCGGCGTAGCCTGGTCGCGCATCAGCGCAACCCGGTGGTTCACCAGCGGATGATTCAATATCGTATGCATGCCATATTCTCCTGCGCCGTATATTATATCAAAAAAAGAGCCTCCTTGGGAGGTAAAACTGAATTCTGGACTCTCCCAGAACTTTTCATGTGCCCGTCCCGGCGCAACGGGGTGGCCGTTCCGGCGAAACAAGGTGAGATTTCTGCTAGATGGCCCGCGGGACGATCTGAGACATCCAGTACATGTGCCCAATCGCCCAAACCCTGTATTTAGAGCGTGATCGGCACGTTCTGCTGAAATTTTGGGGACTCCACAAAACTGAATTGCGGCCGACGGCCCCCGAATGCGTCACCCGCACGCTTTTACAGAAAACTCCACGGGGTTTTCCCAAATCCCCCATGGAGTTTTCCAAAATAGACGGACGAAAAAGGCTTGTGTCGCCAAAACACAAGCCTTGCGCCTCACAACGCCGCGTCCTTTCTTACGGACTCTTCAAACGCGGCAATCCGTCCGTCCGTTTCCCCGGGCTCGTTCAGCTCGTCCAGCGCCAGCCCGATAAGCCGGCCGTCCTGCAGACAGCGCGAGGAAACACCCGGGAACGCCGAAGCCGGCAAGCGTCCAATGAGTTCCGCGCCCCGTTCCACCGCTTTATCCGCCAGAATCGCCAGCGCGTCGCAGAACGTATCCGGGAACCCCACGGAATCCCCGCACCCGAAAACGGCGACCTTTTTGCCCGACAAATCGAGGTTGCCGAGCAGATCCAGCCCGCCGTACCAGTCGTCCTGCAAATCCCCGCAACCCCACGTCGAGGACCCCAGAAGCAGGACTTCCGCGTCGAACGCCGAAACGTCCGCCCCGGCTATGTTGATCGCACGCGTACCGAAATCGTTCGCCAGCCGAAGCGCGATCGTCTCGGTCGTACCGGTCGTGCTGCCGTATACCACATGGACTTTTTCCATTCTTTTGTTCCTTTCTTAAACTTCCTAAAAGTTAGACGAGGATAATTTTAGCATTTCCGCCGCGCTTTGGCAAGCCCCCTTTTGGATTCCGCCCGACTTGCATGGGGATACCGCTCCCTTTTTGTTTACATTGTAGATAACTTGTCAGTAAATGTTGAAAAGAAGTGATAACTTCTCCCTTGACACCTGTTAGATTTATGTTATATTCCGCCTTTTTAACTTGTTTAGGGGATTTTCCTTCACTTATGGCTTCCCATAACGACAAAATTAAAACTGTTCACAAACCGGTAGATAATTTGCTATAATAGTAGCCATTCAAGCCATGAATACACAGTATGATGTAATCGTAGTGGGCGGCGGACATGCCGGGAGCGAAGCGGCGCTTATCGCCGCGCGCATGGGGTGCGCCACCCTTCTCGTCACCGCGCGCCGGGACGCCCTCGCGCGCATGCCCTGCAATCCCTCGATCGGCGGACTCGCCAAAAGCCACCTCGTCTACGAACTGGACGCCCTGGGCGGCGAAATGGGCCGCAATGCGGACGCGACCGCCCTGCAGGCGAAGACCCTCAACCTCAGCCGCGGACCGGCCGTGCACGCGACCCGCGCCCAGTGCGCCAAGAAGGAATACACCCTGCGCATGCAGCGCGTCGTCGCTTCCACCCCCAACCTCACCGTATTGGAAGATGCCGCGCTCGAGATCCTGACGGACCCTTCCCCGAGCCACCCGACCGCGGGGGTCGAAAATCCGGATGCGGGGTACGGAAATCCGGATACGGTATCCCAACTCCACGCCATCTGCCGCGGGATCCGAACCGAGCATCACGGCTCCTTTTTCGCCCGGTCGGTCGTCATCACCGCCGGCACGACCCTTCGGGGACGGACTTGGATCGGCAAAGAGTGCACCGAAAGCGGCGGCGACGGACGCCCCGCAGTAAATGAAATGTCCGCCTCGCTCGCCCGGCTCGGTTTCCGTCTTATCCGGCTCAAGACCGGCACACCGCCGCGGCTCAAGGCGTCCACCTGCGATTTCAGCGTCTGCACGCGCCAGGACGGCGAAATGCCGCGTCCAGTGTTCCACGTGGAACATGACCCGTCCAATTGTTCCACGTGGAACACATCCGGAGGAGAATCCGGGACGGAAAACGGGACAGATAATACGGATTGTTCCACATGGAACACTGGCAAACTCCCCGATTTGCCGTGCTGGCTCACGTTCACCAATCCCGAAACCCACCGGATCATCCGCGACCATTTGGCGGACTCCGCCTTGTACGGCGGGGCCATCACCGGCACGGGCGTGCGGTATTGTCCGTCGATAGAGGATAAAATCGTCCGCTTCACGGCCGATCACCACCATGTCATGCTCGAACCGGAGGACGCCGCCGGCACGGTGATCTATCCGAACGGCCTCAGCTGCTGTCTGCCGCGGTCCGTACAGGAGGAGATGGTGCATTCCGTGAAGGGGCTCGAGAAGGCGGAATTTCTCGCCTACGCCTACGCGATCGAGTACGACGGCATTGACGCGCGGGAATTGAAGCATACGCTCGAATCGAAGCGGATACCGGGTTTGTATTTCGCCGGACAGATCAACGGTACGACCGGCTACGAGGAAGCCGCGGCGCAGGGTATTCTCGCTGGAATCAACGCCGCGTTCGCGGCGAAAGGGGAGGAGCCGCTCGTCCTCAGCCGGCAGGACGCCTATATCGGCGTGATGGTGGACGATCTGGTGACGAAGGGGACGGACGAGCCGTACCGCATGTTCACGAGTCGCGCCGAGCGCCGCCTCTTGCTGCGCCAGGACAACGCGCGTTTTCGCCTGAAAGAAGCCGCGCGGCGCGTCGGGGTCGTCCCGGCGGACTACCTGCGCGCCGTGGACCTCGCGGAAAGTTATCTACGGTTTTTCGATACGCCCGATCGGCACGGCAAGACTCCGGCCGGGCCGATGACGGGGACGGAATTCACCGCGGCATTCGGCGAAAACGCCGCGCTCGTCGCGCGCTACTTCTCGGTCGACGAACTGGGGCGCATCCGGTCCATCAGGCAACATTATGCGCCGTATATCGAACAAGAGAAAAAGGCCGCCATCCGTGCGAAAATGGACGAAAACATCAAAATTCCGAATTGGTTGGACTATTCCAAGTGCACGGCGGTCCGTTTCGAGAGCCGTGAAAAACTGAAGAAGGTGCAGCCCGAAACCCTCGCCCAGGCCGGACGCATCCCCGGGGTAAATCCGGCGGATATCGCGGTTTTGGCGATCATCATCAAAAGAGGGCATATTTGATTAAAAACGAGGACTTATGGACTTATCTACATTCGGTGTAGATAAGTTGACAATAGCTGTTTACTTTTTCCGCGTGCAATTTCAGGCGAAATATGGTATATTGTAGGCCTACGAAGATTCGTATTCACTGAACAATGAGCATAGACGACAATCAGAGTATATCGAGCGACTTGTGGACGCGGGCGCTGGCGATTTACATCTCGACACTGCCCTCCGAAGAGGAGAAGCAGCAGGCCTCGCGCTATTTCAAGATGATTACGCGCGTTTCGGCCGAAAACGATACGTTCACCGTGTTGACGTCCAATTCGTATGCCGCGGAATACCTGGGGAGCCATTTCAGCGACAAGATCGCCAGTTGCATCGTTTTGGCCGGGGGTCCGAAGGATTGCAAAATCGAATTTGCCTGCGATCCATCGGCCCAGCAGAAGATTATCGCGCCGAAATACGAGGAAACTTCCCCCGACCGCCGCGAACGCGGCACTTCAGGGGCTGAAAACCCGTCCATGATTTCGACGCTGCCGCTCGATCCCAGCTACACGTTCCAGGAATTCGTCGAAGGTCCCTCCAACAGCTGGGCTTTCGCCTCCGCGAAGGGTGTCGCGGCACATCCGGGAGAAAAGGGGCTCAACCCGCTTTTCATACACGGGGGCACGGGACTCGGCAAAACGCATCTCATGCAGGCGATCGGCAACGAGATTCTGCGCACGAATCCGAAACTTTCCGTCTGCTATTTGACGGCGGAAACGTTCCTGAACGAGTACGTCAACGCGATTTCGAATAACGAAGGCGAGAAATTGCGCCAAAGATACCGTTATTTCGACGTTTTGCTCATAGACGACATCCAATTTCTGCAGCGCGGCAAGCAGTGCCAAGAAGAGTTTTTCAACACCTTCAACTACCTGACGACCCAGCACAAGCAGATTGTCATGACATCGGACGTCTCGCCCAAGAACCTGTCCGCTCTGGACGCGCGTCTTATTTCGCGCTTTATGGGGGGAATGGTGCAGGAAATCGAGGCGCCTGGCTACGAAACGCGCCTGGCGATCTTGAAGAAGAAGTCCGAATACAAACGCCCGCGCGTGCCGGAAAACGTGCTGGA
>DBKW01000050.1:3677-9415 GCA_002298665.1 Verrucomicrobia bacterium UBA740 | reverse complement strand
AAAGTGAGCGTCATGATGCAGATGAACCCGTCCATCACCTTCACGCACGACTCGCTTTCCCTTCTTTTGAAGGATTTCATCGAAAAAGAGAAGAATCTGCGCCGTTTGACGGTACGGGAGATTCAAGAAAGCGTCGCGAAGAAGTTCAATGTGACGCTGGCGCAGATTGTCTCGAACGACCGGTCCGCGACCTATGTCACACCGCGGCAGTTGGCGATGTACATCGCGCGGAAGTACTCCTCCAACACGCTCATGGAAATATCGAAGGAATTCAACAAAAAGCACGCCACGGTCGTCTACAATGTGAAGACGATGGGCAAGCGGCTCGACACCGAACCGGCGCTCAAAGGGATGCTCGAGGAGATTTTGGCGGAATTCGGCTATTCCACGTCCGACACGCCGGGCTGTTGAAAGTTATCTACAACGCTGTCTGCAACTACCGTATTTATCGACATGTATCTACACCTCAGGCGGTTTTTCGACATGAACCACAAACGTTTTAAGGGTTCCCTCGACAATTCGGACGCGGTCAACCCCAATAAAAACGCGGGCAGGAGCGCGTTATCTACATATTGAAATCCCTACTGATATAAACTATACTTTATATATTACCTTATATTTGGTATACTATGTGTAGGTAAATTGTTCGAGAAAGAGAGAGTCATGAAGTTCACAATAGCGCGTTCGCAGTTGCTTGAAGGTTTGAAGGCGGTCCAAAATGTCGTACCGGCCAAGAGCACGACGCCCATAATCCAGAATGTCCTCCTCGAGGCGGCCGGAAACAAGCTGAAACTGCGCACGACGAGCATCGAGATTTCCATCTGCACCGAGGTGGATTGCGAGGTCCAGGAAGAAGGGGCGACGACGGTACCCGTCAAACTCCTCTTCAATTCAGTCGCCAAGGCGATAGAAGGGCTGGTGGAAGTCGCGGCGGACGAAAACGACCGCGTCGACATCACGGCCGGCTCGGCGAAATACGCGATAAACGGCCTCCCGGCGAGGGATTTCCCCTCGCTTCCAGAGACAAACGAGCCGCTCAGCTTCACCCTGCCGCTCTTGACGCTGAAGGAAATCTTCCGCAAAACCTCCTACGCCGTGGCGCAGGACGACTCCCGCCGGGTGCTCATGGGCCTTCTTCTGCGCTTCAAAGACCAGAAACTGACGGCCGTTGCGACGGACGGACGGCGCCTTGCGATGGTGGAATACGAAGTGGAGTTCCCGGTCGAGGCCGAAACCGAGTGTGTGCTGACCTACAAGTGCGTCCAGGAAATCTTGCGCGCGCCAGCCTTGGAAGGCAACGTGACCATCGAAATCAAGGGTACGCAGATTGGCTTCTCGTTCGGCGCAATCCAGCTCTATTCGAAGCTTATCGACGAGAAATATCCAAACTTCTACCAGGTCGTGCCGCGCGAACTCAAGGAACGTGTGCTTGTCGACCGCCAGCAACTCATCGACGTACTGGACCGCGTCAGCATCATGAGCATGGACGAAATGCACTCCACGCGGTTCATTTTCGAGTCGGACCTTCTGACGGTGACCTCCGCGGCAGGCGAAAAGGGTTCCGCCCGGGACGAGGTGCCGATCAAGTACAAAGGCGAAAAAATCGATATTTTGCTCAATCCGCTCTATGTCATGGATCCCTTGCGCGCGATTGATGACGACGAAGTCGCTATCGAACTGAAGGACGGCCAGTCGCCTGCGGTGATCAAGTGTTCGATTCCGTTCCTGTACGTGCTCATGCCATTGCGCGTAAGCTGAAAAAAAAGCATTCCGAAAAAAAAGGTAAAAAGGTAAACCCATGAAACTTTGGACAGACCAGAACTATCCGATTATCCTCTCATGCGCCAAGGAATTGTCGCAATGGACCGAAAAAGAGGTGCGCGCGTTGGGGTATGAACCGGTTGAGGTGACCGAAAACACGGTTGTCGTGCGCGGAGCGATGCGGGATGTCATGCGCCTGAATCTGCAGTTGCGCACGGCACACCGCGTCCTTGTGCCCCTCCTTCGGGCGGACTGCTACAATATCCGCGATCTCTACGAACTGGCCTATTCCATAGATTGGGAGAATTTGCTGGAGGCGGATGGTTACTTTTCCGTTTCGTCCATCGTCCACAACCACACCATCCGCGACACCCGCATTCCTTCCCTCTACACGAAGGACGCGATCGCCGACCGCATGCGCGAGAAGTGCCAGAGGCGTCCCGATTCGGGAGGCGAGAACATCGGCGCGGCGGTTTTCGTCTATTGGGAGCGCAACGAGGTCATCATCTACCTCGATACGTCCGGCGAACCCCTGTCCAAACGCGGCTACCGCAAGATCCCGGGTTCCGCGCCCATGCAGGAGACGCTTGCGGCGGCCTGCCTCATGGCGCTGGATTGGAAAGGGGACCGTCCCTTCGTCTCGCCCATGTGCGGTAGCGGTACCCCCGCCATTGAAGCGGCCATGCTCGCCATGAACAAGGCCCCCGGCGCGCTCAAGTCGCATTTCGCCTTCCAATCCATAAAGGGCTATACCCGCATTCTGCCCGGCGAAAAAGCGCCACGGGTGGCGCCGCGGCAGAAAGCCGGCGCGACGCCCGAGCAGATCTGGAAGGAAATGCTCCTCGACGCCAAGGCTGCCGAACGCCGCGAAGGGATCCCGGCGATCATCGCAACGGATATTTCGCCTGAAGCGGTCGGGAACGCCCAGATCAACGCACACGCCGCCGGCGTTTTCGATGCGATAGAATTCATGCCCTGCGATTTCGCCCAAACCCCCATTCCGGACGCGAAAGGCACGATCTTCTTCAATCCGGAATACGGCATCCGCCTCGGAACTTACGAGGAATTGGCGCCGATTTACGCGCGCATGGGTGAATTCATGCGCGAAAAGTGCGCCGGCTGGCAGGGAAGCGTCATCACGGGCAGCCCGGAACTAGCCAAGTGCATCGATCTGATTTATCAAAAACGCGTACCCTTTTTCAATGGACCCATTGATTGTCGGCTTTTCATTTACGACGGGTGCCAGGCGAAAAACGCCGCGGAAAGTGCAGGTGAGAATCAACATGAATGACACCCCCTTCAATTTCAACGAGTTTATGCGCAAACCCGCGCCGAAAAAGGAACCTGTCGCGGTGGAACCGCCCGAAATCGCCGCGGAAGCCCCCGAACTCGAGGTCCAGCAAGTCGTCGTGCAGGAACTTGCGGCCGATAAAGCCGCACTCGCCGCCGATTACGAGAATCTGTCCGCCCACGCCGCAGAACTCGAAAACGCCGTCCGGACGGCCCAGGAAGAGGCCCAAAAATTGCGCAAGGAGCTCGCGGAAGCCCGCAAGACGCTCGAAGAGGCGCAAAATACCCTCCAGGAGACCCGTGGCGCGCTTTCTTCTACACAGAATACGCTGACGCAGAAGGAGTCCGAACTTGCCGCACAGCTCGCAAAAGAGCTTGATTTGCAGGAACGCAACCCGAACGCCCTGGCGCTTCTGGACCGCGATGTCGATTTGCCGGACCGTTTTCCGGGCGAAACACGCGATCATGTGCTGGAAGTCATCGCCGCGGCACGGGACAAGGCGGAAGCCGAGGGACGCATCCGCCGCGCACAGATTCTGGAAGGGGTTCTTGTCGCGAACGAACCGAACGGCAATCTCGCCAAAAAACGCGCCGCGCTCGAGAAGTTCTTCAACGAAAACCACAATGTCATGACCGGACCCGTTCAGGCGGAACTCGACCGGTGCGGCATTTCCTACAAAAAGGGCGCCGAATACCTGCTCCCGTCCGAAATCCTGTTGCGGACCTATTGAGGCGTCCGCGGCACGTCAAAAAAAGAGAACACGCGGTTTTCCGCGTGTTTCTTTCTTTTTCGACCGGTTTTCAGGTCTTTGCCTAGTTGAGCGCCACGACATACGGCTCGCCGCAAAACGAGCAGATACCCCCCTCGTGCACGGGCGCGCCGCAATTTGGACAGGTCCGCTCCAGAATCTCCCCGCACAGCGCGCAGAACTTGCCCCCGACCGGGTCCGCCAAACGGGAGTCTGGACGCAACAGGGCGCGTCCCTCAACCGTATACGGGAGATTCGAGGGGCAGTGCGGATTGGGGCAGAACGCCCGCCGCGCGGCCGGAGAAACGAAAGGCAACACAGGCGCGGCCGGTTGGGGGACGGGTTCTTCGCCCTCTTTCGGAAGCTCGATGGCGAACTTCTTGCAGAGCTTCTTGATGACCTCGTCGTTCAACTTCGTGCCGTCGCCCTGTTCAAACATCGACAAAGCCGACTGCAGACAGCCGACTTCTTTCGCGACAAGACTCTGCGAAAGCCCCGCTTCGCGCCGGGCCAACTTGATCTTGCGACAAATATCTGGACTCAGGTTGATCACGGGTATATATTATGGACTTTTTTTGGTGTTTTGACAAGGGGGAAGTTATCAACGCTATCAACAGACTTATCAACATGCTGACATATGTTGATAGATTTGTTGATAACTCGCCGTAATTTATCGACAAGTGTCAATTTCTTGTTGATAAGTCGATAGAGAAGAATGAAAATATAGTGAAAGACGGTAGAAAGGCTACGCGAGAGAGGACGGAGTACTGTTGATAATCGAGGCATTCCGCTGGCAACCCCCGTCAAGATGAAGATCAAGCAGACTTCTGAAACACAACGAGGACGGAGACAAAACACCACGGGAAACGAATAGAGGGGATTGGAATTGGCAGAAAATCGAGAAGGGCGCCTCTCGGCGTGAGGAATAACTCCGAGGTAGAAGAAACCCCGAGGAGCAAAAATGACTTCGCTGACGTTTCGTTGGGGGCTCCCGCGGGTTCCGCTCACGAAAAAGACGAACAGCTTTTTAGATAGACAGCTTCGAGGCCTGGGAAGGGGGCGCGTGCGAAGCGCGTGGCAGAACATTAGGGGAGCCTTTGTCGCCCTCGGAGTTTATTAAGATTGAGAGAATATGAACGGTTACCCTGTCTCGCCGGAACGGGGATGCCGTTGCGCCGGAACGGTATCACCGTTGCGCCGGAACGGCCACCCCGTTGCGCCGGAACAGCCACCCCGTTGCGCCGGAACGGTGATACCGTTGCGCCGGAACCGCCACCCCGTCGCGCCGGAACCGCCGCGCGCCAAAAACGGCGCAAAAAGGACTGAAACCGACAAATTGCGGGGGTAGGAGGAGTGGCCTCGTTCGGATTCCCACATGGATGGAGACAAATCCCGCCGCGTTTGGGTTTCCCCATGGGGTCCGCCCGCCTTGGAGGAGAACGTCCATTGCCCGAGCAAATGTCACTTGTGCCCTATCGTATATTTGCCCGAGTAAATGTCCCTGCACTAGGAGCATTTACTTTGGAAATTCAGAGGATACACTTTAGCTTATCAAAAGGGGTTTACATTGCGCCGTAGAAATGCTATACTATTTTTGAAATCAATCCAGAGCACCGAAACAATGGTATATGGAAACGGACAGAACGTGAGAGGTCGCGACAGATTTCATAATCTGAAGACGGACCTTGCAGAGCGCGTGAGAACGCGCTTCTGTGCGTACATCCCTGCCCCCCCCCACTACACTGACGTAGACAACGCCATAGAGGGTTGCCAAGTGACGCAGAGCGTGGTTTCCGATGGAACCCCGCGGTGGATACTTTGCCTTTTTTACCTTTTCCGAGCCAACAGTAAAAGGAGCTGTCAATGAAATCATTTTGGATTATTCTGGCATTGGGTTGTGTCGGTCTGGGTGCGTGGTTGCTTTTCGACAACCACCGG
>DBKW01000050.1:0-3606 GCA_002298665.1 Verrucomicrobia bacterium UBA740 | reverse complement strand
CGCGCGAACGGATGGAGCAGGAACGCCGCGAACGCGCCGAAATGCTGGCGAAAGAGGATGCCATACGGCTTTTGCAGCGGTATATCACAGCTCAGGAAAGTCTCTTGAAACAGGAGAACGATGAACTTCAAATAAAACTAGAGATGGCGGATCTTGACGCGAAAAGTCTTTCAGATGAATTGATCTCGATTGATAAAGCCGTGGAGCGAAGGTCCGCTGCGGCAAGACAAGCGGGGAGACCTTTCCGCGAGAAACTCGAGCAAGTGGAGGCGATGCTGGAGTCCAAAGTCATAGCTCGATTGGCTGAAACGTATCTCAACGAGGATTTTTCGGCGGAACGTTTAAGATTCAAGGCGAGCGTTCAACAGTGGATACGCCTAGAGGAAGAAACCGCGGCGAAATTGGCGAAAAACCGCAAGAAGTACAACAAGGTGATGGGGGAGATAGACGCAGATATGGATACAAAACTTGCGATTGCCCGCACGCGGCTCGACTCATCCAGCGCGGCAATCGGGCGTCGTGCAGAACTTTACAAAGAGGAACGGGATCGCTCAAAAGCTCGTCGCGAAGAATTGCGTACCAAGGCCAAGCGGTTCGAAGAACTTAATCGTATGCGCAACCGAAGGGATCGTCTGTCCGCGAAGAAAATGATGTCTCCGTGGGAGCGGAAAGAGTTGGAGGATCTGGAGAAGAGAGTCGCTTTCGAGGAGGAGAGACTTGAACGGCAGAAAGAAATCTATGCTCTTGCCCAAGCCAACATGGCGCATCTGGAGGTGACGGCGGCAGAGGTCCAGGCGCGGCGGAGAGGGGACAAGGCGACAGCCGAGAAAGCCGAGGACGACGATGCCGTACATGAAGCGGAGATGCGCGAAAAAACGTACTTCAACTTCGCAAAAACATATGAGACAAAGACGCTCGATAGACTCCGGACTGCACTTGTCGATTTCAAGTCTCGGGCGGCCGCGCAGATAGCTGCCAACAACCGCAAATTGAAGATGCTATCCAAGACATTACCCAATATGGACTTCTTGACGGCAGACCAAATCAAAGAGATGAAGACGGAAATAGCGGAAAAGATGGCTGAAGGAGTCACCCTTGATTTGACGGGAGAGAGACAATGACAAGCGCGGCTTTTCTTTTGGCGGCCTCGCTTATAGTGAATCCGCAGGAGCGGCGAACTATTCGCGATTCGTACATCTGTGGCGGGGTGACGAATTTCAACATGTGCCGGGAATTGACGTCCGATGCCAAGAAGGGCTTGACGGTTCTCGCCGGGCAGGGCTCCGGATTCTTTATTTCGTCCGCCGGCGACATTTTGACGAATGAACATGTAGTAAAGGATGCGGCAGAACTCGTCGTCATCTGGAACAACAGTGCGTACCGGGCGGATGTCGTGGACGTCAACCGCGAGAAGGATCTGGCATTGATACGCATAAAGTTTCTTCTGTTGGAGTACACCGAGGAAGGCGCTGTGAATACGGCCGAAACGAAACGCAATGCGCCGATCGTGTATCCGTTAGGAATTCCTTTGCGGAATACGCTCACCGTTGGACAGGAAATCTATGCCGTGGGCTATCCCATACAAGACGAGAAAATAGGACTTAAACCGCAGGTTACGAAAGGAATAATATCAAATTTGGAAGGTTTCGGCAACCGGCACGAAGATTTCCAAATCGATGCCGCGCTTACGTTCGGCAATTCGGGAGGACCTGTTGTCGACAGTTCGGGCCGGGTGGTTGGTGTTGCGGCACATGGGAGCTTACAGAACAAATCCGGCAATTATGCGGTAAAGTTCGAAGCTGTGCGGGCCTTTCTGGGCAAGCGCGTTTGGCTGGAAGAGAAACCCGAGCGTCCGCTTCCGCCCGTTCGCATGTTGGAAGAAACGATGCGTTCCACTGTCCTTGTTCTGAATTATCGCAAAAATGACGGTACCGTGCCCGAGACGGACGAGAATGACTCATCTGCCGAACGGGAGATGTCCGCGGCGCTTCAGCGGGCGATATTGTTCGCTCGTTTGCAGAAGGTTCGCGGCAATTGGGACGAAGTCAGGGAGCAAACAGACGACCTCTTGGTTCTCATCCCGGGGAATTCGGAGGTCCGCAAAATGAACGAGGAGGCGCGGGACAGATTGGGATTGCATCTCCTTGTCTGCGCCGAAGCAGACGGACGTGACGTGCCTGCGCAAATTACGCCTGTCAGCGGCATTACGAACACGACGGTTTTGTGCGGCGAAGCGTTCCCTGTGGCGATGCCCGGGAAAACGCGTGGATTCCCCGTGCGGGCCAGATTGACTTGGCGGTCCGGCGGGCGGAATTATATCGGCTATTTGGATGAATTTTACAATTGGCACGGCACCAAAGAGGTTCGTGTCATCTTGACAGAACAGGCCGATTGCCTACAAGAACAAGACAAAGGAAACTAAGACATGAAAGCACATAAAGGCGGCATTTCGCTGGGGACATTGCTGGCGCTACTCGTTCTGATCACTGGTGGTGTCATCCTCTATTTGCAGCATAAAGGCAAGGAGATCTCCATTTCCATCGATCCGTTTGAAGAGGAGGTGGAATCCGCCGGGAAGCGGGATGACAAGGCGGAAGAGAAAGCCGCGGCAGAACGCGCACGGAAGGCGGAAATCGAGCGAAAAGAGCGCGAATTGGCCGAAAAACTGCGCCTGAAGAAGTTGCGCGCGGAGCAAGACGCGGCATTTTCCGCGGCACTTGCGCCGTTCGAGGGCGTGACGACATTTCTGTTCTGGAGCGATCTGAGGGACGATAAGATACCGGATTTCTCCGCAGCGGGCTCGACGGCGACGTGCTTGTTTGACGATTTCGGGACGACGCAGGCGATTTATGTGCTAAAGGGGCGCGGCGGAGACATTTTCGAGGTTACCAAACTGCAGGCGGACGCCGCCGAGGAAGACGTCCCGAAGACCGAATTTGAAGCTTTGGCAGCCCAAAAACGCCACGCCATCTGTCATGACGGCACGATTTACCTGTGCGGGACGACAAAGAACCGTTCGCTCTACCGTTTGCCGAACGAAGACAAGGATTTTCGTCCGCTTGAAGCCGAACTGGGCGATCTGGGCATGGTTTTGATCGAGACCGGGGCGGATTTCAGCGAACGGCTGGCACGCCTAAGCCTGTGCGCAAAGGACGGTTCAAAGACGATTCCGCTGGGGATAGTGCCCTATAGCGGCGCGTTGGACGACGAGGATCTGGAGGATGCGCTCGAGGAGGTTCTGTCCGATGAAAAGCAGGCGAACATGTCGGTCAAGACGCTCAAGGCCAAACTGATCAAGTTCCGTCCGACCGTAGTCCTCTATGACGGGCATATCATTAAAAAGGATACGCGCGGCGTGACATACGTGCCGCGCATCTTCCGGCATTTGGGAACAAGCAGGTACGGCTATAAGGAATATGAAACGGTCGAAAGATTCCGCATAAAATGGCAAAATCTCCGAGATGAAGCCTTGCGGCAGGAGCGCCGTGCCCAGGAAGTGGCGGAGGAAAACGAGCGGCGCCGGGCGGAAACGCGGCAGAAGAACGCCGAGCGCCGCATTCGCGCGGAAAGAGACGCGCAAGTTAAACCGCATGAACTCGAAGCGGA
>DBKW01000019.1:9414-11773 GCA_002298665.1 Verrucomicrobia bacterium UBA740 | reverse complement strand
AACTGGAGGTTCTTGCCGGCGACGCGGATCTCCCGCGCCTTCCGGATCGCCCCGTCGTTCACGCTGCCGACCGACATGATCGAGGATACCGTCACGACGACCCCCGTGCGCACATTGACGAAGTGGACGCTCGTGAGGTCCACGGACCTCTCCAGCCCCTTCAGGGCACAGACGGCCACCACGCCGCTGCAGGTATCGGGATTGAACACGCTGCTGGGCTTGTCGACCTTTCCGCGCGCCGTGGGATAGAACTTGAGCAGGTCGCCCAGCTTGCGCGGGACGCCGTCGCGCGCGACTTTCGAGGCTGTCGTGGTCAGGGTCGCGTCCAGGATGTAGGCGATCGTCTTCGGCGTGATCTTGATGGGGAGCGTTTCCGCCACCTCGTTGAACACGGTCTTTTCCGCGAGCGGTTGCGCCAGCTTCAGACGCAGCCAATAGCCCCCGTTGGGATCGATGGACGGATTGATTGCAACCGTCTCGAACTTGATTTTCTTTTTATCTTCTGAATCATCTATAATCATAAACAACTCCTTCCAAAATGAGTAAGTTAAACAAAAATAATAAATATAAATCCGACACGCCCACTCATGGAGCGAGCCGGCTCCGATACATCATTCTTCTATTCAAACAAGCATAGCAATCGACCTCCTTTCCGGGTTTTGCGGTCGGCCCACCATGAGCCAACATTGTCTGCCATTTTGTTTTTGGCTTGTTTATGTTAATATTATAGCAAAATTCTGCAAATAAGTTAAGGAAAATTTCACTCCCGACGCAAATTTTTTTAATCACCCCCGGTCCGAGCCACCGCGCCCGCCCCAAATCCCGTCAATCCTGCCCTACGGGGATTCCCCAAAACGCCACGGGGATTTGTCCCCCGCACCGCAGGTATTTCGTTTACGGCGTGCGGATAGGTGGTGGGGGGCGTTGCGTGGGGGGAGACAGAAAAACTTGGGATTCGCGTTTTGGTGGGCGATACTGGACTCGGACCAGTGACCCCTACCGTGTGAAGGTAATGCTCTAACCAACTGAGCTAATCGCCCAAAACGGAATGACTGGTATTATATCATATTCTGCCGCCCCAACACAAGGGGTATTTTTGCATAAGCCGAAACAAATGCGAAAATGCGGGGAACCGGGGGCGTTCCGGTGCGGGGCTATAGGGTTTTCAGGAGAACCGCGGCATTGCTGCCGCCAAAGGCAAAGGAACTGGAAAGCGCGGTGCGGATAGTCCGCCGGTCGCCACGCCGCGGCAAATCGAACGGCGCGAGCGCGGCATCCACCGGGTCCGTCACGTGCGGCGGCACGGGCGCGAATCCCCGCAGGGCGAGCCAGCAGAGCGCCGCCTCTATCGCCCCCGCCGCGCCCAGCGTATGCCCCGTGAGCGGTTTCGTCGACGAACAGCAGATCCGCGCCCCGAACACGCGCGCCACCGCGGCACATTCCATCGCGTCGTTGTACGTCGTCCCCGTGCCGTGCAGATTGAGATAGTCCACGTCCGCCGGACCCATCCCCGCCGCGGCAAGCGCCACGCGCAGGGCGCGTTCCGCGCCGCGTCCCTCGGGATCGGGCGCCGTCAGGTGGTAGGCGTCCGAACTCTCCCCCACGCCGGCGAGCGCTACGCCCGATGTGCCGCGCCGCAGGACGAAAAGCGCCGCGCCCTCCCCGAGGTTGATGCCGTCCCGATCCGCGGCGAGCGGACGCGTCAGTTCCGGCGAGACGGCTTCCAATGCATTGAAACCGCTCACCACGACGCGCGTAAAGGCGTCCGCCCCGCCCACGACGACCGCGTCGCACAGGCCGTCCTGCAAGAGCCGCCGGGCGGACGCGAAGACCTTGCCGCTCGACGAACAGGCCGTGGAAACCGCCCAAGCCGGACCTTTCGCGCCAATCGTCTGCGCAACGTATTCCGCCGGGAAGGCCATGTCGATCGTGTCGGGGTTCGCCGTGAACTCTTCCATGGTCGAGTTGCTGGTCCCGAGGACCACGCCTAGACGTTCCGGCGGGACCGTCTGGCGCAACGTTTCCAGCGCCGGGGCGAGTTGCGCCAGGGCCGCGTCCAGAAGTGCCGCGACACGGGGCTTGCCCGTCGTATTGGCGGGTCCCTCCAGCCCCGGCACGCCGCGCGCGAAGCCGAAACGCGTGACGTCGCCCGCCGGGAGCGTCCCCTCGAGCCGCACGAGCCCGGACGTATCGCCCGCCGCGAGCGCCTGCGCCGTCGCGGCACATCCGTTCCCCAATGCCGAGACGAGTCCCAAGTCGGATAAGATGAATGTAGCGTCCATAATGTTCAATTCCATTGAAATACCTGGTCCGGATAGCGCCGGGAGACCTCCCAAAGCGCCGCGGCATACTGCGCGGC
>DBKW01000019.1:0-9297 GCA_002298665.1 Verrucomicrobia bacterium UBA740 | reverse complement strand
CCGGCCGGCAGTTCCGTGGTGCCCGGTCCGAACGGCACGCGCATCCGGCGCCCGAACCCCCGGTCCCCCGCCATGACCAGACATTCGCCGCGGTCCAAGGCGTCCCCGGCGAAGAACACCGTCTCCGGACCGAACGCGGAAATGGGATGGATCCGCACGCGTGGACGCTTGGCGTGGCGCAAGTAGAAGGCATTGAAGACGCTCGTGCGCGTGAATTCCATCCACGCGTGGAAAATCGTCTCATTGCCGGGCAGCGCCGCCAGAACCTCGATCGTGCCCACATGGGAGGAGAGGACGAAAACGCCCCTTTTCGCGGCGACGTCCGCGACGAACCG
The DNA here is from genome assembly GCA_002298665.1 of Verrucomicrobia bacterium UBA740. Classification (GTDB taxonomy): domain Bacteria; phylum Verrucomicrobiota; class Kiritimatiellia; order RFP12; family UBA1067; genus UBA1067. Next base: position 8,962 of record DBKW01000019.1, on the reverse strand, counting down.
GTCCGCGTCCGGCGAGGGACGGAGGGAAACGCGAGGCAGGTGCGCGCCTTCCGCCATGACCACGAGCTTGTCCGCGAGCGAACAGGTGAAGTGCAGGACTTTCGCCGGACGCGGCGCGCGCCGGCGTACGGTCGGCGAAAAAAGCCACACGCAAAGCCCCACCGCCCGGGCGCCCACATGCAGGGCGCGCAGTCCCAACAGGCGATAAAGAACCCAGAGGAGTTCCAGTCCCCAAGGCGAAGCGCCGCGCTCCGTTTTCTCTTTTTCCGGGGACTTCATGCCTCGCGCAACCGGGCCAGCGCCGCGTCCAGCAAGGCGAGAGACTTCTCGCCCGGCATGGTCTCGAGCTTTCCGTTGAAATCGAGGATGTCCGCCCCCGTACGCGCGGCGGAGGCGGCGTTTTCCGGTCCCAGCCCGCCCGCCAGAACGACGCGGATGCCCTGGTTTTTGAGCACGGCGACGCGCGACCAGTCCGCCAGGCAACCCGTGCCACCCGTCCGGTTCCCCTTTCGCCCGTCCACGAGAAGCGCGTCCGCGCCCGCCGGATTCGGAGGCGTACCCCCGTCGTCCAGAAGCCAGACGCCGTATCCGGACGCCTTGAGCGCGGCGACATCCTCCGCCTTGTAGGACCCGTGCAGCTGGATGATGTCCAGCCCGACCAAACGCGCCACGGACAGAATCTCCTCGACCGGGTGGTCCGTAAAGACGCCGACCCGCTTCACGGTCCGCGGCAGTTTGGCGGCGATTTCACGCGCATCGGCGGGCGTCAGGAAGCGCGGACTTGCCGGGGCGAAGATAAACCCGAGGAAGGAAACGCCTTTGCGGACCGCTTCCCGGGCGAACGCGGCGCTTTTCACGCCGCAGACCTTAACCTTGCATTCCATCGGAGCTCTCCAGGCAAAACGAAGGGCGCGGCAGACACCGCCGCGCCCCGCGTTTCCACGCACAGGAAGGATTATTTCACCTTCTTGTAGCCGTAGACCGCCTTCGAACCCAGCTCTTCCTCGATGCGGAGGAGCTGGTTGTACTTCGCGATACGGTCCGTACGGCTCATCGAACCCGTCTTGATCTGTCCGGAGTTCGTGGCGACGGCGATGTCGGCGATCGTCGTATCCTCGGTCTCGCCCGAACGGTGGGACGTGACGGACGTATAGCCGGCACGGTGGGCCATCTCGATGGCGTCGAGCGTCTCGGAGAGGCTGCCGATCTGGTTGACCTTGATGAGGATGGAGTTCGCCGCGCCGAGCTGGATGCCCTTGGCGAGGTACTTGACGTTCGTCACGAAGAGGTCGTCGCCGACGAGCTGGCACTTGCCGCCGATTTCCTTCGTGAGCTTCACCCAGCCGTCCCAGTCGCTCTCGGCCATGCCGTCCTCGATCGAGTCGATCGGGTACTTGGCGATGAGGCTCTCAAGATACTTGACCTGCTCGTCGCTCGTGCGGATGGCGCCCTTGTCGCCTTCCTTCCACGTGTAGTCGTACTTGCCGTCCTTGTAGAACTCGCTCGAAGCGCAGTCCATCGCAATCGTGATGTCCTGGCCGGGCTTGTAGCCCGCCTTCTCGATCGCGGCGATGATGCAGTCGAGCGCGTCCTCGATGCCGTTGAGAGCCGGGGCGAAACCGCCCTCGTCGCCCACCGCGGTCGAAAGGCCGCGCGCCTTCAGAACCTTCTTGAGGTTGTGGAAGGTCTCGGCGCCCATGCGGATGGCTTCCTTGAACGTCTTCGCGCCCACGGGGCGGATCATGAATTCCTGGAACGCGATCGGCGCATCCGAGTGCGCACCGCCGTTGATGATGTTCATCATCGGGACGGGGAGCACGTAGGTGTTGCAACCGCCGATGTAGCGGTAGAGCGGCATGCCGAGCTCGTTCGCCGCCGCCTTCGCGACCGCGAGGGAGACGCCGAGGATGGCGTTCGCGCCGAGGTTGGACTTCGTCGGCGTGCCGTCCAGCGCGATCATCATCTCGTCGATGCCGCGCTGGTCGCTCGCGTCCATGCCGATGAGCTTGGGCGCGATGATGTCGTTGACGTTCTCGACCGCCTTCTGCACGCCCTTGCCGAGGTAGCGCTTGGGATCGCCGTCGCGGAGCTCGAGCGCTTCGTTCTCGCCTGTGGACGCACCGCTCGGGACGGCGGCACGACCGAGCGTGCCGCATTCGAGGATGACGTCGACTTCAACAGTCGGGTTGCCGCGGGAGTCGATGATCTCGCGCGCCTTGACTTCTTGGATAATCATGGTAATCAATTTCCTTTCAACAAAAGATTAGGCGTTGAGCGCCGCGGTGACGTCCGACAGAATCTGGCGGAGTTCTTTCGGGACGCGGTGCGCATGGGGAAGACGGACCGCGGAATCCTTCGACGGCTTGGCGTCGTACTCGTCGTAGCTCGCGCCAATCGTCTCGATTTCCTTCTTCCAGCCCTCGACGTCCACCTTGAGGATCTCCTCCAGGTCGGCCTTGACGACGTGGAACTTCGCCGTCTCGTCGTTGTTCTCGAGGTCGATGTCGTCCGCGAACGGCAGGTTGCCGATCGCCGTCTCGTTCGCCTTGACCGTGCCCTCGATGCGCTGGCAGATCCACTTCAGGACGCGGCTGTTGTCGCCGAAGCCCGGCCACATGAAGCGGCCGTCGTCGCCCTTGCGGAACCAGTTCACGAAGTAAATCTTCGGGAGCTTGGACGAATCGAAGGAGGTGCGCTCCATCTCGAGCCAGTGTTCGAAGTAGTCCGCGACGTTGTAGCCGAAGAACGGCAACATCGCCATCGGGTCGCGGCGAACCTGACCGATCTGGTCGGAGATGACCGCCGCGGTGACTTCGGAGCCGGCCGCGGAGCCCATGAACACGCCGTGGGTCCAGCTCTTGGCCTCGTTCACGAGCGGGATGGTGCTCGGACGGCGACCGCCGAAGAGGATCGCGTCGATCGGCACGCCGGTCGGCTTCTTCTCGTACTTGCCGTTGAAGCCTTCCTTGTCCAGGACGGGGCAGTTCTCGGCCGGCGCGGTGAAGCGGCTGTTCTTGTGCGCCGCGACGTACTTGAGCTCCTTGATCTCGGCCTTGGTCATGCCCGGCTTCGGACCCATGCGGTAGGGGTCGTCCGCGCAGACGTAGCAGGGGTTGCCCTTCCAGTCCACGCCTTCCGCCGGCGCCTTGATGCCCATGTCTTCCCACCAGATGTCACCATCGGGCGTGAGAACGACGTTCGTGAAGATCGTGCCCTTCTTGCAGCTCTTGAGCGCGTTCGGGTTGGAGTCCATCGACGTGCCCGGCGCGACGCCGAAGAAACCGTTCTCCGGGTTGATCGCGTAGAGGCGGCCGTCTTCGCCCGGCTTGAGCCACGCGATATCGTCGCCGACGGTCTGGAGTTTCCAGCCCGGGAGCTTCGGGAGCATCATCGCGAGGTTGGTCTTGCCGCAGGCGGACGGAAACGCCGCCGTGATGTGGTACTGCTTGTTCTCGGGGCTCGTGAGCGTGAGGATGAGCATGTGCTCGGCCATCCAGCCCTCGTCCTTCGCGAGCTTCGAGGCGATGCGGAGCGCGAAGCACTTCTTGCCGAGGAGCGCGTTCCCGCCGTAGCCCGAACCGAACGACCAGATCTGGCGCTCTTCGGGGAACTGGGTGATGAACTTGTCCTCGATCTTCTTCGCGCAGGGCCACGCGACGTCCTTCTGGCCCTTCTTGAGCGGCGCGCCCACGGAGTGGATGCAGGGGATGAAATCGCCGTCCTTGCCGAGGTGCTTCATGACCGCCTCGCCCGTGCGGGTCATGATGTCCATGTTCACGACGACGTACGGCGAGTCGGTGAGCTCGATGCCGTACTGGGTGATCGGGTTGCCGATCGGGCCCATCGCGAACGGAATCACGTACATCGTGCGGCCCTTCATGCAGCCCTTGTAGCTCTTGAGCATGAGCTTCTTCATGGCTTCGGGTTCCATCCAATGGTTCGTCGGACCCGCGTCGATTTCCTTCTTCGAACAGATGAACGTACGGCCTTCGACGCGCGCCACATCGCTCTCGTGCGAACGGGCGAGGTAGCAACCGGGGCGCTTCTTCTGGTTCAGCTTGATGAACTGGCCCTTCTTGACCATCATCTCGCAGATGGCCTCATGCTCGGCCTTCGTGCCCTTCACGACGACAATCTTGTCGGGCGTGCAGACCTTGTTCCATTTATCAACCCAATCGAACACTTTCGCGTTCGCGAACTTAGGCGTCTTAACCATTTTATTCTCCTTAGAAGTTGTCCGCACCGGCGGACGTTCATTGAAAAACTTCGTTAGTTGACACTAATTATACCACATTCTGTGCCACGGGGGAATAGGGAATCTTCATTTTTCCTCGTTTTAACCGAAATTTCACACGCGTTTCCCGCCGCGTCCGCCCGGATCGGGTCCCCGAAACCGCGCAGACGCCGCTTTCTCGTGCTACTTTTTCCCCGAAACCACGAACTGCAGGACATACCGGCCCGCTCCCGGAATATACTCCGCGTGAGGCTTCGCACCCCAGCTGTCGTCGCCGCCGACACCCATCTGCACCGCGTCGATGTTGACGGTGATGGACTTCTTGTCCGCTTTGAGATCCCACTGGTGGCGCGCCTTCTCGAGCGCCGTCTGGCTGTACGGCCAGGCGTTGAACCCGAACGGTGCGTTCAGCGCCGTGACGGTGATCTCGTGCCCCGCGGCGTTTTTGAACTGCACGCGCCGGCAGTCCGTCCGGTAGCCCTGTTCGCCCGGCTCGCTGTAGTTGTCCGGATTCAGGCGGTCCGCCGGATAGTCGATCGTGCCGCTCGCCCCGACCAGTCCGTCGACGCATCCGATCGTCGCGGAATACGTGCCGAAATCCGCCGCGACGCGCCGGTCGGCGTAGTTTTCGTGCGGGCCGCGGCCTTCCCACGTCACCTGCGTATAGTCCGCCGGGATGGTGAACGTGACGCCCACGCGCGGCAGCGGCGGCATGTTTTCGGGGACGGTTACCGTCAGCGTGACGAGCGTGCGCCCGTCCGGCAGATCGGTCGCTTTCAGATCCGCCGCGACGCCCTCGGGCATGGTCTGGGACTTCGTCGCCTCTTTCCAGACGGCGGAGACATGCCCCATGTTCCAGCCGCGGTCGTTGTCCGTCGGCGCGCGCCACAGATTGATCTTGAACTCCTTCTTGGAAGGCTCGCCTCCGGCCGTATCCGGCAACTCCTGCGCCGCGAAGGCGGGCGCCGGGGTCGGCTCCAGCTTGCCGCCGTAGACCGCCTGCACCTCGTAGGCGCCCGGATGCCAGTTGCGGAGCGCGTCCACGATGCCGTTGCAGTTGAAGTTGTCGTCGTTCGGCTTGTCCCCGAAATCGCCGCCATAGGCGAGCCAGGTTCCGCGCGCGTCCGTCTTGAAGATCGCCTGGTCGGCGTAATCCCAGATGAAGCCGCCCTGGAAAGACGGATACTTCTCCGCGAGTTTCCAGTACGCGGCGAAATCGCCGGACGAGTTGCCCATCGCATGCGAGTATTCGCAGAGGATGTAGGGCTTCTTCGGGTTGTTCGCGACATAGTGTTCGGACGCCCCCGGCGACCAGTACATGGGGCACTTGATGTCGCTGTGGTCGGAATCCATCGCCCCCTCGTACTGGATCGGGCGTGTCGCGTCCAGCTTGCGCATCGCGGCGTATTCGTCCGCCATGGCCGGACCGTCCCCGCTTTCGTTGCCGAGCGACCAGAAGATGATGGACGGATGGTTGCGGAAGGTTTTCACCATATTGACGCCGCGGCTCACGATCGCGTCGTGGTACCGGGGGTTCTTCGGCAGGTACTTGGCTTTGCCGGGCGAGTAGAAGTCGTCCACGCCGTGCGCTTCGACGTTCGCTTCGCAGCAGACGTAGATGCCCGCCCGGTCGCAGAGTTCGTACCAGAGCGGATCGTCCGGATAGTGGCACGTGCGCACGGCGTTCACGCCCAGCTTCTTGAGGATTTCGATATCCTTCTTCATGTCCTCTTCCGTCACGGTGTATCCGCCCTTCGGACTCATCTCGTGCCGGTTCACGCCCTTGACGAGGATGCGCTTGCCGTTCACGTAGACGACCGCGTCCTTGATCTCGATTGTGCGGAAGCCGAACGCCACGGCGCGCCAGTCGGTCTGCCCGTCCTGCGTGAAGGCGACCGTCTCATAATAGAGGTTGGGCTCGCCCGCGTCCCACAGCTTGGGGTCCGCGTACGTCTTCTCCAGAAGCGTCTTGCCGTTCTCGTCCTTGACGACGAGCGTGCCGGTCTTGTAGTCCGCCGAAAGCGTCGCTTCGACGACGAGGTCCTTCGCGGCGTTCGCCTGTTCCGAGACGAGCCACACGTCGCGGTAGATGCCCGAAAGACGCCAGAAGTCTTGGTCTTCCAGATAGGATCCGTCGCTGTGCTTGAAGACTTCCACTTCCAGCGTATTCTCGCCCGGGACCAGGTAGGCGGTCAAATCGAACTCCGCCGGCAGGCGGCTGTCCTCCGAATAGCCGACCTCCTTGCCGTTCACCCGCACGTACAGGGCGGACGAAACGCCACCGAAATGAATGACCGTGCGGCGGCCGGACCAGTCCGCCGGCAGCGTGAATGTGCGGGAGTAGAGCCCGACCGGCGTGCGGTGGTAGTAGCTCGTGAAGGACTTCGGCGGTTTCGCCGTGGGGTCGCCCTTGACGTAGCCGGCGATCGGATAGCGCGTATTCGTGTAGTTCGGCGGATCGTACGGCCCCTGCAGCTGCCAACAGCCCGGAACCGTTATCGGCGACTCCTTCTCCCAGACTGCCACGTCCGCGGCGTGCTTCCACTTGAAATTCCACGTCCCGTTGAGCGAAACCAGCCACTTGGACGCCGTGCGGGGCTTTTCGCCGCGCGCAATCTCCAGCGCCAGTTCGGCGCTGTCGCACGGAACGGCCACCGCGCGCGCCGGCAGACGGTTCCGCTCGAATACGCGCGGATTCCGCCACGGTTGCGGTTCCCCCGCCCAGGCGGAGAGTGCGCACATGCCCAGAACGCCGGCCAAACTTCCTAAATATCGTATCTTCATCTAGACGGACCTTTCATATTATCGGAATTCCCATTATACAAAATATACCGGACGAACGCAAGAAGAACCGAAACGCCGCGCCCCTCACGCCAAAATCGTCAGCGCGAGCGCCGGAACCGGCCGTGCGCCTTCCGCCACCGCCGCCTTCAGTTCCGCGATATCCAGGACGAGTGCCCCTTCCGCGACCGGAACCTCCGCCCGGACGGTTCGCCCGGACGCGAGATCCCGAACCGACACGCCGACCCGGCCCTTCCGGCCGCCGGCCGGGACAAGCACGCGGCGCGGCTCGCCGAAAACGGCCAGCGGGACCCCTGCGGCCGGCGTTTCGCGCAGCGCGATTTCCACGGGCGGCGTGGCGAACACCGCCGGCGCCTGGGCGGACTTCAACCGCGGCAGCGTGCCGACCGCCAGCATGCCGGCCGGATGCCGCCCCGCCACGACGAACGGACGCCCCTCGCCCAGCGGCTTGACTTCCGGCAACGCCAGACCGCGCGCCACGACCGCCGGCGCACGCTGGGTGGCGGTCCGGTTCCACGCATCCTGCAGCCAGACCTCCTCGTTTGCGAAATGATAACTCTCGGACAGCGTCTCGTCCGAACAGACGGTCGCGAACCCCTTTTCGCCGCCGAACGGCGGCGCGATACGGTGCCAATTCACGGCCGCGCGGCATTCCGCGAACGCCGCGGCGTCCTGCTTGTCGTCCATCGGGCGCATGATGCCCAGCGCGTGCCCCAGCACCGCGCCGATTACGGGGACGTCCTCCACGTTCAGAAGCGTCCGCACCCCCTGCTTGTCGACCAGCCGCGAATAGGCCACGGCGCGGTCGAGCGTGGTGACGTAATCGAACGGCGGGAGGATGTCGTAGGTGCGGATCACGTCCGAAAAGCGGAAGCGCGCCACGAGCCCCGGGTCGTCGATATTGATCTCGACGCGGCCGGACCCCACGAAAACGCGCTGTCCGGCGCGTTCTTCCAGCCATTGGGAGTTGAACGGACCCATCGCGAACGGACAATGCTCGACCGTCAGCTCGGGGCAAATCTCGCGGACAATCCGCGAAACCATCTCCCGGAACGTGTTGTCGTTCCGCGCGCCCCAGTCGACTTTCCAGTAGCGCACGCCCGCCCGGGCCGAAAGTTCGACCTTGCGCCGGTAGAAATCCTCCACGCCGTCCGCCAGCGCCCCATGGCGATCCCCCTGGCGCTGCGCGGCGATCCAAAGGCCGGCTCCTTGCCAGCCCTTGTCCACCAGGCGGGCGTTGATCGTCGTCAGCCGCTCCAGCGCCGTCGCGCCGCACCCGGCGAACCGCTCCGGCCAAGGCTCCAGAAACCCGAACCGGTCCAGATTCCGCCCCGGATGCGTATCGTAGGGGACGTCCCAGCCATCGTCCAGCATGAAGAACATGCCCTGCCGGAATCCCGGGCACATTCGGTCCGCCCAGCCGTCCTTGCCGAACAGGAAACGCTCGTTCATGTTGTTCCGGGCGAGAAACGCCCCTTGGTCGCCCGCCAGAGCGGACCTCTCGATGTGCGGATCCTTGGCCACGAGCGCGTTCTGCGTCATCCACGTGCACCAATAGTCGGGAATCGGCTTGCGCGCCGCGGCGGACGCCGTGCGCCCGAACGCCGTCCAGCAGGCCGCGGCGGATGAAAGCGCCAAAAATTCGCGGCGAGTGAGCGCCCCGATACCCAAAGATACCTCGTTTTTCTTCATTTTATCGTCCTTTTCTGTCGCTTTTTCATGGAACCGGAATGCGCAATCTCCATTTTGCGCCCCTCCGGAGCGTGCTCCCGCCCCGTGCGCACCCGCAAATCCGCCTCCGTCCAGTCTATTCTCTATTATACCATACGCCGCGAAGGAAATAAACCTCAAATTCTCCGCGTGGGGGCGGCGTGTGCGAAGCGAGTGGCGGAATGTTAGGGGAGCCTTTGTCGCCCCTCGGAGTTT
>DBKW01000042.1:413-23874 GCA_002298665.1 Verrucomicrobia bacterium UBA740 | reverse complement strand
GTGGTTGCTGGTTTGTCCAATATTGTGTACGCCGTTCCTTCTTGGACGCGACCGATTCCGGCTTCTTCCCGGCTTTGGCGGGACGGCGGCAGTCCGTCCCTGAAGGGGCGTCGCGAAGCGACGAGGATGGAGCCGCCTCACCAAAGAAATCCTTATCAGACCGGGCTTTTGCTCGGTTGTATTCTTCCTGCAGGCGCTTGATGCGACTCGACTTCTTCTTGGCGAGCCGGACAGGCTCGATGCCGTTGAGTCGTGCGTTGTAGGCTTCCAGCTTCCGGACTTGCATGTCTGTGAGAACGCCCGATTCCAGGACGCGCGAGAGAGGGTACGCGCGCTTAGGGCCAGGAGCTGCTCTTTTTCGCGCGCTTTGATCATGACCGCAGTGGGAACCCGCGCTTCAAGATAGGGTACGCAAGGGCATCCGGCTTCGCGCCAAAGGGAAACGGGCGTCCGGCGCACAGCGTCCGTGCAGGTCTTTCCGCGCCCTTTCCGGACATGGAAGCGAATCTTGCCGTTCGGCAGATGGGTGACGTATTTGCGCGAATATCCTGTCATGTGGCAGATTTCGTCCAGTATTTTTCCTTTTTTGGCGAATCTTTTGCCTCATGGATATGCATATGACTATTGAAGAATCTGATGATTTTGTGTATACTAATAGCAGACTGAAGGAGTTGGGAAAAATGCAGGACAAAAGAGTTGTTTTGGTCGCAGGCATAGGCACGTCGCCTGCGATATTGACGGAGACCGTATGGACCTTGGCGCACAAGGAACAGACGGTTCCGGATGAAATAGTCGTTATCACGACAAAGACGGGCAAGCAAAAGATAAAGGACGAACTGCTGTCAGGCGCGAATCCTGTCTGGGTCCGTCTGAAGCGCGCGTTGGAGAAGGAAGGCTGCACAACCGCGGGGAAACTGAAGTTCGGCGAGACCTCAGTCCGCGTCATTCCCGACGCCGAGGGAAACGAGATTACCGACTTGCGCACGGCGGAGGAGAATCTCGGCGCGGCCGATTTCATGCTGCGGCAGTTGCGGCAATATACGGAGGATCCGAACACGGTCGTGTTGACGTCTATCGCCGGGGGTCGCAAGACCATGAGCGCCCTGATGTTTTCCTGCATGTCGCTTCTGGGCCGACAGGACGACAAAGTCTATCATGTGCTGTTGCCGTCGCCGTTTGAAGGTGGCGTCCAGCCGCCGTTCTATTTCCCCGAAAAAGGCGTTGTTTACACTGCGAAAAACGGGAAGGAATATTCCGCGGCGGATGTGGACGGTGAACTCTTCGAGGTGCCTTACGTCCGTATGCGCGAACTCTATCAGGAGAAATACAACGAGAACATCCCGGATTACCAAACGCTTGTCGCGCGGATCCAGTCGTCCGTCTGTCCAAAAATCGAAGTGGACGCATGGAAGGGGCGCGTGCTGATAAACGACTGTCCGGTAGATCTAGCAGCGACGGAATTTGCGGTTTTGATATTTCTGCTGAATCGTTTCACGAGAGTCGAGCTACTCGGCAAGTTAACGGCGTTGCACAACTGCAAGAATGAAAAAGCGGCGATGTGTGGATGGTTGTCCGATTTTAAAGAAGGAAGCCGATTTTCGGTCAAGGCTAATGCGGTCGCGGACCTTTCCAAATCGATGTCCACTTTACGGGGAAAGTTGATGAAAGCCAAATTTCCCGGAGTCGAGAAACTTATCCCCAAACGCAAAGACGACGTGACGTTCCCGGTGGAGCGCGTCATCTGGAAAAACAGGGAGAAGCTGGCGGATGTCTGCGGAAATCTTTTTCCGGGCGGGCAGACATAAAATAGGGTATACTATGCGCCGTCATGGAGAGAAATAAGATTTTGATAGGGAACGCCTTCCCGCTGTCGTTGATTCGCGGCGGCGAGGTGCGGATGTGCTGCCGGACGGTCGCCGAACTGCGGAACGCGCTTTCGGGGCACCCGGTCGCCTCTTTTTGGGGGCACGAGAACACGCGCGCCATCGCGGAAAACCTCCTCGGGGTCTCGTTGAAGCCGCGCACGCCGCGTCCGGCGCTGCGTCTCGCGGCAAATGGGCATCCCGTTCTGGATGGCGAAACTTTCGACGTCTGCTGGGTGCTTTCGCCCGATTACAAGGACGGGAAACGCCCGAATATCGGCGAGGAAGTCGGCCCCGGGCAGATTGCGGGCTGGCAGGTTGTGAAGATTTCGTGGCTGTGACCATATAAGAGAAAGGATACCGAATGGATCTACTGCTGTTTCAAATCGGTCCCGTGCAGGACTTTATCGCGCAGGCGGCGACGCCCGAGGATTTGTGGGCGGGGTCGTACCTGCTTTCGATGTTGATGAAAGCGGGGCTGGAGGCTGCGCCGGATGCGACCATCTTCCCCAATCTCAGGGACGGGCGTGTGGAGAAGGCGCTTGACGGCAACATCCCCACCTTGCCGAACCGCTTTTGGGCGCGTGTTCCGGAAGGACAGGGGCGCACGATAGCCGAGAAGGTCAAGGAGGCGATTCTCAAGAAACTGTATGCGTACGGCGAAGGGGAAAGCGTGGCGTTCCAAAGACAATTGGAACAGTTTCTTTCCGTTTCCTGGGCGGTGAGACCCGAAACGGCGGACAAGGGATCCGACTACAAGTCGATTGCGCGGCAGTTGGCCCTGCGGCGGAACATGCGCGATTTCCAGCCCTGGCGCGAAGCGAAGGGTTTTGAAAGAGCCCCGAAGGATTTCCTGTCGGGAAAGGAGTCCGCCCTGGAAAACTGCCGCGGAGCGATGAATCTCGTAAAGGAAAAATTGATAGAAGAGCGGAAGTACGAGGCGCCAATCCGCAATGCCGTCAACGACGACCCCTATTACGCGGTGATTGCGTTCGACGGCGACCGGATGGGGGCTAAACTGTCCACTTTGCAAACAGAGGAGGCACATCGGGAATTCAGCGGGAAGTTGGCCGCATTCGCGTTAAGCGTCGGGGATTTGCTTTCGGAGAAGACGAACGGCCAGTCCACGCTTGTGTATGCGGGCGGCGACGACGTGCTGGCCGTCGTGCCGGGCAAGAAGGCGTTGGACTGCGCCGAGGCGCTTCGCGAACAGTTTGAGGGGATTGTCGGTCTCGGCATGACGGCGTCCGCCGGCGTCGCCGTCGGACATTGCAAGGCGCCGTTTCAGGATCTAGTCAAGGCCGCGCAGTCGGCCGAGCATCGGGCCAAAAACGTATATGGACGCGATGCCGTCGCGATGACGGTGCTGAAGCGGTCGGGCGAAACAATCGAGTGGGGCTTCAAGTGGAAGAAGGACCGGGACAGCCAACCGACCGCGGCCGTGGAGTTGTTCCGCAAACTCGGCGCGGACATTGCCTCGAAGAAACCTTCGGCGCGCTTTCCGTACAAGCTTGCCGCGCTGTTGCGTCCCTATGCGCTGGAGAAGGCGGGGGTCGAAGACATGAAACCGATCGTCCGTCTTGAACTGGAACACGCGTGGAAGCAGTCGGTCGAGACGGATATGGAGAGCGGAAGAAAAGTCGACCTCCCGAAGGAGGCGTTGTCGTACCTGGACGAGACTTTCGATGCTGGAAAGCCGGACGATTTTCTCAATTTGTTTTTGTGCGAGACGTTCATCGACCGTCCGCGGGGAGAGGAGAATTGAATATGAAGAGTTATCAACTGTATCCGCGGGACGTTTTGTTCTTTCGCGATGGGCGTCCGATCGACCGTCTGAAAGACGATGCCGGCGATATCGCCGTCGTCGGGCACGGGGCCTTCTGGCCGCGCCCCGACCACCTGTACAACGCGGTCATGCATGCGCTGCTGGGTAGCCGTTCGGCGGGGCGGAAAGCGTTCGGGACGTTCGGCGATCTGCAGGTCGCCGGTCCGTTTCCGGTGAAGGGCGGCGAACTCTACCTGCCGCGCCCGCTGGACTGGAAGATGGGTGTTGAACCGCTTCGGGAAACGAATGCGCCGGCTTGGCTGACGCACGGTTTCATCGACGATGAGGAGGGCAAGAAGAATTATCCGACGTGGATTCCCCTCACGTGCTACAAAGCGTATCTGGACGCGGCGGACCGTCCGTCGCGCGACCGGCTTGGCGATCTGAAGGAGCCGTCCTTGTTCGCGCCCGAAATCCGGACGGGCACGACGATGGATCCGGCTACCGGGGCGTCCAAGCGGAATGCGGACCAGCGCAGCGGACAGTATCAGGCGGAATATCTGCGGCTGGAGAGGGGTGTCTCGATGGCTTGCGAAATCAACCCTGGCAAGACAGACGTCGAAACGCCACGTGCGTTCATCATGGGCGGTCAGGGCGGAATGGTTTCGGCGGAGCCCTCCGGCATCTCGCTCGAGGCGTCTTTCCCCGTCCCGGCGGTTCCGGAAGGCGAAGGGCCGTTTTACCTGCGGTGGACGCTGCTGGCGCCGGCCTATTTTGCGCAGACGGGCTGGCTGCCGGGGTGGTGCAAGGATACCAATCCTGTGGATCCTGAACCGATTGGCCATGTCAAACTGCCGAACTGCGACACTTGCCGGCTGATAGGCGCCTGCACCGGCAAGCCAATCGTTTTCTCGGGGTGGGATTCCGAAGAGGGCATAAAGCCGACCGTGCTGGCCGTTCCCGCGGGAAGCGTGTACTTGTTCGAATGTCCCGAGCGCGGGAAAGCCGAAGCTTTGGTGCGTGCCCTGCATCTGACGCGCAAATCCGACTTCGGCTCGCAGGGCTTCGGCATGGGCGTCTGCTCGTTTGTGAGAATTTCAAGATAATCCAGAGAAAGGAAAGAGAAACATGACAACGAAACTGTTGACCATTTTTGCCCGCGCTCCGCTTCATGTGGGATGCGGTTCGTCCGTGGGCGCGGTGGACCAGCCGGTTCTGCGCGAACGGCATACGGGGTTCCCGGCCATTCCCGGCAGCGCCATCAAGGGCGTGCTGGCCGATTTGTGGAATAAAAAAGCTTCTGACAATAAGATAACGCGCTCCGAAGACGGCGTGAGGCTGTTCGGCAACGATAAATCGCAACAAGCGTCTGCCGGCAAACTGCTGATTGGCGAGGGTAAGCTTTTGGCTTTCCCCGTTCGTTCGGCCAAGGGCGCGTTCGCATGGCTGACCTGTCCGCTCGCGCTGAACCGTTTCAAGCGCGATGCGGGCGCGGCGTTTCCCGTGCCGGAAGTCGCGGACGGAAAGGCTCTTGTGACGCAGGATGCGGTTCTGGGGATTGACGGCAAGGCGATCTTTGAGGAATATCCACTGGAAGTGGCGTCCGCAACAATCGATGCCCAGATTGTCTCGAACTTGCAGAAATTGTGCGCGGACAACGTGTGGCAGGAACTCCCGCAACGGCTGGCTATCGTCTCGGACGAACTCTTCCAGTATTTCTGTTTGAACGCGTGCGAAATCGCCCAGCACAACCGTATCGACGACGAGACGGGCGTTGTGGCCGATGGTGCGCTTTTCAGTCAGGAGAACGTGCCGTCCGAGACGCTTTTCTACAGCGTGGTGAATGCCGCGGATTCTGAAAACATGGACATCTTGGCGGAAGGTCTGGCGAACGCGGGCGGACTGCTCCAGATTGGTGCGGACGCCACGACGGGTCTGGGCTGGTGCTCGGTCGCGCTGAAGGAGGTGGAATGATGAAGAATCTGGAACAGATACGGGCGAAGAACGCGTATGACGCGCGGGATAAAATCGGCACGGGGCAAGACGGCGGCCGCGCCGTCGCGAAGAAGGTGCCGGCCATGATCATTTCCAACGGCTTTATCGGCGCATTGGCGTTCGCCCTCGAGGATAACGGCGGCTATCTGACAGTCTTTCGGGCGATTCTGGATCACCTGCACAAGGCAGGACTGGATTGCGGAATCATCGCGACTGAACCGGCGGCGTTTTTGGCCGAACTTTGCGGAAAAGACGCCGCCATGCTGCGCGCCATCACGGCGGAGTCTATGGCTTACCTCAATTATCTGCGGCGTTTTGCCAAACCCGGCAAGGAGGAGACCAATGGCGATAACAGCGCTAATTGAGGTGCAGAACCTTCTCGGTGGAGAGAAGTTCCCGCAGTGCGAGTCGCCCTCTCTCCGCCTGGAGAAGTTCGTGCGGCTGGGCGGCAACACCAAGAAAGACGAAATCGACGCCGTTGTGGCCTGCCAGAAGAAGTGCGGAAAGGCTCCGTCTCCAACATCACGGCCTACCGGCGCGGTGCAGTTTCCGGCGAAACTGCAGAGTCGGCTGATTGTCAACCAGGCGGGCGGCGTCCTGGAGAATGCGGGGCTGTGCCTGCATCCGCATTTTGGCTATCCGTATATTCCGGGGAGCGCGGTGAAGGGGGTTGCGCGGCACGCCGCGTGGTGCGAATGGAACGAGGCGGGAGAATCCCGCAAGGAGGGAATCGCGCGGAAAATGGCGCGCGTTTTCGGGTATCCGACAGGCGACAAAGGGCTGGACGATTACCTGAAGAACCTGAAATGCGACACGAAACGCGGCGGATGCGTCTCGTTTTGGCCGGCCGTACCGGACGGGAGGGCTCCCTTGGTGACGGATATCGTGAATTGCCACCATATGAAGTATTACGGGGGCAATCAACCTTACGCGACAGATGACGAGTCGCCCAATCCGCAGTTCTTCCCGGCCGTAGAGAGCGGTGTGTCCTTCCTCTTTACGCTTGTTCCCCTTCGGGACGCGGGTGCGGAAGACCTGGGATTGGCCAAAAAATGGCTGGTCAAGGCGATCATGGAAAACGGCGTCGGCGCGAAAACTTCCGCCGGATACGGCTGGTTCGCGTATTCGCAAGAGGATGAGAAAGCGTATTTGGAGAAGATCCGCTTGGCGCACGAACAGGAAGAAAAGGCGCGACGGAAGGCTTTGGAGGAAGCCGAGGCCGCGAAAAAGGCGGAGGCTCAACGACTGGAACGCGTCCGCAAAGAGGCTCTTCCGCCGGAAGAACGTATTTTGGAGGACTGGAGACCGTTGTCTCCCAAAGCGATTGCCAACGGACGGTGGTTTAGGGGTTTTGACGGGTTGTCAAAAGCCGATAAATTGGCGATAGTCGCGGTATTGCGCACGGAAGGCGTCGGCCGAGAAGTCTGGGCGTTCCTAAAGAAAGAGGAGCAGAACCCGAAAAGAAAAATCAAGCATGCGCCGGCGGTCGTAGGCGCCCTCCGCAAGCTGGTTAAAGAAGAAAAGCTGGAGAAACTGCCATGAAAACCGAAACATACGATTTGGAGTTCATTACGCCGGCGTTCCTGTGCGGAGCCGACCAGAAAGCGGCCGAATTGCGGGCGGCTTCTGTTCGTGGCGCTTTGCGCTGGTGGTTTCGCATACTGGGCGGGAAAAAAGACGAAGAGACGCAGGTCTTTGGCGGTGTGCAGGGCGGGGCGGTGAAAAGCCGCGTACAGGTGCGGTGCGTGCTCACGAAGCCTGTGCACGAAGCATTTTCCCCGCCCCCTTCCATGTCGAAACTTGGCTACCTCTATTATTTTGCGACGGTCTCCGGCGACAAGAAGGGTGTGCGCATCGGGCGGAACGCTTATTTCGCCCCCGGCACGGAGTTTACCGTTCAGATCGGAGACTGCGGGATGCCCGAAGAACTTGCCGAGCTGTTTTGGCGTGCGGTTGAAGCCTTTATGCGGCTGGGGGCCTTGGGGCTTCGCGCCACGCGCGGCTGCGGCGCCTTTGCGCAAAATGGCGATCTCCTTTCCAAGGAAGTATTCCTGCGTTGGGCTGAGTCCTTTCCTTCGGACTGCGGAACCGTCCGCCTTGTCTCCGAGGTGGTTTTCTCCCGCGCCGACAAGGCGCAGACATGCCTGGGCGGTTGGTTGCGCGACCTGCGGAGGAACGAACATCAAAGCGGTAAGGATAAAACGGCGTTCGGGTATTCTATCGGTTCGGAACGCATGTCTTCGGCGTTGAAGCTGCGGCCGGTGAAGGTGAAAGAAGGCTTTCTAGCCGTCGCCTTCTATTCGGACGGCGCGTGCACACGCCGGTCGCTAAGGGGTCTGATCTAAAAACCGTGAACCGCCGCGGACGCGGCGGGGTATATAAGGAGAAAAGGAGAATAGAGGTATGAATCATGTGTTGTTGGTTTCGCAGCAGGCCATGCCTAACTTCCTGCCTGTTTTGAATCGGGATTTGAAGCCTGACTCGGTGACGTTGGTCGTCTCCGACGGAATGAGAAACCGTGCGGAATGGCTGAAGAACGAGATCAAGAAGCTTCAGGTCGAGATAAAGCCGGATATCGAAATCGGAAAGTCCGAGACGGACATTGCTGCAGTTCAAGAGGCGTTGATGAAGTGGGCGGGCGAAAACGAAGATTTGATGAGCGAAAGCGTTCTGAACGTAACGGGCGGGACAAAGCCGATGGCCATCGCTGCGCAGGAGGTCTTTCGCGGTCTGGACCGCCCCGTCTTCTATGTGGATATTTCAACCGACAAGGTCTCTTGGGTGTCAAAGGAGCCCCAACCAAGCGTATTGCTGGATCAGACTCCTTCTCTAGAGCAGATATTGCGGCTTAACGGGCTTAAGATTGAGTTCGATGATTTCAAATCCGTCGTGGACAATGAGAAATGGCGGCACTTTTGCGATGAAATCGCAAGAAAGCCAAATGATTGGGCGTTGGCGATGGGTGTATTGAATGATATTGCGGCCAGGGCGGTGGATAATCATGATGATGCTCGCAATCGATCCCAAAAGGACCACGCTTTGGAATTTTCGTGCAACGAGAGGCAATGCGCCACCCCCAAGTTGGAAGAAATGCTGAAAATCCTTCATGACGACGAGTTGGTTAAATGGAAGTCTTCTCGTGAATGTTTCGTGTCTCTCGAGGCGGCCCGCTTTTGCGCAGGCATTTGGTTGGAGCATTATGTCTTCAGCGTACTCAAAGGGCTTGGATTCGACAAGAAACATGCTTTGATGAATGTGCAGATTGTTGACGCCAAAGGGAATCGCAATGAACTTGATTCCATAGTGATTCACAAGAATACATGCTATGTGATCGAGGATAAGACCAAAAACATGAAGAGGAAGGGAGTCGCCGACGATGCCGTCTACAAACTGGCGCAACTCTCCCGCGGGCTGGGTCTGCGCACCAAGGGTATACTTGTCTCGGCCAGAGTTGTTCGACCGGAGGACAAGGCGCGCGCTAAGGAGTATGGCGTGGAAGTGATTGACTGGCTGCCGGATGTGGAACGCGAACTGAAACGGATTATGGGACTGTCCTGACTCTCCCCCTCGCTCTTTGACAAACGGCTTCGTTTATCGGGGCGGGACGGTGTCCACCGTCCGCCTCGCTGAAAACAGATGGGCACTTTGGTTCTGAACGGCAAATCGCTGAGCGTCAAGCTCGAATTGGAGCATCTGGTCGTGCACGACCATGCGGACTGCTCCCTGCGCCGCGTTCCGCTCGTGAACGTGGACCGCGTCATTGTCTGCGGCGAGCCGGCCGTTTCGTTTGCCGCGCTGGCCGGGTTGATGGACCGGCAGATTCCCTGCACCTTCCTCCGGCGCAGCGGCATGTGGCGCGGACTGATGGACGGCGACAGCGGCTTCCACGCCGACCGCCGCGCCCGGCAGTATGAACGGCTGTACGATACGGAATTCTGCTTCGACGCCGCGCGGCGCCTCGTGTCCGACAAAATCGCCAACTGCCGGCGTTCGCTGCAGAAGCTCTTCGCCAACCGAGGCCTCTCCGCGGCATCGGACGCGCATTTCCGGAAGCTGTCCGCCCTAGGGCGCATGCTCCCGGCGACCTGCACGGTGGACGGTCTTCGCGGGCTGGAGGGAATCGCCGCGGCGGCCTACTTCGCCGTTCTCGCGCGGTTCTTTCCGGCGGAATGCCCGTTCGGCGTCCGTTCGCGGCGTCCGCCCAGAAACGCGGCGAATGCGCTTCTTTCGTTCGTCTACACGCTTTTGGCGGGCGAATTCACCGCGGCGGTCCGGGCGCACGGGCTGGATGTGGCGGCCGGATTCTTCCACCGCGGGCACGACCGCGCGCCGGCGCTCGCCCTCGATCTCATGGAACCGTGCCGGCCTGTGCTGGCGGACCGGCTCGTTTTGGACCTTTTGAACCACCGCCGCGTGCGCCCGGGCGAGCACTTCTTCACGGACGCGGACGGTGGCGTCTTCCTGAACGAAGCCGGCCGGCGCGTCGTTTTCCAGGCGTTTGATGCGGAAATGAAACGCACGTTTGTCCGCGACGGCCGCGCGCTCACCGTCCGCGCGGGCATCGACGGCGTGGTCTGCCGCTATCTGGACGCGCTTTATGGCAGGACGCCGCCCGATTTCTTCCGGGCACCTTGAGGGGGAACGATGTTGCATCTGGTGGCCTACGATATCGCCAATCCGCGGCGTTTGCGCAAAGTCGCGAAAATCTGCGAGGATTACGGCGTGCGTATGGAGCGCAGCGTCTTCGAGTGCGATCTCGACGACGGGCAGATGTCCGTCTTCTGGGGGCGGCTCGGCGAGGCGGTCGACCCTGACGAGGACCGCGTCATAGATTACTGCATCGGGAAGCTGGAGCGGCAGAAGATCCGCCGGCTGGGGAATGTGGACGCCTCGTCCGAGGCGGACGCCATTCTTGTCCTTTAGGTAGGGGAAGAAGCATGTGCGGCGATTCCCTCGATACGCGGCTGCGGTCAGGGACGGATCCCCTCGGACGCCGGAACGGCTTCTTACGGGGACCTCGACTTGAGACCGCGGTCTCCACGCCAAGAGACCGCGGTCTTTACACCAAGAGACCGCGGTCTCTTGAAGCGGAGATGCCGAGAAGAGGCGGCGGTCGCCGCCATTCCGGACGCGCGGGCCCGAATATTGTCCGAATCGGGAGGGGTGGTCCGGACGCCGGATTTCCCGGTTCTGTTGTGCCGCGGAGGAAGCGTTCCGCGCGGAGACGCAGGGTTGTCGACCGGGGGAAAGGGGAACGGGCGCCGCCTGGTTCTGTGAAAGGTGAGCAGTCCCGCCATGCGGCTGGATTGTTGACGGCTGACGAAAACCCCCTTAAATGGGCTTCAGCCGTCGGACGTTAAGTGATGAAAAAGCCGGAATTTCGAATAAAACGGACAGGAGATCCGGCGCCGGCGCGGACGCCATCCGTCAGCCGTCAAAAAACATGCGGAAACCACTTGCCAGCCGAAGCGGAAATATGATACAATATCAATCACGAATCTAGCCGAAAGGCATTTGAGACCGCAGCCGCCTCTTTCATCAAGGTCTCCCAGTCCGGCCATATATCAATCACGAATCTAGCCGAAAGGCATTTGAGACACTATACAATTTCTCATTGTTAAATACTGCGCGGGCAAGGCATATCAATCACGAATCTAGCCGAAAGGCATTTGAGACTGAAGGCCGCCTCGACCGACATCGTGACCGATATCGACATATCAATCACGAATCTAGCCGAAAGGCATTTGAGACGGGCTCCGGGTCTGTTACCTCGGTTATCGAGAAGGTCTCATATCAATCACGAATCTAGCCGAAAGGCATTTGAGACCTCCAGTATCCTCACCTCCCCATTTCGGCCCATGAACATGATATCAATCACGAATCTAGCCGAAAGGCATTTGAGACCGGGGCTTCCACCTCGACCTCATCGAGGATTGAGATCTTGATATCAATCACGAATCTAGCCGAAAGGCATTTGAGACTCCACCCCCTGGAACCCGCGAACATTTGTCCCGTTTAGCTTTATATCAATCACGAATCTAGCCGAAAGGCATTTGAGACTTAGCCCCAGCTATTGCACCATATAGTTCCTTGTTGTTGAATATCAATCACGAATCTAGCCGAAAGGCATTTGAGACTCGTATGGCCGCCCCATCTTGTCCACCCCCCGGAACCCGCGAATATCAATCACGAATCTAGCCGAAAGGCATTTGAGACTTGAAGACGGCTCGCGCCGCCTTCCCGTCCTCGTTGTGACCCGTTACGGACATATCAATCACGAATCTAGCCGAAAGGCATTTGAGACATACACCATTTTGTTGTTGAAGACGGCTCGCGCCGCCTTATATCAATCACGAATCTAGCCGAAGGGTATTTGGGGCTGGAATATCCGCGGAAATCTTTTTTCAACATGGGCCGCGCGAGATAGTGTATAATATGCGCCGTAAACAAATGAAAGAAAGAGAGTAAAAAAGAATGTATTTGCACATGTCCAAGCCTCTAGCGATTTTCGATCTTGACGGCACGCTCGTCGAGACGGACGCGGCGAACTCGTGCGCCTGGCTGGAAGCCTTGCGCCGGGCGGGTTTGGACGGCAATCTTCCGGTTAAAGGAGCGGGGCGCTTGACCAAACGCGTAATCGCGTGCGCCCTCCCTTCGCTGTCCGCGGCGGATTTAGTCT
The DNA here is from genome assembly GCA_002298665.1 of Verrucomicrobia bacterium UBA740. GTDB lineage: Bacteria > Verrucomicrobiota > Kiritimatiellia > RFP12 > UBA1067 > UBA1067. The sequence continues at coordinate 11,573 of DBKW01000042.1, read as the reverse complement.
CGCTCGCGCAACGGAAAGCGTCCTCTCAGACACGCTTCCTTCCGTTGACGCGTCTGGGACCCGCCGCGGACGATTTCCGTTTTGTCCTGGCGCATCGTTCCGATTTCGCGAAAATCGTGCTTTTGACCGACGCGCAGGAACGCCGCGCCCTGGAAACGCTGCACTTCCATGGGCTCGTGCGCTGTTTCGACGAGATTTTCTGCAACGGCGGCAAGGGCGACAAATACGCCAACTATTTTGCCGCGCACGATGCCGATCCGCGGTTCTGCCGCGTCTGGGAAAACGCGGCGGACAAGGTGTCCGCCGCGTTCGCGGCAGGCGTTCCGTACGATTTCATGCGAAAGGTGGCTTGAATCATGTTCTCCGAGACAATCAATATAGGGAGTTGGGATGCCACAGGAAATATAGGGGATTGTGATATCACTGGATATTTCCACGACTGGTATTATAAGTTCAACGATTCTCGCACGCGGATTAAATATGTCGTTATATTGAAGAATGACATGCGTTCGCACGAAGACTGGGAACTGAAGGCGGCGGCGGACGAACTGCGGGCTGCTTTGTCGCAGGACTTTGCGGAGATTGTCAAAGAGCACGGCCCGTTGACGGTTTGCGGCGTACCGCGCGCGAAGGCGGAGTCTTCATACGCTTATCGCCAGACAGGGCTGAAACGGTCGATTCGTAAGGTTGTAGAGAGCATGCCGGAACTCTCGGACGGGCTGGACTATATCGTACGCGTCAAGAACACATGTACAACACATCGCAGTAGATCGGGCCATGGAGGAGATGGCGAAATGCCGCGTCCGGGACTGATTCGCGATACTTGCCGCCTTTCGCCCGAGATCCGCGGCAAGGATATCCTGCTCGTGGACGACATCTATACGCCTAGTGTTGGAATCGATGAAGATGCCCTGTGCACCCTGATTGACTGCGGGGCGCGGAGTGTGGTATTCTATGCCGTCGGCTATACCGTACGCAAGGGCAGCAGGGAGGTCGGCTGGAACGATTTTGGCAATCTCCCGTTCTGACAGCAACGGGAGTCTGGTGAAATTTGAAAGGAATGTCATGAAAACAAGCGAAAACGCGTTGAATCTGCTTGCCGCGCGCACTTTCAAGGGCGTGGGACCCAAGTGGATCAACATGAATCTGATCGGCGCGCAAACGGACGCGGAAATCGTCCGCCGTCTCGCGGACAAAGTGGAGGGCGTCTGTGCGCAACGGTTTCGCGATGCCAAAGAAAGCGTCGCGCGAAAAATCCGGGCTCTGGAGGGCTTCGTGGACGGCGTAGTCGGCGCGGGAGATGCCGGTTTCCCGCCGATTCCGCCCGACGTCAAAGCGGCGGATCGTCCGATTGCGCTTTTCTACAAGGGCGATATCGGTTTATTGGACCGTCCGGAGCGGAATGTGGCGCTTGTGGGCGTGCTGAACCCAGATGCGGCGGTTGTCGCGGACGAGGAACGCGTGGCCGGACGCCTTGTCCGGGAGGGGTATTGCATTGTCAGCGGTCTTGCGCTTGGATGCGATACGGTCGGGCACCGGTGTGCGCTTGAAGGGCGCGGGAAGACCGTGGCGTTCCTGGCGGGCCCGCTGAACGAGATAAATCCGGCCGCAAACCGTCCACTCGCGGATGAAATCGTCGCGAAAGGGGGCCTTCTCGTGTCGGAATACTACGATACGCCGCGTTCGCGGCAGGCGTTTCTGGGGCGGTACGTCGAACGGGACCGTCTGCAGGCGATGTTCGTGCGCTGTGTGGTGCTGGCGGCAAGCTATGACGAAAACAATCTCGGGCGGGACTGCGGTTCGCGTTTCGCGTTGGGCAAGGCGAAGGAGTACGGCGTGCCGCGCGCGGCAATCTACACGCCGCGCGCGGAGGGCAACCCGATCTACGATCTTAACCGCGCGATTCTGGCGGACGGGGCCTGTGCGCAGGATCCCGACGACGCGTCCGCGGAGTTGCCGCCGCCGCCCGCAAGGCTCCCGCGGCAAGATGAATTTCTTATCTAAACATAAGGACATCCAATTGAAAGGAATATGGAATGTACGATGACGATTACGATTATGACGGACCCTCCTGCGAGGACGATCTGTACGCGTATCTGCGCCTGCCGGAGGAGCACGATCCCAATGAAGTGTACTACGACGGGGAGGGAGGTACGGTTTTTTGGGACGAAATAGGGCCCGAGACCAATTGGCCGGACAGGGACTGAGGGCGCAAAAAGGAGGAAATATGGCAAAAATCAGGCTGTTTTGTTGTTTTGCGGCGGTTTTCGCTGCGGTGCTGTCCGCGTTGGCGGGAGAGTCCGCCGCCACGGACAACCATCCCAAAGCGACGCGGAGGACAAATCCCGATCCGGACTTTGACATTCCCCCGACGTTGATTGCCCGCATGCAGGCGGCGCATTATGCGGTCGCCCGCAAGGAGTTGTGCAAGGTCGGCGTTTTTGATGTCTGCGAATTTGCCGCCCTGATGAAGATCGGTCTGACAAATGCGTACGAGATTGCACAGCGTCCGCGCGGCGAAATGAAATTCTGCGACGATTTGTTTACGGAGGAATATCGCAAAAATATGTGGCCGTTTGACGTGGAGGCGTTTGAAAAGTCTCTCGAGACGAACCTGGTCCGGGGGGGGGGGCGGACGGCTGCTATCGGCTTGCGGACGCTTCCTCGCGCGGGGATACATCCGAAGCGGCGGCTTTCCGCTGGGTCAACCGGGAGATTGAACAGTGGGCGGTTCGGCAGTTGGATGCCGTATTCCCGCGTATGGATCTGAAGCTGTTCTGCAAAATGTTCGGCACTGAAAAGATGCCGGACGGCACGTTCGCGTGGGTTGTCGCAAAGTCCGGGACGGGGAATGTTGAATGGTTTGCCGTCCAGCGCAATGAAGACGGGGCATGGCATCCGCGGAGCTATGTCTACGGCTTCTGGGACGGGAGGGAGTCGACCGTCGTCGGCGTGCTTGATTCCTTTCCGACGCGGAAGGAGGGGGCGGCACTTCGAGCCCATAGGCTTGATGTCACGGCCCTGCACAATCTCGCCGTGCTGATGTGGCGACACCGCGTAAACGCCATGTTTATGAATCCTTGGGAGGTGCAGGCGTTCCTGAAAAAGGCGGCTGCGCGCGACATGCCGACGGCGAAGGCGAATCTCGAGGTGTTGCTCGCGCACATTCCCGAATTGAAGGAAGATGGGAATCCGGCCGGGATGGTCTCGACGACGGGCGAAAAGTGACGGAAAAAGTGTTGCTTCTTGCTTTTCATGCCAACGGGCGGCGCGTCTCTTGTCCGGTAAAGTCGCGCCATCCGTGGCGAAGACCGATCTGCTTCCGGGTGCATGCCAGTCTCTCGTTGAAGACGCGGACTGTCCCCGAAATCGTTTGCCGGGATTCCCGCCGGAATCCGCGGCTATGTGTTCGCTCTCATTGCAAGCGGCTTCTTATACCCTCTGCTCGGTAAAAACCACCCCTCCGCACGCTGAAAACGAATACTCCGCGGCGCCCCCATGTGAGCGGGAAAATTAGATAGGGAGGGGAGGGGGTGATTAACCGTGTAGGAAATGTAGATTGGGGATGGTTTGTGCCCGTGTCCGTCCGGTGCGCCACACTCCTGGGGTGGTCCTTGCGCATCCTTCCTTCCGTTTCCGCAACCGATCCTTCTTCTTTGTCGCCTGCGCCCGCCACCCCTCGGAACGACCTGTCCCGGGTGTCTCACGACAGGGTACACTTTTCGCAAACCCCGCGCAAGTAAAAAAGGATTGGCGCGCGCAAACAAAAATGTTATACTATAGCCGTAAAATGGAAACTAAGGCAAAGGACGAACGGCGGCGAGATATGCACGGAGTTTCCCGTCCGCAGAGACATCCGTTAGGACGCGCACAAGCGCGTCCAGGGGGCGTTTGCGATTTGCCCGGAGCGTTGCAGAAGGTCTTATAAACCAAACAAGTCCAAACGAGAGGAGTCTCCCATGATTAGATATTCACTGTTTGCCAGGTGCCTTTGTTTCGCGGCGGCGTCCGTTTTGGGTGTTTTGCGCGGCGCGGCGGACGTTTCGCGGTTTGACGAGCGAATCGCGGCGGATCGTTCGCAGGCCGATTCGCAGGGGCTCGAGTGGGTGGACGGCCTGTCGCTTCCGCTCGAATCCAAGGCGTTCGCCGACACGCCCGATCCGTACGGACGCATCGCCGCGGATTTGCTGCCGGACTGTCCGGAAGGCGTGCGCTACATGGCGCGGCAGTCGACCGGGCACTATTTTATGTTCGCGACGGACTCTTCCAAGCTGGCGGTCGAATGGGTTCTGGAGGAGAAATGGGGGACGGATCCCTATATTCCGCCGCAAGGGCTTTATGGCATCGATATCTACGATACGGTGGACGGGAAGTGGCGGTTTGTCCGCAACGGCCGTCTTTCGGTGTGGTCGAACGAGACGAATAAGGTTTGCGTCGACATGCTCGGGAAGGGATTCCGCCCCGTGCGCGTCTATCTGCCCACGCGCGGCGTCATCCGCAGCATCCGCATCGGGCTCGAGAAGGGCGCGCGGCTGGAACAGGTACGGCATCCGAGCGGGATCGTCAAGCCGGTCGTGCATTACGGGACTTCGATCGTGCACGGCGGGTGCGCTTCGCGTCCGGGGCTTTGCTTCACGAGCATCGCCGGGCGGCTGGCGGACGCGCCCTACGTGAACATGGGCTTTTCGGGGTGCGCCAAGCTGGAGCCGCACTTGGCGGACGTTCTGGCGCGCATCGACGCGTCGCTGTACGTGGTCGATCCCGTCTGGAATTGCACGCCCGAGATCATACGCGAGCGGCTGGAACCGTTCCTGCGCAAACTGCACGCGGCGCATCCCGGGGTTCCGCTGCTCGTCTGCGAAGGTGGCGAGCCCTCGGGGGTGCGCTCGAAGACGAACGAGGCGCTGAAAGAGGTGTACGACCGTCTGGCCGCGGAAAAATCGACCTTGTCCGCGCGTCTGAACTACCTGCCCGCGGCGGGGATGATCCAGACCGACGGCGAGTCTACGCACGACTACTGCCATCCGAACGACTACGGATCCGTCCACATGGGGAAGGTCTTCGCCCGGGCGATCCGGAACTGTCTCAAGACCCGGCCGAGGGGCCTCCGCAAAGGCGGCGCCGGCGGAAAGTCCAAGAAAAACAACGCACGCTGAAGCCGTCCGTGCGACGCGTCCGCGGCGCCGGCGCCTAAATTCGCGCTTGTGCCGGGAGGGCGATATATGCTATAATATATGCAACAAGCAAGCCAGGGTAGCACAATGGCAGTGCATCTCATTTGTAATGAGAGGGTTGCGGGTTCGACTCCTGTTCCTGGCTCCATTTTTTCCGGAGGGATTGAGTAATGATAGAGACGATTTCCACGGCGTCCGCTCCCGCGGCGTTGGGTCCGTACAGCCAGGCTCTCAAGGCCGGCGGTTTCGTGTGGTGCTCGGGTCAGATTCCGATCGATCCGGCGACGAACACCATCGTCGCGACCACGATAGAGGATCAGACGCGGCAGGCGATTTCCAATCTCAAGGCGGTTCTGGAAGCGGCGGGGACGGATCTTTCGCACGTGGTGAAGACGACGGTTTTCATCAAGGACATGAACGATTTCGCCGCGCTCAACAAGGTCTACGCCGAACTGTTCGGCGAGACGAAGCCGGCGCGTTCGTGCGTCGAGGTGGCGCGCCTGCCCAAAGACGTCAAAGTAGAGATCGAGTGCGTGGCCGCGCTCTGAGCCGGCGGCTGAGAGTCTCCGTCCGTGGATAGTCCGCAGCACATCGCCCTGCCGCTGAAGTACCGTCCGATGACGTTCGAGGACGTCGTCGGGCAGGAGCACGTCGTGCGCACCCTGCGCCACGCCATCGCGGCGAACCGCGTGGCCAACGCCTATCTCTTCATCGGGCCGCGCGGCATCGGCAAAACGACGCTCTCGCGCATCTTCGCCAAGGCGCTCAACTGTTCCGAGCCGAACGGCACGGAGCCGTGCGGGAAGTGCACGAACTGCATCGAGATCGCCGAGGGGCGTTCGCTGGACGTGACGGAGCTCGACGCGGCGTCCCACAACAAGGTGGAAGACGTCAAGCCGATCATGGACGCGGTGCAATTCAGGCCGGCGGCCTCGCGCTACAAGATTTTCATCATCGACGAGTGCCACATGCTGTCCAACGCGGCGTGGAACGCGCTTCTGAAGACGCTGGAGGAGCCGCCGCCGTACGTGCGGTTCATCTTCGCGACGACGGAGGGGGACAAGGTCTTGCCCACCATCGTTTCGCGCTGCCAGCGGTTCGACCTGCGGCGCATCCAGACGCGGGATATCGCCGCGCGTCTGCGGTATGTCTGCGAAAGGGAGGGCATCCAGGCGGAGGACGACGCGCTGCTCGCGATCGCCCGCGGCGCGGACGGCGGCATGCGCGACGCGCTTTCGTCGCTGGACCAGCTGATCGCCTTCACGGACGGACACATCACGGAGAAGGACGCGCTCGGGGTGTTCGGGCTTGTCGGGCGGGCGGAGCTGGAGGCTCTCGCCGGCGCCATCCTGGCGGGCGACACGGCGCGCATACTGGCGTCCGTCGAGTCGTTCGATTCGGCCGGGAAGAACCTGCGGCGGCTGGCGGGCGAACTCCTGAAACACTTCCGCAATCTCGTCGTTTTGCAGGCGCTCGGCCCCGAGACGAAGTCCCTCGAGGCGACGCCCGAGCAGATCGCCGTCCTGAAGCGGCAGGCCGAAGGCGTCGATCCCGGGCGGGTCTTCCGGATTTGCGACCAGCTCGCGGAGATGGAGGACAAGCTGCGCTATGCGCTGAGCGTGCGCACGCTGATAGAAATGTCGCTCATCCGCGCCGGGCGGATCGCCACCACGGCGACCGTGGAGGAATTGATGCGCGCGGTGCGCGCGTTGAAAGGGGAGGGTGCGCCTGTTGCGGCGTCGTCCGCGGCAGTCTCCCGGCAACCGGCGCCGCCGGAACCGGCCGCGGCGATCCCGCCGCGCAAATACGCCGCGCACCGTCTGCCGGACGCGGCGGAACTCGCCTCCGCGGCGCCTGCGCCGAAACCCGCGCCCGCCGCGGCGCCCCAAGCGCCTGCAGCGAAGCCGGTCTCCGCGCCCGTACCCCCGGCGCCGGCGGCCACCCCCGCCCGACCTGTCGCGCCGGCGCGGCGGCAGGAGATTTTGGACGATCCCAAGCTCAACGCCCTGCTGACCGAGCTCGGCGGCGCGGAGATCACGGACATCAGGGAGAAAGGAACACGGTAGGCTATGTTGGGTTGCGGTTGGATTTGGCTGTATATCGGCGCGTTTCTGATGCTGGCGGAACTGCTGGCGCCGGGATTCATCATCTTCTTTTTCGGTCTCGCGGCGGCTTCCGTCGGGGTCCTGCGGCTCGTTCTCGGGGAAATGTTTTCGCCGACCTGGCAACTGGTCGCGATTTCCTTTTTCTCCATCCTGTATCTCGCCGTCCTGCGCCGGTGGCTCAAGAAGGTGTTCGTGGGCGAGACGACGCGCACGAAGATGGACTTTGACCATGATTCCCTGGGGCGCATCGGGCGCGTGAAGGAAGCGATCGATCCGCCTCTGGAAGGGCGCGTCGAACTGGGGGACGCGGACTGGAACGCCTGCGCGGACCGTCCCATCGCCGCGGGGGCGAACGTGCGAATCGTCGGACAGAACAATTTAACGCTCAAAGTGGAGGAAATCAAATGATAGCCGCAGCAGTCATCAACGGTGCGCTCATATTCTTCGGAATAGTCGCGCTGGTCGTCATCATCGCCATCGTCAAGACGGCGATAATCGTTCCGCAAAAGACCGCATTCATCGTCGAACGGCTCGGGAAGTACCGCTGCACGCTGGATGCGGGATTCCACATCCTCGTGCCGTTCATCGACCGCATCGCCTACCGCCACACGCTCAAGGAGCAGGCGATCGACGTGCCGCCGCAGGAGTGCATCACGAAGGACAACATCGCCGTCTCGGTCGACGGCATCCTCTATCTGCAGGTGATGGACCCGGCCAAGGCGAGCTACGGCATCGGGAACTATCTCTTCGCGACGACCCAGCTCGCCCAGACGACGATGCGTTCCGAGATGGGCAAGCTCGACCTGGACCGCTCCTTCGAGGAGCGCACCTCCATCAACGCGGCGATCGTCGCGGCGATCGACAAGGCGAGCGATCCGTGGGGGATCAAGGTGACGCGCTACGAGATCAAGAACATCACGCCGCCGCGGACGATCCGCGACGCAATGGAGAAGCAGATGCGCGCGGAACGCGAGAAACGCGCGATGATCGCCGAATCCGAAGGCGAACGGCAGGCGAAGATCAACCGGGCCGAAGGCGAACGCCAGGAGGCGATCGCGCTTTCGGAGGGCGAACGCGCGCGGCGCATCAACGAGGCCGAGGGGCGCGCGAAGGAGATCACGCTCGTCGCCGAGGCGCAGGCGGCGGGCATCGCCAAGGTCGCGGAGGCGATCAACATGAAAGGCGGCATGGAGTCCGTCAACATGCAGCTCGCCCAGCAGTATCTGGTGCAGTTCGGCAATCTGGCCAAGACGAACAACACGATGATCATTCCGTCCAATCTGGCGGACGTGGCGGGGGTTTTGAAGGCGTGCGCCTCCGTGATCAAACAGGCTTGAGACAAGAGAGAGGCAATCACACATGTTGACATGGATGGATAGTTTGCGTGGACGCTCGCTGATGCGCATGGCGTCCTTCACCGACGAGGAGATGCTCGATCTCGTCAATCTGGCGGCGCAGTTGAAGGCGCGGCGCAAGGGCGGGGTGCGCGGCGATTTGCTGCACCGCCTGAACATCGCGCTGATATTCGAAAAGAGTTCGACGCGCACGCGCAATTCGTCGGTCATCGCCGCCCGGGACGAAGGCGGCGGCGCGGAATATCTGACGCGCCCGGACATCCACTTCGGCAAGAAGGAAAGCGTGAAGGACACGGCGCGCGTTCTCGGGCGCATCTACGACGGCATCCTCTTCCGCGGCTTTTCGCAGAAGGACTGCGAGGACCTGGCGAAGTATTCGGGCGTGCCGGTCTGGAACGGGCTGACGGACGACTACCACCCGACGCAGATTTTCGCGGACTTGCTGACCATCCAGGAGACCTTCGGGTCCCTGAAGGACTGCACCGTCGCGTACGTGGGCGACGGACGGAACAACGTCGCCAACTCGCTGATGATGGGGTGCGCCAAGGCGGGTATCCGCTATGTGTGCTGCGCGCCGAAGGAGCTGCGTCCGGACGAGGCGGTGCTCGCGGAGGCGGAGGTTGTCGCGAAGCGCAATGGCGTGGACATCCGCGTGGCGGAGAATCCGCACGAGGGCGTGAAGGGCGCCAACGTCGTCTATACGGACGTGTGGGTCTCGATGGGCGAAGAAGCCAAGACGGCCGAGCGCATCAAACTGCTGCGTCCCTACCAGATCAACATGGACCTTTTGAAGTCGACGGGGAATCTGGACGGCAAACTCATGTTCCTGCACTGCCTGCCCGCCTTCCACGACAGCAACACGGAAGTCACGAAGAACACCGGCGCGCTGGAGGTGACGGACGAAGTTTTCGAGTCCAAGTATTCGCGCGTCTTCGACGAGGCGGAGAACCGCATGCACACCATCAAGGCGCTTTTCGTTTCGTCGCTCTGCGACAGGTCGAAGATCTAATAGACGGCAACAGAACATATGAGCATGCAAGGCGAGACATTTCCCGATTGGACCAAGGTCACACCGGAGAACTGCGCGGCGGAACTGCCGCGCCTCCTGGCGGAGGCCGAAAAAAGCGTAGCGGAAATCGAGGGGCAGAAGGCGACTTCCTACGAGGATTTCGTCTGGCGGCTCGACGACGCCACGCGCGAACTCTGGCGGACGTGGGGGAACGTTTCGTTCATGACGAGCGTGCGCAATTCGCCCGCCTGGCGCGCGGTCGAGGAGAAGTTCCAGCCGCAAGTCGTCTCTTTCTCGCTTCGCATGGGACAGTCCAAGGCCTTGCTTGCGCAGGCGAAAGAGGTTCTTGTGCGCATGAAGTCCTGCGGGAACGCGACGGGGAACGAAACGCGCATCCGGATCCTGGAGAAATTCATCCAGGGTATCGAATTGTCGGGCGTGTCGCTGCCGGAAGACAAACGCACTCGGTTCAACGAGATCGCGGCGCGGCTGGCGCAGCTTTCCATGGATTTCTCGAATGCGGTCCTGGACGCGACGAACGCGTTCTCGTATAAAAAGGACGGCAAGACCTACACCATCGACGACGCGAACTATCCGCAGACGATGAAGACGTGCGCGGACCGGGAGGTCCGCGAGGCGCTTTACCGGGGGCGGTCCACCCGTGCGCCGGAGAATACGCCGCGGATAGCCGAAATTCTGAAGTTGCGTTTCGAGAGCGCGCGCCTGTTGGGGTTCGCGAATCCGGCGGAACTTTCCATCGTCACCAAAAGCGCGCCGTCGGTCTCGGCGGTGGAGGAGATGATCGGCGAGCTGGACCGGGCCACGGCGGAACCTGCGAAAGAGGAAGCGCGCGCGCTGGGGGTGGGTCTCGAACCCTGGGACATCGCCTATGCGGCGGAACGTCTGCGCGAAAAGACCTATGATTATTCCGAAGAAGAGCTCAAGAAGTACTTTCCCTTCGACAAGGTACTGGAGGGGCTCTTCAGGCTGACGGAATTCCTGTTCGCGGTCGAGATAACGGAGGTGACGGGCGCGCAGAAGCCGTCCGTCTGGCATCCGGACGTGCGGTTCTTCGAGGTGTGCGAGAAGGGTGCGCCCATCGCCCACTTCTACATCGACCCGTATGTGCGCAACGGCGAAAAGCGGGGAGGCGCGTGGATGAGCGAGTTCCGCAACCGGTGCGACCGGCGCGGCGAAAAGCCGCTCGCCTACCTTGCGCTGAATGCGCCCAAGCCGGACGCGAAGGGCGCAAGTCTGTTGCCTTTCCGTGAAGTCGAGACGCTCTTCCACGAGTTCGGCCACGCCCTGCAGTGCATGCTGACGCGAATCGGGGAGGAAGGCGCGGCGGGCATTTCGCTGATCGAGTGGGACGCGGTGGAAGTCGCGAGCCAATTCATGGAAAACTGGTGCCTGGACGACCGTACGGGCATCCACGTTCCGGAGGAGCTCAAGGCGAAGGTCCGTGCGGCACGCAATTTCCGCGCGGCCACGGCTTGCCGCCGGCAACTCGCGTTCGC
>DBKW01000042.1:0-307 GCA_002298665.1 Verrucomicrobia bacterium UBA740 | reverse complement strand
CTGTTCCTGAACGCCTTTTCGCATATTTTCGCGGGCGGGTATTCCGCCGGCTACTACGGCTACAAGTGGAGCGAGGTCATGAGCGCGGACTGCTACGGCGCGTTCGAGGAAGTCGGGATAGCGAACGACGCCGCGATCCAGGCGGTGGGCCGCGCCTACCGCGAGACCATTCTGGCCTTGGGCGGAAGCGAAAGCGCGTTTGACGTGTTTGTGCGCTTCCGCAAGCGCAAACCTTCGTCCGCGGCGCTTTTGCGCCAGCAGGGATTGGTTCGGTGAGCCCCCTCTTCGACACGCACGCGCACTTCAC
>DBKW01000018.1 GCA_002298665.1 Verrucomicrobia bacterium UBA740 | reverse complement strand
CTCGCGCAAGCGGTCTTGAAGACGGTGTCGCCTCTGCAGTTCGGCTGCCGTTGCTCGCCCGAACGGGCTTTGGCCGCGTTGGCGGCCCTCTCCCCGGAAGAGCGGGCGACCCTGCCACCCAAAATCGACATTACCTGCCACATGTGCGGGCGCACCTGGTCCATCCCGACCGGGAACGCGCCGTCCGGCGAGGAGAAGAAGTGATGTTCCTGCCTCCGCTCAAGCCACGCGTGTGGGTGGAAATCGACCTGGACGCCCTCGCGCGCAATTTCAATCGCATTGCCCGGAAAGTCGCCCCGGCGCACGTTTTGTGCGTCCTCAAGGCGAACGCCTACGGTTTGGGCGTCGCGAACTATGCGCGCGCCCTGGCGCGGACCGGGTGCGCCGGATTCGGTGTCGCCGAGCCCTACGAAGCGCTGGAACTGAAGGCGGAACTGGACCGGCTGGGCGTGGCGAAGGACGTGCAGATTCTCTCGTCCGTCCTGCCCGACGAGATCCCTTCCATGGTCGAGGCGGATGTCGTCCTGCCCGTCACAGACCTGGCGGAAGCGCGCCTGATCTCTTCCGCGGCGGTTGCGGCGCGTAAAACGGCGCGCGTGCACGTCAAGATCGATTCGGGCATGGGGCGGTTAGGCATCCTCCTGGACGGGGCGCTTCCCGTTCTGCGCGAAATCGCCGCCCTGCCGGGGCTCTCCTGCGAGGGCGTTTTCACGCACTGCCCCATGGCGTACGACCCCAAGGACCCGTATACGGCGCGGCAAATCGCGCGGTTTGCCGCGTTCGTCCACGCGGCGGAAGCGGAAGGCTTCCGTTTCCGCTGGGTGCACATGGCGGCGAGCGACGCCATCAACAACTATCCGCAAACCGCCCAGCCGCCGTTCAACCTGGTGCGCACGGGCATCAATCTGCACGGCAGTTTCGACCCGAACGGACGCCGGGCGCTCGAGGTCGAGCCGGTTTTGACGCTGAAGACCCGCGTGGCGCAGGTACGGGACCTGCCGGCGGGGACGACACTCGGCTACGGGCGCACCTGGTGCCTGCGCGAACCGACACGCGTGGCCACCATTTCGGCCGGGTATGCCGACGGACTCCCCCTGGCGCTTTCCAACCGGGGGAGCGTCTTCATCGGCGGCAGGCGCTGCCCGATCATCGGACGCATTTCCATGGACTATACGACGGTGGACGTATCCGGCGTGGACGCCGTGGCGCCCGGGGACGAAGTCGTCTGCTTCGGTTCATGCGGCGCGGACGCCATCACGCCCGACGATTGGGCGGCGCTGAAAGGAACGCACGCCTACGACATCATCTGTTCGCTCGGCAGCCGCGTCCGGCGCGTGGCCGTCGGCGATTCCGTCCGGAAAGGAGCCTCTCCGCTATGACTTTGCAACAATTGCGCTACGCCGACGCGATCGCGCGCTACGGGAGCCTCGGGGAGGCTTCGCGCCGTCTTTTCGTCACACAGCCCACGTTGACGGAAAGCATCCGTGAACTGGAGGAAGAGTTGCGCGTAGCGATATTCGCGCGCTCTTCGCGCGGCATGACCGTGACGCGCGAGGGAGAGGAATTTCTCGCTTCGGCGCGGCAGATTCTGGACGATGTCGCCTCAATCCAGTCCAAGTACGGCGGCAAAGCCGTCCGGCTCCCCCAATTCGCCGTTTCGACGCAGCATTACGCCTTTGTGGTGGAAGCGTTTATGGAAGTCGTCAAGGCGAGTCCGGCGGACGCGTACGATTTCACGTTGCGCGAGACGGTGACGAGCGAAATCATCGACGACGTGTCGCGGCACAAAAGCGAGATAGGCGTTCTGTACCTGTCGGACCGCAATTCCAAGCCGCTCAACCAGATTTTTCGCAAGGAAGACCTCGTTTTCACCGAACTGTTCGTCTGCAAGCCGCACGTTTTCGTGGGCAAGAAGCACCCGTTCGCCAAATGCGCCGCGGTGGAACCGAAGGAGCTGGACGACTATCCCTTCCTCTCCTTCGAGCAGGGAGAGAACAATTCGCTCTATTTCGCCGAGGAAGTCATGCCGGCAATCGACCGCAAAAAGAACATCCGCGTCCGCGACCGTGCGACGATGACGAACCTGATTCTGGGTCTGAACGGCTATACGGTCGCGTCCAACGCGGTCTCCCGGGCGTTGAACGGCCCGGATGTCGTGGCCGTTCCGCTCAACTATCCCCACACCATCCATGTCGGAACCCTGACACGGCGGAATACGTCGCTGTCGCGTCCGGGCAAGACCTTCATGGAAGCGCTGCGCCGGCGCGTGGAGCCTTTTTCGGGGAAAGAGTAGGGGGGGGGCGTCAGCCGCGCGCCTCGAGGTTGCGCAGGCGAAGCTGTCCGCACGCGGCGTTCGCGTCCTTGCCCCGTGAACGGCGGAGCATCGTCTGCACGCCGGCTTTCATGAGCACGTCGAGGAACATGAGGAGCGTGGCCTCGGAAGGCGTCCGGAAGTCCGGGCGGTGGGCGACGGGCGAGAGCGGAATGAGATTGACCTTCGCCATCGGCACGCGGCGAACCTGGCGCGCCAGTTCCTCGGCGCAGGCGCGCGAGTCGTTCACGCCGGCGATGACGGTATATTCGAATGTGATGATGCGCTTGGTCTGCCGCGTATAGTCCGCGCATGCCGCGAGGAGCTCGTCGATCGGCCAGCGCTTGTTGACGGGCATGAGTTGGGAGCGCAACTCGTCGTTGGGGGCGTGCAGCGAGACGGAAAGCTCGAACTGGATGCCTTCCGCCGCGAGACGCGCGAATCCCGGCACGACGCCGCAGGTTGAAAGGGTAATGTGCCGCGCCCCGAGGTTGGGTCCCTTGCCGGCGTTGATGAGCTTCAGCGCGCGCATCGTTTCGTCGTAGTTGGCGAAAGGTTCGCCCATGCCCATGACGACGATATTGGTGATCTCGCCGAATTTGCGTCCCATGAGATATTCCGCCACGATTTCGTCCGCCGTGAGCGAACGGACGACGCCGCGGGAGCCGGAGGCGCAGAAAGCGCACCCCATGCCGCAGCCCACCTGGGTCGAAATGCACTGCGTAAAGCGGTCGCGCGCGGGAATGAGCACCGTTTCCACGCAGTTCCCGTCCGCATACTTGAGGAGAAGCTTGCGCGTACCGTCGGCGGACGCGGCGACATCGACGCAAGAGACGTCTGTGAGGGGGAATTCCGCCTTGAGGGTCTCGCGGAAGTCTTTCGGCAGGGTCGTCGCCTCGTCCCAGTTCGTAATATAGTCGCGGTAAAGCGCCTGCAGGATTTGGTCGGCGCGGAAGGGACGGAGTCCGCGCGCGGCCAGAATCGGCTTCCATTCGTCAGGTAGTATGCTCCAAGCTTTGGTCATGGGCACTATTATATCAAAATGTGCCGTCCGCCGCTACTGCTCCGTCCCGCCCGGCTGAAAGGGGGAGTGGAAGGAAAGGATGCGCACGGGCCACACCCAGGAGGGTGGCGCGCCGGGCCCACCCCTCCATCCCCCTTCCATCTGCCCATCCCCTCGCCTCTCCTTATGAAGAGGCAAGGGAATGCGCCCTATCCGGCAGTGGCGAGACAGTCGCCTCCTTCCCGCCGCGCGCGGCCGTTCCAGTAGAACGGGGTGGGCGTTCCGGCGCAACGGCATCACCGTTCCGGCGCAACGGCATCACCGTTCCGGCGCAACGGGGTCGCCGTTCCGGCGCAACGGCATCACCGTTCCGGCGCAACGGCATCACCGTTCCGGTGCAACGGGGTCGCCGTTCCGGCGCAACGGTATCCACCATCCCGCACGCGGCGGCAAAACGGCGGCGCAAGACGTCGCCGCGTGCGCCCGGACGGAATGAAAAAGCCGGGAAATGAAAGAAACCTCGCACGCCATTGCCGAAGCCAGGAAAGTAAATCCCCGCGTGGATTTGGGGAGATCCCCGCGTGGAATTGGGGATGTGGTCTGTGGCGGGGATATTTGGACGCAGCGGCGGGGTCCGGGAAGGGGAGATAAGTTGCCGGAAAACGCCGCGTTCGCGTCATTTTGGCAGGTTAGTGAAATATTTTCGGTTTTTTGCAAAAATCCCCTTGCGCGTGCACATAAAAATATGATATACTATGCACTCGTTCGCCCGATGAGGGAAAGAACGACGTTCTTTGATAACCGATGTTTGAGAAAACAGTAAATGTTTGTGTGAGGAGCTTTCAAATTCTTTTTTCTGAGAGTTTGATTCTGGCTCAGAACGAACGCTGGCAGCGTGGATTAGGCATGCAAGTCGAACGGGATTGGACGGATAGCAATATTTGTTCATGAGAGTGGCGGATTGGCGAGGAACACGTGAGCAACCTGTCCCTGAGTTGGGGAAAACCGTTGGAAACGACGGCTAATACCGGATGTGGCGTCTGGAGGACATCTTTGGAACGCTAAAGGGGGCCGCAAGGCTCTCGCTCGAGGAGGGGCTCGCGCATCATCAGTTAGTTGGCGGGGTAACGGCCCACCAAGGCATACGATTAGCTGGTCTGAGAGGATGACCAGCCGCACTGGGACTGAGATACTGCCCAGACTCCTACGGGAGGCTGCAGTCGAGGATCATTTGCAATGGGCGAAAGCCTGACAATGCGACGCTGCGTGGAGGATGAAGGTCTTCGGATCGTAAACTCCTGTCATAAGGGAAAAGGCGAGGTGGCCTAATACGTCACTTAGTTGATTGTACTTTAAGAGGAAGCGACGGCTAACTCTGTGCCAGCAGCCGCGGTAATACAGAGGTCGCAAGCGTTGTTCGGATTTACTGGGCGTAAAGGGCACGTAGGCGGTAAGGCGTGTCGGATGTGAAATCTCCGGGCTCAACCCGGAAAGTGCGTCCGAAACTACCATACTAGAGTCCGGGAGAGGGAATCGGAATATAGGGTGTAGCGGTGAAATGCGTTGATATCCTATAGAACACCGGAGGCGAAGGCGGATTCCTTGAACGGTACTGACGCTCAGGTGCGAAAGTCGGGGGAGCAAACAGGATTAGATACCCTGGTAGTCCCGACCTTAAACGGTGCACACTCGAGGTGGGAGGATTTCACCCCTTCCGTCTCTTAGCTAACGCGATAAGTGTGCCGCCTGGGGAGTACGGTCGCAAGACTAAAACTCAAAGAAATTGACGGGGGCCCGCACAAGCAGAGGAGCATGTGGCTTAATTCGATGCAACGCGAAGAACCTTACCTGGATTTGACATATACCTGCACGACCCATGAAAGTGGGTTTCCTTCGAGGGTGGTATACAGGTGCTGCATGGCTGTCGTCAGTTCGTGCCGTGAGGTGTTTGGTTAAGTCCACCAACGAACGCAACCCCTATGATCCGTTGCCAGCGGGTAAAGCCGGGAACTCAGATCACACTGCCCGTTTACGCGGGAGGAAGGTGGGGATGACGTCAAGTCAGTATGGCCCTTACATCCAGGGCTGCACACGTGCTACAATGGCCGGTACAGAGGGAAGCGAAACCGCAAGGCGGAGCAAACCCCCCAGAGCCGGCCTCAGTTCAGATTGGGGTCTGCAACCCGACCCCATGAAGTCGGATTTGCTAGTAACGGCGTATCAGCTACGACGCCGTGAATGCGTTCCCGGGCCTTGTACACACCGCCCGTCACATCATGAAAGCCGTCTGCACCCGAAGTCGGGCATTTGTCCGCCTAAGGTGTGGGTGGTGATTGGGATGAAGTCGTAACAAGGTAACCGTTGGGGAACCAGCGGTTGGATCACCTCCTTTCTAAGGAGACAGGATGCTTAGGCATCCGAAGGTGAAACTCCGTCGTTTGACGGAGAACTTACACTGCGCTTCGCACAGACATTACTGTTTTCTCAAGCACCGGTCAAGAACGCAAGCGCGACTCGAAAGAGCCGCGCTTTCTGTTTGTCGGTTTGCTAAAATTGTCGAGAATATAAAGGATTTCGGTAAAAATGAAGCAGAATTCAAGGCGCACGGCGGCGTTCATCATTGCCCGCTGGCTCATAACGAAGGAGTTTCCGTCCAATCTTCTGCCGCAGGACGGCGACCGCGCATTTGTCCAGGATCTCGTTTACACGACCATCCGCCGCCTGCGCGCCTTGCGGTTCATTCTGGGGGACTATGTCAAGACGTGGCCCAAGGGCGAATTGGAAGCTCTCCTTTATGTCGGCGCGGCACAGATTCTGTATATGCCCTCCGTGCCGGACTTTGCCGCGGTGAACGAGACGGTCGAGGCGGCCAAACACGCCGCCAATCCCTCCATCGCACGGGTGACGAACGCGGTTTTGCGGAATCTTCTGCGCCATAGGGCGGAAATCGAGGCCAAACTCGCCGCCGCTACCCCTGAAACGCGGGAAAGTTTTCCGTCCGCTTTGGCGCGGCGGTGGGTTGCGCGGTACGGAAAGGAAAACGCCGCGCACCTGATGGCCCTCTTCAACGAACCGGCGGAAACGTATCTGGCGCGCCGTCCTACCGCTACGGACAGCGAACCGTTCGAGAAAGTGCCGCGCGGGACGCGGATAGAGGATCTGCCGGGCTACGCCGAGGGTGCGTTCATCGTGCAGGATCCGGCGACGCGGGGGGCGGTGGAATTGATGCAGGTTGCGCCGGGCGAGTCCGTTCTGGACGCTTGTGCGGCGCCGGGGGGCAAAACGGTGCAACTTTTCTGGCGTGGGGCGCAAGTGATGGCCTGCGAGGTGAATCCGGCGCGGCGTTCGCGTTTGACGGCGAACTTGGTGCGCGTCGGGGCGGGGGATGTGAAAGTCGTGCCGGCTCTGGAGGGATTGGGCGGCTTCGACAAGGTTCTTGTGGACGCCCCCTGTTCGAATACGGGGGTACTCCGCCGGCGTCCGGACGCGCGGTGGAACTGGTCGCAGGACAAACTCGCGGCGCTTGTCAAGCTGCAAGCGACCATTTTGGACCGGGCCGCGGCGTTTGTCGTCCCCGGCGGACGGCTTGTGTATTCGACCTGTTCGCTCGAACCGGAGGAAAACGAGGAGCAGGTGGCGGCGTTTTTGTCGCGGCACCCCGATTTCGCCTTGGTGGAGGAAAAATCGTCCAATCCGCTCGAGACGGGTTTCGATGGGGCGTATGCCGCGGCGTTAGCGTGGCGGAGTTGATTTTGCCGCGGACGGCGTCCGTGTCGGCGCGAAGCGCAGTATGCGCGGTATGTCGTCCGGATTCACTTTTTGGATCGAAAACGCCGCTTTGGCGGCATCTTTTGGGATTTTGAACGCTTTCATGGAGGATTTTTTGACGGAAATCACCTGACGCGGTGCCACATCCGCACCTGAAGCGGAGAGAAAACGGATTTCCAGCGAGACCGGCGGGGAGTTTTTGTCCAGTTTCAGGTTGGCGCGCACGGCGATGTCGCCCGGGACCAGGTTGAGGGTGCGCACGTCGACAGGCGGGTTTGCCGGCGGTTGGGGCGCTTGGACGGGGGCCGTCGGCGGCGGGGTTGGACGCCAAAACGCCGCGGCGCCGCCCATTAGAAGAAGAAAGAGAAGACCTATCCCGAAAAGGGCGCGGCGAAAGTGCCGCGGAAGCTTTTGCTTGCCGCGCTGGATGAGGCTCGAGACATCGAAGGGGATTTGGCGGAAGTAGACCGCCTGCGCGGAATCATCGTAAATCACATAGGAAGAGAAACATTTTCCGTCCTTTTCGCGCGGATAGCCGACCGAGCCGGGATTGACAAGGTAGCGTTTGCCTTCTTCCAGGGCGAAATCGTCGGGCGGCAGGGCGTAGACGGCGCCCGAATGGCCGGTCAGGAAGAGCGCGGGTGTATGGGTGTGGCCGACGAAAAGGAGTTGTTCGCGGCGCGCAGCGAAATTCGCCTGGGCGTCATCGGGCGTCTCGACATAGTAGAACTGGGCGTCGCTCGTGAAGTCCGCATGCGTGGCCGCGGCGTTTGAAAAGGTGACCGTCCGCGGGAGATTCGCAAGCCATTCCCGGTCGTGCGCGGAAAGTTCCTCGCGGTGGCGGGAGAGGGATTCGCCGGCCAGATTGACGTAGTCCTTGGGCGTGGCGCGTTCGCCTACCGCCCAATCGTGGTTGCCGAGGAGAACGGCGGAACAGGACTGGCGCACGAGTTGCAGGGCCTGGCGGGGGAGCGGACCGTAGCCGACCGTATCGCCCAGGCAGATGACGGCATCGGCCTGGCGGCTTTGGATATCGGCCAAAACAGCGCGCAAAGCCACGGCATTGGCGTGGATATCGGATATGATCGCGTATCTCATCGCGCGGTCAGCGGAATTCCGGGATTCTTGAATGATGAACGTGCATGATTCTAAAGTATAGCATATTTTGCGCGTTCTGTCATATGGAATCGTAAAACTTTTTGCGTCTCACGGGGACGCAGACAAGAGACCTTGGTCTCAGCGCCAAAACCTCGTGGGGGTTTGGGGGAAACACTACGGGGTTTTGTCTCCGTCCCCGTGGGGTTTTCGTTTTGGGGCCGTGACGGGGCGGTTTTGGACCGTGAAGGGGATGTAAAGGGTCTGTCCAGTCCGAACTTTTCCTCTGCACGAAGGGCGTGTTTTTGGGGTGGCGGAAAACGACGGGATTTGGTATAATATAATGACTTCTAGAAAGGTGAAAAATGAGATTTATATCAACACGCAAAGGGCTTGAAGCGACGTGCGCCGAGACGATTTTCCGGGGGCTTGCGCCGGACGGCGGTCTGTACGTGCCGGTCTGCGCCGACGAGAAGGGGCCGCTTGACTTTTCCAAACTGGGCGATTTGCGCGCCTGCGAGGAGTACGTATTGGGGAAATTGTTCGGCGATTTGCCGGCCGAGGTGCGCACGGCGGCGGTCGACCGCCTGCTCTCGCGCTTTCCCGCGGCGGACCCGATTCCGCTCGTTTCGGCGGACGGGTTGCGGATTCTGGAGCTTTTCCACGGCAAGACAGGGGCGTTCAAGGATGTGGCGCTTTCGATGCTGCCGGTCTTCATGAAGTACGCCGCGGGCGGGCGGCGCGTGCTGGTCTTGACGGCGACGAGCGGCGATACCGGGTCCGCGGCGATGCAGGGGTTCTCGGGCGTCGAGGGGACGGAGGTCGCGGTGTTCTTCCCCAACGTGGGCACCTCGCGCATCCAGCGCCTCCAGATGACGACGCCGGCGGACGCGAACGTGCACGCGATCGCCATCAAGGGCAATTTCGACGATGCGCAGGCGGCGGTCAAGCGGATATTCGCGGACCCGGCGATCAATGCGGAAGCGGCGGCGCACGGGGTGGCGCTTTCGTCCGCCAACTCGATCAACACGGGGCGCCTTGTGCCGCAGATCGCGTACTACATCCTGGCTGCGGCGCGTCTCGGCGGACAGCCGTTCGATGTGGTGGTCCCGAGCGGGAACTTCGGCAACATCCTCGCGGCGTATTACGCGAAGAAGCTGGGGGCTCCGATACGCAAGTTCGTCGTGGCCTCGAACGTGAACGACGTGCTGGCGCGGTTCGTGAAGACGGGCGTGTACAATCCGGGCGACCGGTTCACGGTGACGAATTCGCCGTCCATGGACATCCGCAAGAGTTCCAACGTCGAGCGCCTGCTGTGGCTTCTGAACGACGGGGACTGCGCCGAGACGGCGCGGCTCATGTCCGACCTGGCGACGAAGGGTCGCTACGAGCTGAACGACGCGGCCAAGGCGAAGCTGTTCGCCGACTTCGAGGGCGGGGTCGCCATGCCGGAGGAGACGGAGGCGGAAATGCGCCGGATGCGCGCGGCGTGCGGGTATGTTCTGGATCCGCATACGGCCGTGGCGACGTTCGTGGCGCGCAAGCTGGGCTTCCCGCGCGGCGGGGTTCCGGCGGTAGTCGCCGCGACGGCGACGCCATACAAATTCCCCGAGACGTGCCGGCGGGCGTTCGGGGAGGACGTGCTCACGAATCCGCCCCCGGACTTCAAGGCGCTGGAGACGCTGCCGGTCGTCCAGACGAAAGTTGTGGAGGTCGCGGGCATCGACGACGCCGTGAAGGCGCTTTTCGCGTAAGGCGCGCCGATAGCGGACAGGATCAATAAGAGGATACGCAAGAATATGAAGACAGCCAAAGT
>DBKW01000094.1:3370-22547 GCA_002298665.1 Verrucomicrobia bacterium UBA740 | reverse complement strand
ACATGCGCATGTTAGACCCCCTCACATGCGCATGTTAGCTACCGTCACATGCGGGGGGTATTGGCGGGGTGTTCCGCGGGGGTAAATAGCCCTCCAGACCCGACCCCGCCCCGCCACATGCCCCGGGGATGGTACGCCCCTGCCCCGTGACGGTCCGTCTCGCCGGGGCCTCGCTTTCCCTTCCTTTTGACGTGTCCATGCGCAGACCCGGTTGCATGTGCGAACGGAAAATGCTACAATATTGCAATCATGAAGCGGTTTCTGAGACATCTTTTCAAGCCGACGGCACACGGGAGGCGTGTGCTGTCCGGGTGTCTCGCCGCGCTGGCAGCGGGAATCATCCTCTTTTCGGGCGTCAGCCTCGCCGCGGACGCGGATCATGACTGTTCCCGGACGGACTGTCCGGTCTGCGCGGAGATGCAGCTCTGCATGGCGAACTTCGAACTGCTCGGCAGTTCCTGCGGGCACGCGACCCCGGTTTTCGCGCCGGCCGTCGCCGCCTTCGTCCCGCTCCCGACGGGTGCGACCGCCTACCGGCCGCCCGCCCTTACCTTGCAATCTCTTTATGTGCGGTTGAACGACTAGGACGGCGCACCCGGGCCCGTCAGGGCCTTTCACCGTTCCAAACCGTTCAAATTACATCACACATAAAGAAAGAAATGAAAAATACATCTTTGTCTCTTGCGGCGTTCACGGCCGCAGCGCTCTTTTGCTCTCCCGCCCGGGCCGACGCCCCGTCCACACCGCCGAAAGAAATCGTGGTCGCCACATTTCCGGCATACGACTGGGCACGGCAGATCGTCGGCGTCCACACGAACACGCTGAACGTCAGCCTGCTGGAAAAGAACGGCGTCGACCTGCACAGCTACAAGCCGTCCGCCCGGGACGTCGTCCAGATTCTCAAGGCGGATCTCTTCGTCTACGTCGGCGGCGAATCGGACGGGTGGGCCGAATCGTTGGCGGAAAAGAAACGCGCCGCGCACCAGCGGGTGGTCGACTTCATGCACACCCTGCGCGACGCCACCCGTCCGGAAGAAACCGTCGAAGGCATGCAGGCGGAAGACGAACACGAACATGAACACGCGCATGAACACGAACACGGGCACGACCACGAACACGAGCACGAAGTAGAGAAGGACGAGCACGTCTGGCTCTCGCTGCGCTTTGCCGCGCGGCTCGTGGACGCGCTGGCCGCCGAAATCGCCGCGATCGACCCGGCGCACGCGGCGGACTACCGCGCCAACGCCGCCGCCTACCGCGCCAAGATCCTGGCCCTGGACGCCCGCTACGCCGAAATGGCGCGGACGGCCAAGCGCAAGACCATGCTGTTCGCCGACCGCTTCCCCTTCCGCTATCTGGCGGAGGACTACGGACTGAAGTACTACGCGGCGTTTGCGGGCTGTTCGGCGGAGTCGGAGGCGAGTTTCAAGACGGTCGTCTTTCTCGCGTCCAAGGTCGACGCCCTGAAGTTGCCGTGCGTGCTGACGCTGGAGCGGTCCGGCGGGAAGATCGCCGCGGCCGTCTTGGGCGCGGCGCACGCGAAGCCGGTGCGGATCCTCTCCGTCGACTCGCTGCAGTCCGGCGAGCCGCGCGACTATCTGCAGGCGATGACCGCCAATCTCGCGGTTTTCGCCCAGGCCCTGAACTGAGGAGCTGCGCATGGAACTTCTGTCCTGCACGAACCTGCGTTTCGGCTACGCGGGCCAGCCGCCGTTCGCCTGCCCCGACTTCACGGTCGGGGCGGGCGATCTCCTCCACATAGCGGGGGAGAACGGCACCGGCAAGACCACGCTTCTGCGCGTGCTGGCCGGGCTTCTGCCGGTCTTTTCGGGCCGGATCCGCCGCGCCGGCGCACTCCGGCCGGGGAGCGTCGGCTATCTGCCGCAACGCACGCCCTTCCAGGACGACTTTCCCGCCACCGCGCGCGAAATCGCGCTTTCCGGCTGCCAGGCGGCGCGCGGGTGGCGGCCCTTCTACACCCGGCGCGAGAAAGAAGCCGCCCAGGACGCCCTGCGGGCTTTCGAGGCGGACGATCTCGCCGGCGTCTCCTACCGGGCGCTCTCGGGCGGCCAGCGGCAGCGCGTCCTTCTGGCGCGCGCGCTCGCCCTGCCCCGCCGGCTCCTTCTGCTGGACGAGCCGTCCACCGGGCTCGACGCCCCCTCGACCGCGCACATGCGCCAGGTGCTGGAGGCGTGCCGCGCGCGCGGCACGGCCATCGTCCTCGTCACGCACGCGTCCGGCCTGCTCGCCGGCGTCGAACACAAAACCGTCACCGTCCACCGGGAGGCTCCCCGCCATGATTGACCAGCTTGCGGACTATCTGCGCTACCCCTTCGTGCGCCATGCCCTTCTCGTCGGCACCCTGATCGCCGTCAGCGCGGCGCTTCTGGGCGTGCCGCTCATCCTCCGGCGGCTGTCCAACATGGGCGACAGCCTCTCCCACGTCGCCTTCGCCTCGCTGACCCTCGGTAGCGCCCTCAGCCTGGCGGGCGGGTTCGTCTCCACGCTGGTCGGCACGTCCGTCTGCTCCGTCCTGCTCCTGCGCGCGCCGCGGCGGACGCAGACGAAGGGAGACGCCGCGCTCGCGATGCTTTCCGCCGGCATGCTCGCGGCGGGTTACCTCGCCGCCAATCTGGCCCCGAAGTCCGCCAACGTCTCGGGCGACGTCTGCACGACGCTGTTCGGTTCCATATCCATCCTGACGCTGACCGACGCGGACGTGTGGATATGCTCCGCGCTCTCTCTGTCCGTCGTGGTCTTCTGCGTCTGGACGCACCACCAGAGCCTGGAATACGCCTTCGACGAGGATTTCGCACGCGTCGAGGGCGGGCACGTGAAGCTCTACAACACCCTGTTCGCGCTCGTCGTCGCGGTCGTCATCTCCACCGCCATGCGGCTCGCCGGGGCGTTGCTCGTCGCGGCGCTTCTGGTGTTCCCGGCGGCGTCCGCCCTGCGGATCTTCCGTTCTTACCGGGCGGTTTGCGTCTTCGCGGCGCTTCTCGCCGCGGTCACGGCGAGCACGGGCATCGTGGTTTCGGTCCTCGCCGGCACCCCGGTCGGCGCGACCGTCGTCCTGACCGAGGCGGTCGCCTTCGGCGTTTGCCGGCTGATCGGACAGAAAGGGGGACTCAAATGAGGAAGCCTCTCGTCCTGAACATCCTCGCCGCCGCCGGAATCGCCGCGTCCGCGCTGGCCATGTCCGCCGGCCGGTATCGCAACCCCGCCTATGCGCGCATTCCGCCGCCTTCGTCGCCCGTGGACGTCGATTTCACCGAATTCCACGGCATCCTGCGCGACGTCAAGTTCACCGCCTTCCTGCGCGCGCCGGGGGACTTCCGCGGCAAACGCGTGCGCCTGTGCGGCGTCGCCCTGCAGGCCGAGGACGCGAAAGGACGGCGGCACTACGGCGTCAAAGTCTTCGACGCGGCGGGGTGCTGTCCCCTGTTCGTCGTGGAATACCTCCCCGCCGGCACGAACGCCGTCCCGAAGGAAGGCGCGGAAATCGTCGTGGACGGGACCGTCCACACGCCCGGACCGGGCGCATTCTGCCCGGTCGCCGTCGGCAACGCGGTCGCGCGTCCCCTCTGAGCGGGGCTCCCCAGCCCTGTCCGGACCGGCGCATCGGCGACAAAAGGAGGAGAGACCACGGTCTCAGGGTCAAAAGACCACGGTCTCTCGGCCAAAAGACCGCGGTCTCTTGAGTAAAAGACCGCGGTCTCTTGCACCTCCCCCGCCGGGAAGACGGTTGCGGTGTCCCCGTCCGCCCCGGCTTTCCGGGCGGTATTGCCTTGTTTTGCGTGGGATTCGGCCTAAACGACCGGTTTGCGCGCTTTTCAGGTGCAGTAGGCGGCTTCCGCCGCACAAAAGGCGGCGTGGACGTCTTCCGGCGACTGCGCCTCGTCGAGCCGCGCAAGGAGGTCCGATCCGTGGGCGAGGACGGCCAGGCGCGCGAGGATGTGCAGATGTTCCTGATGCTCGGTCGCACAGATGACGAAGAAGTGCCGCGTCGCGCCTCCGTCGGGCGCCCCGAAGAAGACCGGGCGGACGGCGCGTCCGTAGGCGATGAAAGTGCGCTCGAAGAAGTAGGGGTCGTGGCGTTGGGGATGCAGGAACGCCGCGCCTTCGCCCACGGCGGTCGAGGCCGCCTCCTCGCGCGCCTGAAGCGCCGCGAAGAGCCCGTCCACGTCGTACACCCAGCCGGATTTGACGGCGAGGTCGGCCATGTCGCGGATCATGCCCGCCTTGGTTTTGGCTGGGACGGCCAGATCGATGGCGTCCGCCGGGACGAGGGGCGCCAGCTCGAGCGCGGCGGTTCTGCGGCGGCGCGCGGCGTTCATCTCCCGGTGGCTGGCGGCGAGCACCTTGCGGCTCTCGCAGAGGAGATTGCGCTGCGCCCACTCCAGGACGTCCGCGGCGGAAAAGAAGAATTCGTCTCCCCGCTTCTGCGCGGCGATTTCGCCGCGCTGGGCGCAGTGCTTGAGTTCGTTCGGCTCGACGTGCGCCTGGGCGGCGGCTTGCGCGAGATTCAACATTTGGTGGTGCATCAGCCCCTCTCCCGCCGGACGGGCCGGCGACATATGCGGATCAATTCCGTGAAAACAAGCGTATCCGCCGCGCCGTTCGACGAGACGACCTTCTCGCGCAGAAGCATCAGCCGCTCGCGTGCGCGGCGCAATTCCGCGAGCGTCCAGTTCCGCGCGAAGCCGCAGAGCTTGCGGAAGACGAAGGGGTTGAAGGCGCCGGCGCAGTCGTCCGTGCGGCCGGCTTCCTGGGCGGCCTTGATTTCGAGAAGCTGGCGCACGTATTTCTCGGCGATGGTCGTCATGAAGACGGCGAACCCGTTCTCGCCTTCGAAGCGGCGCAGGGCGGCGACGAGCGCGGCGACGTCGCGCGCGCCCAGGGCGTCCGTCACGTCCCAGGCCGGGGATTCGTTTCCGACGCCCGGGGAGGAGATTGCCGCCACGTCCGCCGCGGTGGCGGTCTGGGCGGCGGGGTCGAGGTAGTCGCGCAGCTTGCGGACTTCCTGCAGGAGCGAGCGCGTATCGTCGCCGACGCGCGCCACGAAGGTTTCCGCCGCGCCGGGGTCGAACGCGAAGCCGGCTTCCGCGGCGAATTCGCGTGCGCGGTCGAGGGAAGACGCGCGCCTGTCGCGGTCCTTCTGCTCGGCGAAGACGACGAATTCCGCCACCGGCTTGAGGCGCTTGGCGAAGACGCTCGTCATCAGGAGCGTGGGGGCGGTCAGGATGAAGGTCTGGTTGTCCGGCGGCGGGTTCGCGGCGATTTTCGCGGCGAAACGCTCGAGCGCCGCCTTCACCTCCGCGGACGTCTTGTCCGCCGCGCCGTCCTCGCTTTTGGCGCGCGCCCCGGGCAGGAACTTCACGTTGCGCCACCAGGTCGTTTTGACGGGATCGAGGAACGGGGGCGTGGAGAAACTCGCGTCCGCCGCCGCGAGCGACTTCATCTGGTCCTCCGCGTTGGAGGCCTGGCTCGCGTCTATGACCTCGAGCCCGACGGGGTCCGTGCCCAGCCGCTTCTTCGCGGCTTCGTCGACGAGAAAGTCGTCCTTACCGATGATTACGCAGACGGTGCCCATAACAGAGGAATGCGATGCCGAGGATGATCATGCCGATTGAAATCGTCTGGCCGATGGAGAGCGGCCCGATGTGCGCGCGCGGATCGTCGCGCAGGAACTCGAGTCCGAAACGGATGAGGCCGTAGAGGACGAGATAGGCGCCGGCCGTGAATTCGCGCGCGCGGCGGTAGATCAGGAGAAGGACGGCGAAGAGGACGAGAAGCGCCGCGGCCTCGAAGAGCTGGGTGGGCAGGACGGGAAGCGAACAGACCGCGTCCGGGGGCAGGGCGCCCTCCTGGATCTGGGCGTACCAGGCGGGGGAGTGGTCCGGGAAAACGACGGCGAGGGAGGAGGTCGCGCGCCGCCCGAAGCAGCAGCCGTAGAAAAAGCAGCCGATGCGCCCGAACGCGTGGCCGAGGGGAATCACCGCGGCGAACAGGTTCGCGAGCGCGAACGCCTTCTCGTGCTTCGCGCGGCACCAGACGAAGAAGGTCAGGATGGCCAGGATCAGCCCGCCGTAGAAGACGAGCCCACCTTCCCAGACACAGAAAACCGTCCAGGGACGCGCGGCGAAAACCGTCCGCCAGTTCTCTATGACGTAGGCGAGGCGGCTGCCGAGGACGCCGGCGAACATGAGGAAGAGAAGAAGATTGGAAAGGTCCTTCCGGCCGGAAAGCTTTTCCGCGACCTTCCAGCTGAGGATGAAGCCGAGCGCCATGCAGAAGCCGTAGGTCTTGAGGTGGAGGAAGCCGAGGTTGACGAGATCGGGGTGCATAATGTCAAGTATGGGATGAAAGGAGGTTGACGAGTGACCGGCCGGCGTTCCAGAGCGCACGGCCGACGCCCACATAGGCGGCAAGGACGTCTTGCGCGAGAAAGCCGCCCAGCGCGGCGAATGTCAGGTCTGTCGTGCAGGCGAGCCAGACCAGCACGATGAGGACGTTGACGATGAAGATGAAAGTCCACGAGAAAAGCCGTCCATAGAGCCTGATGTCCGGTTGGGCGTGGGACAACGTTTCGATCGTGAAAAGCACGTGGAACGCCCAGGTGAAGCCGATCATGAAGAGCCAGAGGGGAATCGCCGGGAGCGGACGGATGAAGGCGTAGGTAACGAGCGCGGCGACGATGACCAAGAACGTGTAGAACGGAAAGAAATAGGGGGCGAGCGTAATGAGCACGTTGCTTTTCGACAGGCGCACGCTTCCGCCGGACTCCGACACGCGCAAATCGGAAGGCATCGCGCCGAACAGGAGCCCCCACAGCGCGTGCGTCAACTCATGGCCGAGGACGTACGTGCGCACGGGACGCGGCAACGCCAGCCAGACGAAGACGAAGACCAGAACGCCGCCCAGGAGGGACAGCGTCCCCACGGTGAAGCCGCCGGACGATGCCGCGAGCGCGTGGACGAACGCCCTGCAAACGCCCCAACAGGCGGGCAGAAGGAGCACGCCGAACAGAAAACGCAAGAAGCCCGCCATCAGTCGCCCTCGAAGATGAAAACGAGTTCGCCCGGGAAAACGCGGTGCGCCCGCTTGCGCGCGATGGACTCGACAAAATCGCGGTCGGACTTGAACCGGCGGCGTTTCTCGACGAGCGCGGCGATTTCACGGTCGCGTTCGGCTATGTGCGCCGTCAACTCGAGCTCCTGGTTTTTCAGCGCGCAGGAGCGCTGATAAAGCGGATAAATGACCACGCCGCCACCGCATACGGCGCTCAAAATGAGCGCCACGGTGATCCAACGGCAAATACTCTGTCTGGAAATTTCATTCATTACTCATACAGTATATCATATTTTTTAACTTTTGGGGTTGACTTTTTCCAAAAATATGAGATACTATATGTTAGTGAAATTGGCCTACCAGGTTCTCTCTCCGAGAATCGGCCAAGAAAGAGAGAAAAATGAAAATCAAAAGCGCAAAAAAATCAGAGGCGGCAAAGGTTGTCGTCAAGAAAGCCGCGAAAGCTGGCGCGAGCCAGGTTGCGCAGGTTGATGAAAAGAAGTCCGTGACGTTCACGGTCCACGCCGACAAGGGCAAGACCGTCTATGTTGCCGGCTCTTTCAACAAGTGGGATCCCACGGCCAAGAAATTGACCTACAAGGCACGGCAGGGACTCTACGCCGCGACGATCAATCTTGTGCCGGGCGAGTACCAATACAAATTCGTGATCGACGGCACTTGGTGCGCCGATCCTGAGAACACAAACGCTGTCCCCAATGATCAGGGGACCTTCAACTCCGTTATCGTCGTCAAGTAACGGAGATGTTGCAAACAAGAGGGGGGCACGAAGTTTTTCCGTGCCCCCTTTTTGTCATTGCCCCGTCGCGCCGTCAAGAGACGCCGCCGTTGGTCTTTAGAAGTTTCTTCAGCCGCGTGGCGTGCAAGAGACGTTCCATGGCCGTCATGCGGTCGATATACAGTACGCCGTCCAGATGGTCGGTTTCGTGCTGGATTGCACGGGCGAGAAAACCCCGCGCGGTCACCATCTGCGGATTGTTGTCGGCGTCCAGAAACTGGCAGGTCACCTGAAGCGCCCGCGTCACTTCGCCGCCCACGCCAGGAAAACTCAGGCACCCTTCCTTGTCGTGCTGGCTGCCCTCGCTCGAAATTATACGGGGGTTGAACATCACGAGCGGCATCCTGACCGGGGCATTGAAGAGCTCGTTCTCCACGGTGTCGCACCCCGCCGGAATGTCGATTACGCAAAGGCGCTCGGTCCGGCCGACCTGCTCGGCGGCGAGCCCCACGCCTTGCGCCTCATGCATGAGTTTGAGCATGTCGTCCGCAAGTGTCCGCAACGCGTCCGTCACGACCGGGACTTCCTGCGATTTCGTGCGCAACACCTTCTCGCCATATTTACGTATCTTCAACATATGCGCCTCACTTCTTTCCCGTAGAACCAAATCCGCCCGCACCGCGCGTCGTTTCGTCGATTTCATTCGCCTCGACAGGCTCGACCTGCGTCACGGGCGCAATCACAAGTTGCGCAATACGGTCGCCAATATGGACGATATAGTCAACTTCCGTCGTGTTGAAGAGGACGACGCCGATCTCGCCACGGAAGCCCGCATCAATCGTGCCGGGCGCATTCAGCACGGTAATCCCGTTCTTGAGCGCGAGCCCCGAACGCGGGCGAACCTGTGCCTCGTAACCGGGAGGCAAGAGCATCACCAACCCGGTCGGCACGAGCGCACGCCCCCTCGCGGGCAGCACGACTTCCGCTACACTGCGAATGTCCATCCCCGCGTCGCTCGCATGCGCATAGGCCGGCAACGTTGCCTGGGGATGGATTCGCTTGAAAGCGAGCGTCATTCTTCCGTATCCGCCTGCTCGATGGACGACTGCGCCGTAGTCGTGAAGCCCAGACGGTTGAGATTGTCGTCCAGCCACATTTCATACAAGTCTTCGATTTGACTGTACGTCAGACCCTCTCGGATGGACTCCTCGCGCGAAGCACGGGTAGCCAGATCGCCGGGTTCGCGCGCCGTGCAGACGACGACCAGAGCACTCTGCGCGCCAGGCTTGGCAGACGGCAGGACAACGGGGTCCGAAATCTCGCCTGCGCGCAGCTTCATGGCCGCGCGGACAACCTCCGACTGATCGGCAAAGACGCCAGGCGTCAAATCAGCCACGACGAAAGAAAGATTGGTCGAGACATTCCGGGTCGTCAGAACTTCATTCGTGCCTCTGGAAACAATCTTGGCAATGGACGCTTTGAAAGCATCCTCTTTCGCATCGGCCAAGGCTCGATTCTCGATGAAGGGCTTGGCTTCTTCAAAGGTGGGCGTGTGCGCCGGGCTGACGCCAACTTTCTCGACAAGCCACACGTTCTTGTCGGATGCCACGACCGCATAGCGCAAATCTTCAGATTCCGTATCCAATTCGGCGACCGACTCCTCAAAGGCCTGCGCCCCCGGCAAAACAGCGGAGGAATCAACCATGAAACCCGGCACGAACGCGCGATCAAGCGAGAACCACGGGCTTGTGTGAACCTTTGAGCCATCCGCCTTTGCGATGGCATCCAGTCGCGAACCCTTCGCGTCCTCGCCCGGTTTGCGATTCGCATAGGCACGGCGCTGCAGATTCGTCGTCAGGCATTCCACCGCGGCGAGCAGGCGCAATTCTTTCTCGATGTCTGTCTTGACTTCGTCAAAGGTCTTCACTGTTTCCACACCGTTCGTATCCGTTGTCGTGTAACGGTCGCTGGAAACATCATAAAAGTCGCGCATTTCATCTTCGCTTACCGTCACGCGTGCCAGCAGGTTCGTGTCCGTAGCCTTGTAGCGAATGTAACGAATACGAATGCGCTCGGGTAGCGCCAAAGACGCCGTATTCTTCTCGTACCACGCCTTCAAGGCCGCGTCATCGACCTTGACGGATTTTGCGTCCTCGGCGGACTGGCTGAAACGCGCCACCCGGACGGTAAACTTGTCCGTCAAATCGGCCAGCCTACGCTCAACTTCGGCGGGCGTGATCCAGATTGCCGCGCCCAAAAGCGCGCGCTCGAGTCCCTCGCGCAGCACGAGCGAACGGCGCAAGGCATCTTCGAACTGCTTGGGGGTCTTTTGGAGGCGCTCGCGCACGAGCTGCTCGTAGCGCGCCGAGCTGAAGCCGTCGCCAAACGAGAACATCAGGCGAATGCGCTCGGCCAGACGGGCGTCACTGATCGAAACGCCGTCTTTTTCGGCCGTTTTAAGCGCCGCCAGAACTTTCCACGCCTCCAGATTGGTTTCCGCGAAGTCCGTTTCCGCCGCGCGTCCCTTTTGGGGATCTTTGACAAAGTTCACACAGTCGGCGAACTCAGCCGAGGTGACCGCTTCGGGACCGAGCGTGCCCGCTTCGCCTTGCGCTCGCGCCTCATTTGATTGCGTGGAGAACAAATCGTCAAAGCAAAATGCCGCAGAAACGACAATCGCAAAGACGCCCCACACCCACTTGTTGCGGATTAGTTTGTTAAACTTCTGAATGACCATTTGATATTTTGCCTCTTCTCTATATTTTATTTCTTTATTTCACTTAAAATTCAGAATTCAGATTCCATGTCGTTTTTAGCGGACGCACTCCAATCATTCTCGGAGGCACTCTCCCCTTCTGCTTTGTCGTTCAACTGCGACTTAGTCTTTTCCTGGCGTTCTTTACCAGCCTTTTTCTCGGCATCAGACACGCTGTGCTTTTCAAGCTCGCCCGAATTGACTTCCGGACGCCCTTCCGTGAAAGCGCAACGATTGACTAGCTCACCTTCGCTGTTGAATGTCATGACCGTGACGGCTAGACGCTCGCCGATGTCCGGCACGGCACGAAGGATCCTTACTAAGGTCTTCGGTGTCAACCTCCATTCAAGCGTCTTCCCAACGATCCGTTCCTCGCCTGTCTCGGCATCTTTTTGCCGGACGGCGCCTTGGTCCAAATCCAATACCAGATCGCCCCGCATACCATAGATGATGGTAGCCAAGGCATCCTGGGAAGTACGAATCGAGAATTCCTGTGCCGCGCGCATGGGGAGAACCTTGAAGTTAGGGCCCTCCACCGATGCCACACCCGTTACGCAACGCACCACAACCTTGTCGCCATCGGGCATAAGTTCGCGCGTATAGCGCGAGTCACCCGCCAGGTTCTTCGCGGCAAAACCAGGAGACGATACAGTAAACGCGTCTTTGTCAATGGTCCGCGGAAGACTCACGTCCACCAAACCGGCGCCGAGGATGATTTCACGCGTCTTGTCACCTAACGGCTTCCGGGCGGTTGTAAAGGAGCCCGCGCCTGTCAAGCGAACCGTGGATTCCGGTCCGAACGCAAGCGTCAAGCGCGTGTCGGGAGACGTTCCACGATAGCTTGAACCAAGTGGATAGGCATAGCCTTCCTGCACGGTCTTCCATGTTGATTCGCCAGGAAGAAGGACTTCCGCCACGCCCTCCACGCGCGAGCAAAGCGGCAGTAGTTGAAAGACTTTCTGCTCAGCAGGACTGGAAACTTCCGTGGGCGAAGACACCTCCGCAAATTCCTGTTCCTGAGCCTCTTCTGCATAAATACAAGTGGTCATCGCCACAGAGGAAACGGCTATCCTACAGATCATCTTTTTCATACCGACCTTCTTCCTGGCAAGTTCAATCAACCGACCAGACGAGCGCCCGCAGAGGGCTTGATCAAACTGCATTGGGGCTCGTCGACGAACCGGGCCTTGTAAGCCGCGGTAATTGTCGCGGCAATCTTGTCCGCCGCCGTCGGGTCGACCAACAGACAGCAACTACCGCCAAATCCGCCGCCCGAAAGACGCGCACCATAGACTTCCGGGATAGTTTTCGCGGCATCGACCACGACATCCAATTCCTCGCAAGAATTCTCGAACCACTTGCGGCTCGATTCATGCGAATCGAACATGAGCGCGCCAAACTCCTTCAGGTGTCCCTTGTTGAGCAATTCCGCGCCTTGAAGGACACGCTCGTCTTCGCCAATCGGATGCACCGAACGACACGCGACAACTTCCGGCAGCCCGTTGCGGTAGAGAATCCATTCCGCCGTCGTCACATCGCGCAGATGCGTGACGGGCTTGCGCAGAATAGAGGCGAAGTATTTCGCCGCCTCCTCGCACGCCGCGCGACGGGATGCATACGCGCCATCCACCAGCGCATGCTTGGCGTTCGTTTTGACCATCATGAAGGCAACCGTCGGACCCAACGGAACCGTTTCGAACGTATTGTAGCGGAAATCACTCTTTACGAGCGACCCCTCCTCGCCATACATGGACGAAGCCTGATCAAGAAGTCCACACGGACACCCCGCGAAGGTATGTTCCGCCTTCTGTCCGATCTTGGCCATTTCGGTTTTGTCCTTCTCGATGCCGTAAAGTTTCGAAAAGGCGAGCACCGCGCACATCTCAAGCGCCGCTGAAGACGACAAGCCCGCACCAAGGGGGATATTGCCGAGGAACGCGGCCTTGAAGCCATGCTTGGCCGTTTCGGGCTTCCCGTCGAAGAGCCAGTTGAAGGTTCCGGTGACATAGTTCTGCCATGTCATTTCTTTGGCCGGGGCGACCGTCTTTGTCGTAAATTTGGCCGTTTCCATCAAATCCGCGGCCGTCAACTCGCATGTCTCGTCCTCGGAGGGCGAAAGCGCGAAGAAAGTGCCCTTGTCAATCGCCGCGGAGAACACGAATCCCTCATTGTAGTCCGTATGGTTGCCCAAAACCTCGATGCGGCCAGGCGCGTAGGCCACAATTTGCGGCTTGGCCCCATGGAGTTTTTCGAACTTGGCGACCAGTTCATCGTAAACGTCTTGATTCTGCATAGGGAAAGACCTTTCTTTCAATATTTATTTATTACTCTGCACGCTTCTGCGGCTTCGACATGAAATTCGCATACACGAAGATGTAGGCAAAGAGGGCAATCGTGAACCAGTAACTGCCAAGATAGCCAATCTTCCCGGCCAGCATGCCCTGAAGCGGCAAGCACACACCGCCAAAGACGCAAGCCATGAAGATGCCCGACCCCATCGGGACGTACTTGCCCAAACCTTCCGCGGCCAGATTGAAAAGACCGCCCCACATGACAGAAGTCGAAATACCGCAAACGAACAAGAGACACATTGAAAGCGGAATCGTCTTCCCGAAGACGGTCACGAATTTAACGGGCATGAACATCATTGCAAGCAAGGAAACTATGCCCAGAAGAGAAAGCGCGGTAATCATCGTCCGCGAGCTCACCTTCCCGCCGACAGCGCCGCCGACAATACGCCCGATCATCATCGCGAACCAGTAAATAGCGACCACGCTGCCCGCGACCGCCGGGCCAACCTCTTTCATGTCGCTCATATAGAGGTTCGCCATGTTCGGAATGCCCGACTCAATCGTGATATAGAAGAAAATAGCCAAAGCGCCCAGCGTGAAGTGACGGAACTTCAATGTTGCGACAATATCCTTGATCACATTCGTCTTTCCGGACAAACGATCCGCACGCTCCTCTTCTGTCTCAAGATGGGGTTCGGGAATCTTGGAAACAAGCACAATCACGAAGGCAACCGCAAAAAGAGCCATTGCAATCAACATGGCGGGGGCCACCTTCGACACGGTGGCCTTGTCCATCTCGCCGCCTATGAGCCAGCCCAAGATCATAGGCGCCAAGGTCGCGCCGACCGAATTGAGCGAACATCCCATCTGGACCAGCTGGTTGCCCTTGTTGCCGCCGCCGCCAAGCGTGTTCAAAAGAGGATTCACGACCAGGTTCAGCAAGCACATGGAGAAACCTGCGACAAAGGCACCTACAATGTAGACATAAAAAGGATTGTCCGACGCGGGGACATAGCCGGACGCCAACTGAATGCCCAAACCGATGAAACCGACAGCGGCGGCCAGAAGCGCCGTGAACTTATAGCCCTTTCTCTTGAGAATAAGCCCGCCCGGGATGCCCATGAACAGATATGCAAAGAAATTCGCCGCACTACCCAATTGCGAAGCCGTCGCGGAGGCGTTGAATTGGTTCTTGGCCACGACTGCCATCGACCCCGCGAAGTTCGTGACGAAGGCGATCATGAAGAAAAGCGCGAACATCGTACAGATGGCCGCAACATTCCCCGACTTCTTGTTCTGTGTATCCATTTCAGTTTATCCTTTTTATATTATGTTATTTACATTATAGCGAAATCGGCATACTGAGTCAACGACTATCTTTGGTCGCAAGCGCAAGACGCGCTGTCAAAGCCGCGGCGCTCAACCCCGCGCCAAAGCCAGCCAAAAGCAGTTTCTTCCCGTTCACCTCACCTCTCCGCTCGGAAAGCAGCAATGGAATCGAGCATCCCCCTGGATTGGCCCAAGTCCCGTCAGAAATCAATGCGGTCTGCACGGAAAGTGCGCGCGCCAGCTGCCGCACCATATACAAATTCGCCTGATGCGGGACAAACACCTCATACGACGATGGATCGAAAGCCTGCAAGAAAGGAACTACGCGCTCGGCCACAAAAGAAAAAACCTTGAAGCCGTCCATATGAATAGGTCCCTCGGCCGGACAGCTTAGCGCATCCGAAGCTTCCGACAGCGCGGCGAACTGGGAAACCGCCGCGGAGTCGGACGAAATGAGCGTCGCCGTCGCCGCGTCGGAAAACAGGAAATTCGTCGCACTGTCGTGCGGATCCGTCAAACGAGACTGGATATCGCCCTCCACGACAAGAACGGGCTTATGGACCGCTGCGGCGATTTGTCCACCGACAAACAAGGCGTACGGATAGGCACTGCACGCCATCTGCAAATCGAAGGTCATCGTTTCACGAGGCAAACCCAAGGCCGTCGCCAATTGCACGGCCAGGGAAGGGAAACGCTTCTCGTGGGAGAAAGTTGCCGCAATCACGCAACAAGCGCCCGACACGTCAATTTGCCGCGCCGCCCGCAGGCATAGTTCAAAAAGCGAAGTTGTCGCCAACGCCTGCATACGCGAAATGAAACCCGTCGTCTGGATCTGGCGCGGAGTGGCCAGAGATGCATTGTCGCAAACGGTCTCGCCACGTGCAACGCCCAATGCATTGAGGACAATCTCGGGAACTGCAATCACAAAAGGATATCCTCAAAGCCCGACACATGACGCGCCAGCCACTCATGGCAGACTTCCGCGATTTCATGCCCGGTGGTTCCCGCGGGAAGTGAATCGGGCACATGCGCGTATTCGGCCAGCTCGGCACATGTCAATTGACCCAACACGCGCGCTATAGGCGGAATATAGGTGGCGCTCATGGAAAGCGCCTGCACGCCAAGCGCCGCCCAGAAGATGCCGACGACTGGATCGGAGGCGCTTTCGCCGCAAACGCTGACGGGAATCCCGTGTTGCCGCGCGCCGGCTATCGTCATCTTGACCAATTTCGTGATGGCGGGGTTAAAGGGTTGGTAGAGATGCGCCACCGCTTCGTTGCCACGATCCGCCGCCATCGTATATTGGATAAGATCATTCGTCCCCAAAGAGAAGAAATCGCAAACCGCCGCCAATTCGTCCGCGATAAGCGCCGCGCTCGGGACTTCTATCATAGCCCCAATCGGCACATGCGGGTCAAACGGAATATGCGCGGCCTGCAACTCCCGCTTCACGTCTTCCGCGACCTCCAGTACGGCCCGCATCTCTTCTATGCAGGAGATCATGGGATACATGATCTTGGTCGGACCGCACGCCGAGGCCCGCAGAACCGCGCGCAGTTGCGTGCGGTGCATGGCCGGATGCCCCAACAAATAACGCGTCGACCTGTTCCCCAAAAAAGGATTGGCTTCCTTGGCGGAGATGCCTTTGACCAGCTTGTCGCCTCCGATATCCAGCATGCGGATGGTGGTCGCCGCCCGGGGGGCAAAATCCTTCACGTGCGAAATGACCGTGGAATAAGCGTCAAACTGTTCCTCTTCGGTTGGCTCGCGCTCGCGATCGAGCCAAAGATACTCGCTTCGATAAAGCCCGACGCCTTGTGCGCCGAACCGCTTGAGCGCTTCAAGATCCGCGCCGCGCTGGATGTTGGCCTGGATGGAAACGCCAATGCCATCGCGCAGGCTTCCCACGGGGCGTCCCTTGCCGGCCTCGACGACAAGGGCGTCCTGCCGCGCGATAAGATCTTCGAATTGGGCGCGCGTCTCCTCCGTGGGGTTGAGCGTTACAATCCCATTTGTCCCGTCAAGCAAAAGCGTTTCTCCGGGCTTGACATGCGCCGTGATATCCCCCAAGCCGCAAACCGCCGGAATCGCGAGCGAACGCGCCAGCAAGGCAACGTGACTCGTTGCAGAGCCCTTGTTCAACACAAATCCAAGGACAAGCCCCCGCGGCAACTGTATCGTCTCGGAGGGCGTGAGATCGTCGGCAACGATAATGGAAGGCCCGTTCAATTCGATCTTCGGGCTCCCCGAGAACCCGGCAAGAGCCGTCTGCAAGCGCCGTTCGACATCGTCGAGATCCCGCACGCGTTCACGGAAGTACGGGTCATTCATGCGGGCAAACTGGGCGCGCGCCCGGTTGGTCGTCTTGCGGACGGCCGCCTCGGCGTTAAGCCGCTCCGTGCGAATATAGGTTTCCGTCTCGCGACGCAAGGTTTCGTCCAGCAGAATCATGAGATGACATTCGAAAACCTTGACGTCTTCGCGGCCCGTGCGCTCCTTGAGGACGGCTATCAATCCCTCCAAATCCCGTTCGGCTTCCATCCGGGCGCGCGAAAGACGTCGCAATTCATCCGGAATATGCGCCGCATCCACCACATATTCCGGGATGGAAAGCTCTCCCGCGTCCCGATAGATGAAAACAGGACCTGCCGCGTAGCCGCGGGCGGTAGCTATACCTGAGAATGTTCGCTGTGTGCTGTTATTGCTCATCGGGGATGTCAAATTTGCGCGCCACCAAAGCCGTCAACTCATCGAGAGCCTCTTGTGCCTGTGGGCCAGACGCCGTAACTTTCAATATGCTCCCGCACGTCGCCTCGAGCGTCATAAGCGCCATGATCGACTTCCCCGAAACGACCGTCCCGTTCTTTTCAACCTCGATATTGGCCGGATACCGGCTCGCCGTCTTGGCAAAGAGACCTGCGGGACGAACGTGCATTCCGTATTTGTTAAGGAGCTTAATCTCACGCGTTATTTTCTTCTGCTCTGCCATGGTATCTATCCTTTTGATTTTCTAATCAAGCATCCCCGCGCGCTTTTCAAGGCGCCTCTTCAAACGCTGCGAAAGATGTTTTACGGGATCGTATCCCTCTTCTATAAGTTTGCGTTGCTGTACGGCCGTCTCGACCAGATTGACCAGATCGCGTCCTTCCGAAACGGGGAGAACCACGTTGGGGATTTCCACCCCCAGCAAATTGCGCGTCAACCGCGTCTGTCCCGTACGATCGACTTCGTCACGGATTTCGTCCAAATGACGCAATGTGATGACGAGATGAAGCCGCTTCTCGCCGCGAACCGCATCCACGCCAAACATGCTTGGAACATGGATGATGCCGATGCCGCGAATCTCCATGTAGTGCGCCGTCGCCTCGCTCGCGCGCCCGAAAATCATGTTCGTGGCCATATCCTTGCGCAGACAGGTCAGGTCGTCGGCCACAAGCGCGCATCCGCGTTTGATGAGGCCGAGCGCCGTCTCGCTTTTGCCAAGTCCAGGGCTTCCTTCGAGCAACACGCCCAATCCGCGCACTTCGACCATCGTCCCGTACAGCGAAAGCCGCGGCGCCGACAATTCCTCCAGGATGAACGTGGCATCCCGGGCGAAATCGCGTGTCGGCAGGGGCGTGGCGAGGATAACCGCGCCGCGGCGCCGCGCCTGGTCTATCTCCGCTTTTGTAGGCCGGTGCCCGTTCGTGAAAATGCAAATGCGGGCGCCATGGTCGAACAAGGCGCCGAAGCGCAGGGCGCGCACGCAGGGCGTAAGAGAAGACAAATAGGCATTCTCCGCATTCCCGATCAATTGCACGCGCCCAGGCGCGAAATCCTCCCAGAACCCCGTCAAGGCCAAGCCGGGACGGTTCACGATGGTGTCTTCGATGGTGATTTCCGCGCAATCGCCCTCCACAATAACCTCAAGACGCAAACGCTCGGGTTCCACGCGCAAGAAATCTTGTGCGGTTATCCGGATGCTCTCGGGCATATTCTGCTGGGGATTGCGCGCCATTGTCGACCTTCCTGAAATCAGGCGTTCTTGACGGATGCCGCGCGTTGCTTGCGCACGCTGCCCTTGCGGGCCTTCACGCGCCACTTCAAGAGTTGGCGTTCCGCACGCGCAGCCGCCGCGTCAATCACGCTCTTGCCGCTTTCGGAGAACTCCTTCGCGCCGACCGCGGTTTCGCCCAGGCGGTTGGCGACGACTTCGCACATGTACATGCGTTTCTTCGCGTCGACATCGATCACGATATTGATGGACGTGACTTTCGGGAAACGCTTTTGAAGCTTTTCCATACGCGCCTCGGCGTAGTCCTTGAGCGACTCGATTCGCACGTCGCTATGTCTCATCGTCACTTCTATGGCCATGTTCTGCCTCACTTTCCTTTCGTTGCTTTACATATGGAACGCCTCTCCAAGATAGCGCGCCCGTACTTCCTCGTCGTTCACGAGTTCAGCCGTCGTGCCCTCCTTCAAGAGCCGTCCGTTATAAACCATGTACGCGCGATCCACGACACTCAGCGTCTCGCGCACGTTGTGATCCGTTATGATAATGCCCAATCCTTGCTTGGCCAGCCGCCGCACAATATCCTGGATCTCATTCACGCTGAGCGGATCTACGCCCGCAAAGGGCTCGTCAAGCATGAGAATCGCCGGATTGCGCACCAGCGCCCGGGCGATTTCCAGCTTCCGCCGCTCGCCGCCGGAAAGCGTGTAGGCCGGCTGGCGCGCCACTTTCATCAGGTCGAACGGCGTCAACAATTCCTCCGCGCGCGCCTGACGCGCCTTCTTGTCCAGCGGGAGCGTTTCCAGAATCGCCATGACGTTGTCCCAGACGGACAACTTGCGGAAAATGCTGGGCTCTTGCGCGAGATACCCCAGACCCTTCCGGGCGCGCACGTAGACGGGATCGCGCGTAATGTCTTCGCCGCGGAAGGTCACGCGTCCGCCGTCCGGCTTGACGAGTCCGACGACCATGTAGAAGGTCGTCGTCTTGCCCGCGCCGTTCGG
>DBKW01000094.1:604-3293 GCA_002298665.1 Verrucomicrobia bacterium UBA740 | reverse complement strand
CCTTCACGAGCTTCTCGGCGACGAGATCCGGGGCCTTCTTCCCGGCCGCCAGCTTCTCGGCCGCCATTTCGCTCATGGCCTTGCTAAC
Source organism: Verrucomicrobia bacterium UBA740 (assembly GCA_002298665.1). Taxonomy (GTDB): domain Bacteria; phylum Verrucomicrobiota; class Kiritimatiellia; order RFP12; family UBA1067; genus UBA1067. Next base: position 3,205 of record DBKW01000094.1, on the reverse strand, counting down.
TAGATCGTTCTCTGTCATTTGCCGAAAATCTTCTTTGCCGCGTCCGCGCCGTCTTTCCCGCCCGCGTCGACCGTGATTTGCGAGCCTTCGACCTCGACTTGCTCGGTGTCCGTCCAGAATGTGATCTTGCGTCCGACAAGTTCGCCGCGCTTTTCACCATTATCCTCGAGCCGCGCGGGCGTCCCCGTTTCATTGTCGCCATACATGACCAGCTTGGAATTCGCGCGCGAATAGGTCGCCTTCGCGCACGACCCAGTCCGCAATCCGTTCGTGACTGCGACATTCCCAAGCGCGACGATTCGCTTCATGTCGTTCGTGCCGTCCAGGAACACGTAGACGCGGTCGGCGTGAAGCTTGTATTCCGGATCGTCCACAAAGACGTTGCGGTCGAACATGATGACGCCTTCGCGGCGATCGTAGTCCGTCCGTACCGAAGTTATCTTGACCAGCCGCTCGTTTTTGTTGGACGCGCTCCCTGCGGCGACCACCGTCTCAGCCGCCGGGGCGGACGGGGATGCCGCCTTGGCGACGGTAACCTCCGTATCCAATTCCCCCAGCGTTTCCTCGACCGCGGCGAGCGCATTCGTTCCGGAGGATTCAAGGGGCGCACCCGCGACGGCGGACGCAAACAATCCTGCAACCAGTGCCAGCATCACAATCTCACCTCTTTCAATTTCAGACCGGCGATCCCAATCTGCGAATCTTTGTAGATACGCACGTATTCCTCTTCGAAGGAAAAATAGACTTGCTCGCCATCCAGCGTCATCTTGTCGTAAACCGCGTGCACGGCACCCTCGACCCAGCCGCTTTTCGTTTCACGGTCCACCAAGCAATCCTGCGCCTGAATGTAGCCGCGGCGCGAACCGTCGCGATTGTATTCGGATATCACCACACCCTGCCCCCAGACAAAACCGATATCCAGGAAGAATTGCGCCTCGCGCGCCGTCAATACCGTTTTAACGGAGCCGTCCGCATGCTTCTCGAGCGTCACACTCACATTCTCCGCCGGAGCCTCCACCATCTTCTGGACACGTACGCGTTCAGAACGCAAACGCTCCGCCTCCCGGGCGAAAATCTCCGTCTTCATCTGCCACGCGGCAGAATCGAACGCCCTCGCCGTGAAAACGAGCTGCGCGAAGAGAATGGAAAAGATAAGCCCTCTACTCACTTTGAATGCACCACCCCATGAATGGCGAGCAACTGCTTCCACAGCTTCTCGATTTCCGAAAACTTGATCGCATTCGCGGCATCCGATTTCGCCACTTTCGGATTCATATGCGTCTCCATGAACACGCCGTCCACGCCCACGGCGACCGCCGCGCGCGCCAAAAGCGGCGCATATTTGCCGTCGCCGCCCGAACCCGTGCCCAGCCCGCCCGGACGCTGCACCGCGTGCGTCGCGTCCATGACGACCGGATACCCCAGCGCACGCATGATCGGCAGCGAGCGCATGTCGGCCACCAGATTGTGGTAGCCGAACGAACTGCCGCGTTCGCACAAAACAATGCGCCGGTTGCCCGTAGACTCGATCTTCCGGACGACCTGCTCCATGTCCTCCGGCGCCATGAACTGCGCCTTTTTCACGTTGACGACGGCGCCCGTCTCGCCCGCCGCGACGACCAGATCGGTCTGCCGCGCCAGAAAGGCCGGAATCTGCAGCACGTCGCAAACCGCCGCGACGCGTGCGCACTGCCCGGGCTCATGCACGTCCGTCAATACGGGGACCCCCACGGTCTCGCGCACTTCCGCCAGAATGTCCAGCCCCTTGTCGATGCCCGGACCCCGAAAAGAGTCCACGCTCGTGCGATTGGCTTTGTCGAAACTGGCTTTGAAAATATAGCCGACCCCGAGCGTCTGCGCAATCCGCGACAAACGCTTCGCTAAATCAAGGGCCATCGCGCGCGATTCAATCACGCACGGACCTGCAATGAATGTTAAATGCCCGTCTCCGAACACTACGCCTTTGTCTACAGATACCTTTCTCATTCTGCTTATATTATAACATAATTTCGGTAATAATTCATGGACAAAATGAAGAAAAGTAAGTTATCTATTGAAAAAGCAAGGCACAAAGTGGCGAAAACCGACCACATGGGTTTAGGGATGCGGCGGCAAAATGCCGAGCACCGTCCAAGCGAATGAAAGAATCCGGTGATTCTGAGGTGAGTCGCGTTCACGGAAGGTCCTTAAATTCGAGACCGCGGCTGTCAGCTCGGTGACGCAGGAGAACCGACGCGAAATCCGAATCGCCGCGGCGTGCTAACACTCGACGCGGCAGATCCGCCCGGCCTAGACGCATGATCCCAAACGAGAACGCATGCAGGGGGGGGCGCCTTCCCTCGAACAGGTCTTTGACGATGAAAGGACGCCCTCCCTGGGGACATCCCCCGCGGCAAATAAAATTCTTCCACGGGACCGGAATCAAACCAGTGCGGAGAGAAAACCAAAACACTAGCGGACAATAGATGTTTCAGATTGCACAGCGGACCATCTAAAGGAGATTCGTCTTGTTCCGCGGCCCCAACCGTACCCGTTGCGCCGGAACGGTCACCCCCGTCTCGCCGGAACAGCCACCCCGTCTCGCCGGAACGGCCACCCCGT
>DBKW01000094.1:0-505 GCA_002298665.1 Verrucomicrobia bacterium UBA740 | reverse complement strand
CCCCGTTGCGCCGGAACGGCCACCCCGTTGCGCCGGAACGGTCACCCCGTTGCGCCGGAACCGCCGCGGGTGCAAAAATCGCGCGAATCGGCCGGAAACCGGACAAATTGCCCAGTCGCTTTATGGAAACAGAGACAAATCCCCCTCCGTGTTTGGGTTTCGTTTCCATGTAATCACGATTTTGCCGAGTAGAAAGCAGAAGGACTCCTTTCTAAGCAAAAATGAAGAAAAACGAAAGGCCTTAAAGAGATCTATATGCATACGATAATTCAAACGAGTCCGTTTTATGAGTGAGCTCCAGTCCCTTTTTCTGCCAATTGGAGATTCACACGGGGATATCGCGCAAAACAGATGTCCATTGGAAGTAAAAACATCAAAGATTGGGGGCTGAAAAGCTGTCGCGCGATTTACCCTAGACCTCATTCGCGGCGTTTGGATTGTGATTTCGCCAATACTTCACATGGAACCGTTCGGACGGGGAAGTAGGCGCCCAGCCTGCTTAATG
>DBKW01000029.1:19615-21230 GCA_002298665.1 Verrucomicrobia bacterium UBA740 | reverse complement strand
GAGGTATAATGTAGAACGAGCCTTTTCCCAACGGTGGGGAAGGACACGTTCTTTGACAACTGGCTGGACAGAATACGACTTGCAAACATGTCAACACGCGCGCTTGCGTCGTGAAGCGCCGCGCGCGCGTTGGCATGTTCACAAGTCTTTCCGCCGATGCAAAAGATCCTCCTATATGATACAATATGATTGGTGCGCATGGGCCACGGTGGCCGCGCAAAAACACAGAAAAACAGGAGAATCAAAATGAACAACGCATATAATACCGCAATCGGATTGGACGTGGGCGACCGGAAGACGCAGGTTTGCGTCATGGCCAAGGACGGAAAGTCTCCCAAAATCGTCATGGAGATGGCGATTCCGACGACGAAGGAGGGACTTGCGAAGTTCCTCTCGACGCAGGACAGGTCGACGCCGGTGGCGTTCGAGACGGGGACGCACTGCCGGTGGATGAACGAGGTCGCCCAGGAACTGGGGTTCAAGACATATGTGGCCAACCCCTGCCGCCTCAGGATGATAACGGAGTCGAAGACGAAGAACGATGTCAACGACGCGCGGATGCTGGCGCGGCTTGCGCTCCTCGACCCGGGGCTTCTCCATCCGGTGAAGTTGCGCGGACCGGAACACCAGAAGATGCTTAATCTCCACGGGGCACGCAACCTCGCCGTGAAGCAGCGCACGGAAGCCATCGTGCAGCTGCGCGCGATGGCCAAGTCGATGGGCTTCAGGATCGCCAAGTGCCAAGCCGCGAGCTTCCACAATCTCGACCGGCGGGCGTGGCCGGAGGCGTTTCGCTGCATCGCCTGGCCGATGCTGAAGAACCTCGAACAGCTGGCCATCACGATCAAAACCTACGAGAAGCAGATAAGAGAGCTCGCCGAGACGCCGACGTTCAAGGCGCAGGTCGAAAGGCTCAGGGAGATCCACTACGTCGGGCTGTACGTCGCGACCGGGTTCATCGCGGCCACGGGCGGAGACATGGACAGGTTCGAAAAGCCGAGAGACGTGGGGCCCTGGCTCGGCATCACCCCGAAGCAGGACCAGTCCGGGGACGTCGACCGGCAGTGCCACATAACGAAAGCCGGGTCCCCGTTCATGCGGCGGCTCCTCGTCGAAAGCGCGCAGATGATCCTGCGCGACGGCGCGGTCGACACCGACCTCAAGGCCAAAGGCCTGCGGATATGCGCACGGGGCGCGAAGATAGCCAAACGCAAGGCCGTAACGGCCGTGGCGCGGGCGCTCGCGGTTTTGATGGTGGCGATGCTCAAAAAGCCGGATGCGCCGTATGTGCCGCTGTCGGAGCGGTGTGAAAAGGAGCTGCTTGCGATGCGGGCGAGCACATAAGCCGCGGATTCCGGCGGGGATCCGGGCAGACGATTTAAGGAACAGGGCGCGTCGCCAAGACGATGGCCGCAGTCCGATCCGAAAACGCTTGAATGTCCCGTCCGCGGGTGAGTGCGTTCCGCGTCTGGCGCCCCGAGCGCGTCGCAGAGGTTGCACCCCCGCAGGATGGATTATAGAATGCAGGCGGGCGACAAAGCCGTCAACGGCAGCCCGACATTGCGAATAGGAGAAAGACATGCACCAAGCTATCGGAACCGGAAAGCGGAAATCG
>DBKW01000029.1:0-19580 GCA_002298665.1 Verrucomicrobia bacterium UBA740 | reverse complement strand
AATGCAGTATATTGCGCATTCCCGATTCCCGCCGCTTTGCGAAAGGTCAGAAAAGGGCACACGGCAAGCCGCAAATATGATATAATATGCTCATAAATGACGGATGATTATGAGCTTATCGATTCGGGCGACGGACGCAAGTTCGAGCGCTTCGGGTCCGTCACACTCGTACGGCCCTGCTCGCAGGCGCTGTGGCGTCCGGAACGGTCCGCGGCCGAGTGGGGGCGGGCCACGGCGTCGTTCGACCGAATAGAGGGCAACAATTGGCATGGAAGGTCCAATCTGCCCAAGGAATGGACGATACAGACGGCGGGCATACGCTTCAAGCTGGGCGGGACGGATTTCGGCCACTTGGGGATTTTTCCCGAGCAGCGTGCCCAGTGGCGGTGGATTCACGACACGGTCGGGGGCGCGGTCGCCGCGGGGCGGAGGCCGAAAGTCCTCAACTTGTTCGCGTATTCGGGCGGGTCGACGCTCGCCGCGGCGTTGGGGGGCGCGGAAGTCTGCCATCTGGACGCCTCGCGCGGCATGGTGGACTGGGCGCGCGCCAATGCGGTCCAGAATGGACTCGCCGACCACCCCATCCGCTGGATAACGGACGACGCGCACAAGTTCATGCGCCGGGAGATTCGCCGCGGGCGTGCGTACGACGCGATCGTGCTTGATCCGCCGACGTTCGGACGCGGGGCGGGGGGCGAGATGTACAAGATCGAGCGCGACCTGAAGGAGACGCTGGGGCTTGTGCGCGATTTGCTTTCCGCGGCGCCGCTTTTCGTGCTGTTTTCGTCGCATACGCCCGGGCTTTCGCCGCATGTGGCGGAGAATATCCTGGGCCAGCTGTTTCCGTCAGCGGCGCTGGAGTCGGGCGAGATGCTGCTGGAAGGACGTGCGTTGGCGTGTCCCAGCGGGATCTACTGCCGCGCCGTCTGGGGGCAAAAGGGAAAGAAGGAGGATGTTTGATATGGCGGAGATCATAGTCGCGCTGGATGTGCGCACCCGCGAAGAGGCGGTGGCCAAGGTGAAGGAGATCGGACCGGCGATAGATTTCTACAAGATCGGACTCGAGCTTTTCACGGCGGAGGGTCCGGATGTCGTCAAGGCGGTGAAAGACCTGGGCAAACGGATTTTCCTCGATTTGAAGTTCCACGACATACCGCGCACGGTGGAGCACGCCGTCCTGAGCGCGGGGCGTTTGGGCGTGGATTTGACGACGATACACGCGGCCGGCGGACGGGCGATGATCCGCGCCGCGGCGGATGCGGCGGCGTCCTTCGGGGCGGGCGGGCCGAAGATTCTGGCGGTGACGGTTTTGACATCCCTGGACGGCGCGGACCTGTCCGATATCGGCGTCGTCGGGCGCACGCCGGCGGAACAGGTCGCGGCATTGGCGCGGCTCGCGGTGGCGAACGGCGCGGCGGGGCTGGTGTCGAGTCCGATGGAAGTCGGGGCGCTTTCGGCGGCGCTGCCGGCGGGGACGCTTTTCGTGACGCCGGGGGTTCGCCCGGCGGGAGCGGCCGTCGGCGACCAGAAGCGCGTGGCGACGCCGGCGGACGCGGTCCGGGACGGGGCGACGCATTTGGTGATCGGGCGGCCGATCGTGCAGGCGGCGGATCCGGCCGCGGCGGCGCGCGCCATCCGGGCCGAGATAGCGGGGTGAGACATGCGGAAGGCGGCGCGAGTTTTCTCCGGGCTTCTTCTGGCGCTTCTTTTGGGGAGCGCGGGGTGCCGGGCGTTGCAGGAGGCGCGGCAGGCGCAGCAGGCGGTGGCGCCGCGGGCGCAGGCGGAGGGGGCGGATTGCGCCTGCCCGACGTTCGATCTGCACGAGAAGCAGCTTCCCGACCTGGTCGCGTTCGCCTTGACGAACCGGCCTTCCATGCGCGCGTGCCGGCTGGCCGTCGAAGACGCGCGTCTGGCGCTCAAGGAAATCGACGCTTCCGCGCCACTCGTGAGCGCCACGCCCTGGACGGGTCTTTCGCTCGCCGGGTCCGCCGGGTACAGCGCCGCGAGCGCACACGCCCCGCTGCGGGATCTATCGTGGAATACGGAAGGGAGCGCCGCCGGTGCGCTTTCGCTCGAACTTCTGCTGTACGATTTCGGACGGCACGCGGCGCAGGCGCGGGAGCAGGGCGAGAAGGTCGTGGCGGCCGAACTGGCGCTTCTGGACGAGGGATTCACGGTGTTCGAGGAGGTGACGGAATGCTTCTTCACGCTTCTCGAGAAGGATGCGCTTTTCGAAGTCGCCCTCACCAACGAGATCGAATTCGCCTCGCATCTGCAGCAGGCTAAAGAGAAGCTCGCGGCGGGCGAAGGGTTGAAATACGACGTCATGCGCGCCACCTACAACTACACCGACGCCTGCGAGAAGCGCGTCAACGCCTCGAATGATGTGAGCAACGCCGGATCGGAGATGCTGCGCGTCCTGGGGATCGTCGTTTCGCACGGCGAGCGGGACAAGGTCGTCTGGCGGCTGCGGAATCCCCTGCGCGAGATGCGGCGCGCGTTCGAGCCCACGACCGTGACGGCCACCCAGGTGTTTGCCGTCGCCTACACGAACGCGCCGAGCATGCAGGTCAAGCGGGCCTATCTGCGGGCGGCGAGCGCGGCGGTGGACGCGGCGCGGGCGGACCTCTATCCGGAACTTTCGCTGCGCGCCTCGCTCAACTGGACGGATCCGCTCTGGTACTGGTCGTGGGGTGTGGAGGCCGTGCAGAGCCTGTTTTCGGGATTCCGCAAGACGACGGCGCTGGAACGCGCGACGGTCGCGCTTCAGCAGCGCGATACGGAGCTGGACGTCGCCGAACAGGACCTTTCGCTCGAGATCGCGCTGGCGGTTTCCGAGCGCGACAACGCCCGCAATTCGTTCGAGACGGCCAAGGCGTCCGTCCTCCAGGCGCGCGAGAACCTGGACATGGCGCACGAGCAGTTCCGCGTGGGCGAACTCGACACGGTCGATTTCAACACGGCCGTGAACGACTACACGACCGCTCTCGGCAATCGCGTCACGGCGTTCTACCGCGGACAGATCGCGGAATCCAAGCTTTTCGCGCTGGCGGGGCTCGAGCCCCGGTTCGCGATGGGCTTCGTCTACGAGGAGGACACAAAATGAAATTCATGCGTGCGGGGGCGCTCGTCTGCCTGATATTGGCGGCGGGGTGTTCCAAACTGGAGGAGAAAACCGAAAAGGGCGCGCGCTACCGCCTGGCGCCCCTCGCGCGGACGGACATCGTCTGCACGGTCGAGGCGACGGGGACCGTCACGCCGCGCAATTCGGCGTCGGGCATCCCGGTCGGCGCGCAGGTCAACGGCAAGCTCGTCAAGCTCTTTGTGGACTACAATTCGGAAGTCACCAACGGGCAGGTCGTCGCGCTCATCGACCCGCAAGTCTACGAAGCGACGTACAAGGCTTCCGTCGCCAAGCTGGAGATGAACAAGGCGTCCGTCGCGCGGTGCAAGGCGGAACTCGCGTACGCGGAGAAGACCTATGCGCGCAAGGAGAAGCTCGTGGCGCACGGCATGTCGCCCCAAGCGGATCTTGACGCGGCGCTCGAGGCGCGGGACACGGCGCGCGCCAACCTGGCGAGCGCACAGGCGGGAGTCAAGCAGTGCGAAGCGGACGTCAGCCAGGCGAAGGCGAATCTCGACTACTGCACGATCGTTTCGCCCGTGGACGGGATTGTCATCGACCGCAAAGTGGACGAGGGCGAGACGGTCGTTTCGTCCTACAACGCCGTGCCGGTATTGACGATCGCGGAAGACCTCAGGACGATCTGGATCGAGGCGACGGTCCCGGAAGCGGACATCGGGCAAATCAAGGTCGGTCAGCCGGTCACCTTCACGGCGGACGCGTACCGGCGGCGGTTCAAGGGGAAAGTGCGCCAGATCCGCCGCGCGGCCACGACGGAGAACAACGTCGTGACGTTTCCGGTCATCGTCGAGGCGGCCAATCCAAACGAGATGCTCTTTCCGGGGATGACGGCCACGCTTTCCATCGAAACGGGGCGGGACGAGGACACGGTGGCCGTGACGAGCGCCGCGTTCAGGTTCCGCCCGAAAGACGAGGATCTGGCGAAGTTCGCGCCGGACGCCATACCCGCCGGGCCCAAGCTCTGGTTCGTCGCGGAAGACGGCGGGCTCGAGCCCGTCGCGGTGACGCAGGGCGTCGCGGACACGTCCTTCACGGCGGTCACGGCCAAGGACGGGCAGAAACTCGAGGGCCGCGAGGCGGTCATCGGCTACCAGACGGTCGGTTCCGCCGAACTGAAAGAGGCGGACAATCCATTCATGCCGAAAATGCCTAGGCGCAACAAGAACAAAGGGACGGCGCCCGCACCGAAGAACTGAAGCCATGGCCGCGCTCATAGACATTCGCGACATGTACAAGATCTACGCGCTCGGGGAGGAGCCCGTGCACGCGCTGGACGGGGTGTCGCTGCGCATCGACACGGGCGAGTTCGTGGCGATCATGGGCGCGTCGGGTTCGGGGAAGTCCACCTTGCTCAACATCCTGGGGTGCCTTGATACGCCCACGAAGGGGTCGTACCGCCTGGACGGAATCGAGGTGGCGGCGCGTTCCCGCACGGAGCTCGCGCACATCCGCAACCGCAAACTGGGGTTCGTTTTCCAGAACTTCAACCTGCTGCCGCGGACGAGCGCGATAGAGAACGTCGAATTGCCGGATTTCTATCTGGGGCGGCTGTCGCACGCGGCGCGGCGGGCACGGGCGCTGGAACTTCTGACGCGCGTGGGGCTGGGCGGCCGCGGGACGCATACGCCGGCGCAACTTTCGGGCGGGCAGCAGCAGCGCGTGGCCATCGCGCGCGCCCTGATGAACAATCCGCCGGTCCTGTTCGCGGACGAACCCACGGGGAACCTGGACACGAAAAGTTCGATAGAGATCATGCATCTTTTCACGGAACTTTCGAACGAAGGGATCACCATCGTCATGGTCACGCACGAGGACGACATCGCCGCCTACGCCAAGCGCCACATCGTCATGCGCGACGGGCGCGTGATGCGCGACGACGAGGGGAAAGGCGGACGCAAGGACGTGGACCAGGTCGCGCTTTTCGTGAAGGAGGCGCTCGCGTGAACATCGGCATGATTTTCAAGGTCGCCGTGCGCGCCATTTTGCGCAACAAGACGCGTTCGCTTTTGACGTGCCTGGGCATCATCGTGGGCATCGCGGCGGTCATCGCGGTCATGGCCATCGGCCAGGGCGCGCAGGCGCTCATGGTCAAGGAGATTTCGTCCATCGGCAACAATCTCGTCATGATATTCCCCGAACGGCGGAACAAGGGCGCGGTTTCCTCCGGCATGGGGCAGGGCGAAACCATGACGGCGGACGATGCGGAAGCCATCAAGAAGGAGCTTTCGTATCTTGTGCAGGGTGTGAGCCCGAGCGTGCGCACGACGGTCCAGATGATGTACGGCGACAAAAACTGGTCGGGCAACGTGCAAGGCTGCTCGACGGACATCACGCTCATCAGCAACTGGACGGTTTCCGAAGGGCGATTCTTCACGGAGGAAGAAGAGAAGCGTTGCGCGCGCGTGTGCGTGGTCGGGACGACGGTCGCCTCCAACCTGTTCGAGGACGGCGAGCCCGTGGGGAAGACCTTGCGCCTGAACAACATGACGTTCAAGGTCATCGGCGTCTTGGGGTCCAAGGGCGCCAACAATTGGGGCCAAGACCAGGACGACGTCATCATGGCGCCCTACACGAGCGTGCAACGGTATTTGAAGCGCTCGAAGTTCCGCACGATCAACATGATGAGCATATCGCTTCGCTCGATGGACGATCTGGAGGAGGCCAAGCGCGAGTTTACGGCGCTTCTCCGGCAGCGGCACCATCTGGCGGATTACCAAGACGACGATTTCGAGATGCGCGACACGACGGAGATCATGAACACGATTGGGTCCGTCACGGGGCTCATGACGGTTTTGCTGACGGCGGTCGCCGCCATCTCGCTGCTCGTGGGGGGCATCGGCATCATGAACATCATGCTGGTATCCGTGACGGAGCGCATACGGGAAATCGGTCTTCGCATGGCCATCGGGGCGACGCCCGCGAACATCCTCTCGCAATTCATGTTCGAGGCGGTCGTTCTCTCGACGGTGGGCGGGGCGATCGGCGTCGTCGTGGGCATCGGCGGGGCGGAGGCCATCGGCGCCTGGAAACATTGGCCGATTCTCATCGAGACGGTCCCCACGCTGGCCGCCTTCGTCTTTTCGTCGTTCGTAGGCATGTTTTTCGGCTTTTATCCCGCCTGGCGCGCATCCAAGCTCAATCCGATCGATTGCCTGCGGTATGAATGATATTTAACTTGAAAGGATCGTTGAAATGTCCCTTAATATCGTGAAAGAAACAGACAATCGCGTGCAGATCAAGCACGTGCTCATGAGCGTGAGCGACAAGCGCGGGCTCGAGACCTTCGTTCCGGCTCTCGTGGCGGCGTGTCCCGGGGTCAAGATCTACTCGACGGGGGGAACCTACGCGAAGGTGAAGGAGATTTTGGGCGCGGCCGCCCAGGACATTCTGGTGGCCGTGTCGGACTACACAGGCCAGCCCGAGATGCAGGGCGGACTCGTGAAGACGCTCGATTTCAAGATCTATCTCGGCATCCTTTCCGAGAAGTACAACGCCGCCCATCAGGCCGATCTCGAGCGCCTTGCGGCGCAGCCAATCGACATGGTCGTCGTCAACCTCTATCCGTTCAAAGAGACGGTCGCGCAGGCGGACGCGACGCCCGAAATGGCGCGCACGAACATCGACATCGGCGGTCCCTGCATGGTGCGCGCCTCGGCCAAGAATTATCTGCGCGTGGCGTCCGTTACGGATCCGGCCGACTACGCCGCGCTCGCCGCGGAATTGTCCGAAAACAAGGGCACGCTCGGTTTCGCGACGCGTTTCCGGCTGATGAAGAAGGCGTTCGCGCACACGGCGGATTACGATGCGTCGATTGCCGCCTATTTTGCCGCGCAGACGGCCGCGGCGGTCGAGTCCGTCTACACGCTCCACTGAGGGTCGCGAGTCTGCCGTATGGATCTATTCGCTTCATTCAAGCGTCTACGGAACGAACATCCGCATCTTGCGGCCTTTCGCATTTCGGCGGGAGACCGTTCGGTCCCGATTTCGTGGCGGCAGTATACGGACGACATTGCCGCGACAATCCGGATCATAGAGAAGTATGGTCCCGGGTCCACCATCGGCCTCCTGGGAGAGAATTCCTACGAATGGATGGTCAGCCACGCCGCCTGCCTGTTCGGTGGCGCGACGGTCGTACATGTCGACCCCAATATCCAGCCGGAGGAAGTCGCGCGGCGCTTGCGTTTCGTTGGCGCGCGCGCGTTGATCCATTCCGCGCTTTACAACGAGAAGGCCGAGGCCGTCGAGCGGTTGAGCCCGGGTCTGGCTGTCGGCGGGTTCGGCACCCGCCTCACGGACGCCTTTCTCGACGAGGCGCGCACCTACATTGAGAAGAACAAGTCCGGCATTTTCGATCGCGACGATGTCGCGTTGGACCGCGCCAGGACGTCCATGATCGTCTTCACGAGCGGCACGACGTCCGAACCGCGCGGCGCGGAATTGACGATCGCCGGGATCGAGACGTTTTGCGAATCGACCTTGCGCGCGCTGCCGATGAAGGCGGGCGACCGTTCGCTCATGATGTTGCCGCTCCACCACATCTTCGGCATCTGCGCGACCTACGCGATGCTTTCGGCGGGCGTCACCCTGGGCGTTTGCCCGGACTTTCGCCGCATACAGGATGTCGCGCAGCGTTTCCGCATCAATTTCGCGTTTCTCGTGCCGGCATTGGCCGAGATACTGGCGGCCAAGATCGAACGCCGCGGACGGAATGCGGAAGAAGTCCTCGGGACGCGCATCGATTGGATTGTGACGGGCGGCGCGCCCATCTCGCGCCGGGCGCACGAACGCCTGCAGGCGCTCGGCATACGTTCGCTGGGAGCCTACGGCCTCACGGAGACGACGGCGTGCTATTCCATGTCGCGCCTGGGAGAGGAGTTTCGTCCGGGTTCGGCAGGGCAGGTCTCGCTGGCGCCCGGCGTCGAGACCCGGGTTTCGGCCGAAGGCGAATTGCTTGTGCGCGGTCCGAACGTCATGAAGGGCTACTACAAGATGCCCGAGAAGACGGCGCAGGCGATCGACCGGGAGGGCTGGTTCCATACGGGGGACCGCGGGCGGATAGACGAGGAAGGTTTTGTCTGGATAGTCGGTCGCGCATCGCGCACAATCGTGCTCAGTTCGGGCAAAAAGGTCGCGCCGGAGGAGTTGGAGGAAAAACTGCTGGGGTTGCCGGGCGTGCTCGAGGCGGTTGTCTCGGGCGAGGGAGAAAGCCGGCAGATCGCCGCGGAAATCTACGCCTCGATACCTGAGGAACAGGTTCATCATGCCGTATCTTCGTTGAACAAGCTTTTGCCCGTCTATCAGCGCATTTCGCGCGTCATCGTGCGTCCCGAGCCGTTTCCGCGCACGTCGTCCGGGAAGATCTGCCATGCCGCGCGTCTCGCGGCGCCAGCCGCCACGTCCGCGCCGGAGCGGATCTCGTGGAACTGGCTGAAATTCGCCTGGCCCACGATTTTGATATTGGGCGCGGTCGTACGGTGGCTTTCGGACATGGTGCCGGAGATCATTAGGCTTTGCCGGGTGCGGCTTTCGCTTGAGGATCAGGCGGTATGCGCGATTTGCGAACTTGCGGGCGACGCATTGCTTGTGATCGGATTTGTCTTGGCCATCCTGTCCTTCACGAACTTCGCCGCGCAAATCCGGAAAAGACTAGGGTTCTAACGATGTTGCCTGTGTTCTATACTGGAGCGACCTTCGATTCGCGCAACGTCCGGCCCGGGATGCTTTTCATTGCGCTCAAGGGCGAAAAACAAGACGGGCATGCCTACATTCCGCAGGCGCGCGCGGCCGGGGCGGCCGGGATTATAGACGGCTATGAGGAGCTTGATCACGCGGCGCAGGAAAAGCGTGCGCGCCTCAAGGCGAAAGTCATCGCCGTCACGGGATCGGCCGGAAAGACGACAACAAAGGAGCTTTTGCGCGCGTTCCTGGGTTCGCGGGGCAAGGTGCACGCCACGGAAGGCAATTTCAACAACCATCTCGGCCTCCCCGTCACCATCCTCAACTGTCCGGACGACGCCGATTTCCTCATTCTGGAGATGGGGACAAACCATCCGGGCGAGATCGCCCATCTGTGCGATTTGGCGCAGCCGGACATAGGGGTCATAACGAATATCGGAACCGCGCACATCGAATTCTTCGGCTCGCAACGCGGCATTGCGGAAGAGAAAGCCACTTTGTTTGCGCGTGCGCGGCAGTCGTGCGTGGCCTCGCGCAACTGCGCGTGCTTGGACATCCTGCGCGCGAAGGGCGGTGCACGCCTTCAGGAAGTCGATTCCGCACCGGACGGCCTGCGATCGGCCTTGGCGGACATTCTTCCGGGCGAACACAATCTTTCCAACGCGATGCTGGCCTATGCCGTAGCCGCGGCGCAAGGGGTCACCGTCGAACAGGCGTGTGCGTCGCTCGCCGGGCTCAAGATTCCCGGCGCGCGTTGGCGAAAAGTCACGGTAGGCGGCGTGCATTTCATCGACGACGCGTACAATGCGAATCCAGATTCAATGAAAGCCGCGCTCAAGACGTTTGCCGCCGGCGATGCCCCCGGACGCAAGTGGGTCGTCCTCGGCGATATGTTTGAACTGGGCACTGACGCGTTGCGCTATCACCAAGATGTCTATGCGTTCGCGCAAGGGTTGGGGTTCGCCGGCATTGTCGTGGTGGGCGAGATGTTCTCCGCCTGCGCCCGGCCCCACCGCTATTCTTCGATCGCCGCGCTCAAGGCGGACGCCCCGCGTCTCTTCAAGCCGGGCGACCAGGTTTTGCTCAAAGCGTCCCATGGTCTTCATTTGGGCGAAATTTTGATATAATATAGAGCCCATGTTCGAAGTCCGCAAATTATCGTTTGCCTATAAGCAGCAGCCTCTACTGAGAGACGTCTCGTTTGTCGTCTCGCCCGGCGAGGTCATCAGCCTGGTTGGGCGCAACGGCGCAGGCAAATCCACTCTTTTGAGGATTTTGTCGACTGTAATCATGCCTCAAGCCGGACAGGTCCTTGTCGAAGGGCGCGATGTGGTGGCGGATCCCATGTCCTACCGGACGCAAATCGGCTATCTTCCCGAAACCCCGTCTTTCTACGAGGAGATGTCGGTCAAGGCTTATCTGAAATTCCGCGCGCGTCTCAAAGGCGAGCCCGAAAAGCGCATTCGTCGCCATCTTGCGGAATCGGTGGAGACTTGCCACATCACCGACATTCTGGAGGCGCCCATACGCGTGCTATCCTTCGGACAGAAGAAGCGCGTGGCGCTCGCGGATGCGCTTTTGCTTCGTCCGCGCATTTTACTTTTGGACGACGTTTGCGCCGGTCTGGATGCCTCTATGCGCGCGACGCTCGACAGCCTTCTTTCGACGATCGCTTCGTTTTCTTGCGTCATTGTCTCCGGACACGAGATAGCCGACATGCTTCGCTGGTCGACGCGGGTGCTGGTTTTGGACGAAGGTGCGATAACCTTGTCCCAATCCGTGGCTGGCGTCGACCGCGCCAGGCTTGAGGCGCGGCTTTTTTCAGCCCTCAAGGGGGAGGTCGAATGAGGCCGGTCCGTCTGATGATTCTCCGCACGATGGGGCGCGCACGCGTCGCCTTCACGAACGCGCTAGCGACGACCTGCTTTCTGGGCGTTGTTTCGGGTCTGTTCGCTTACAATCTTTTCGCGGCCGAAGGGCTTTATCAGACCCCGGGCCTCATCTGGTGCGTTTCCGTGGCGCCCATTCTGCCTTTTTTATGCGTCTTTCTGGGAATGAACGCATGGAGCGATGAGATACGCTCGCATCGAATCGACGAATTGCTTTCCGTTGCCGTGCGCGAGCGCGACTATGTCGTGGGCAAGTTTCTGGGAGTCTGGCTTCTTTCTTTGCGGGATTTGCTCCTCTCGCTTCTGTTGACGCTCGGTGTGCTTTATCTTTTCAATGCGCACTTGGCGGAGGATTACTCATTGTCGTGCTTCTGGGCCGGTTTTGCCATGCTCGCCTTGCAGGCCATGCTTTGGAGCGCCGTGACGGTCGCCTTGAGCGCCCGAACAGGAAGTGCGGCCGTATCCGCGATTTCGGCATTGGTTCTCATTGTCCTGGTGCCGCGCGGAGGGTGGCTCGCGGCCCTGGCGTGGGCGCCGCAAGGTTCGTCCCGGTTCGGGACCCTGCCTCTGGATGCCCATGTCGTCGACTTCGCCACTGGGCACATTTCCGTTGCGGCGCTTTCGTTTTATATTCTCGCCACATTGTTTGCGCTTTATGCCTGCGCCAACTCCATCGTCATCAAGCGCTACGCAGGCCGTGCCAACAGCGGTCTGCGCAATTCGCTTCGCGGACTTTCAATTTCCGCCCTTGTCGTCACGGTTCTCGCCGCTTCGTTTATTGCGCGCTTTGATGTTGTGCTGGAGTTTCCGTTTCAGATCGGGCGGGGGGATCGGTTTTCGGCCCGCACGCGGCACATCATAGGCGAATCGCAAGGCGAAATACGCGCCATCCTCTTCGTTTCGCGCAAGAATCCCGAATTCCGGACGGCCGCCGGGCTTCTGCGCGCCTTCGCCCAGGCTTCCGCGGCGTTGGGCGGTGCGCGCATCATGCCGCGCTATGTCGATCCTTTCTGGGATCCTGCCGCGGCCACGCGCCTTGTCAATGCCGCCGTCCCCGAGAATTCGCTTGTGCTCGAACGCGGCAGCCGGCGGGAGATCGTCGCCCTGGGAGACGGTTTTGACGAGCGCGCCTGCGCGTCTGCGATTCAACGTTTGACGGCGACCCCGCGGTACCGTTCCGTCTATTGGACGGCCGGTCACGGGGAGGGGCGCCTGACGGATTACGGCGACTGGGGGTTGAGCGCCATTGCGCGCGCGGTTGTCATGGAAGGGTACCGCAACCAAACGCTGGACTTGCTCGAAGACAAGCCTATTCCAAACGACTGCGCCCTGATCATCGTGGCGGGGGCGCATGCGGAGTTCTCGCGCCAGGAGCGTGCCCGGCTCGAATCTTATTTGCGTCAGGGCGGGCGTCTCCTGGTCTTGCTTTCATCCGTCCAAGGCGGCCTCGCGAGCACGTTGCCGCTTTGGGGCGTCCGCCCGGTCGCTTTGAAAACGACGCAGGCGCCGACTTTGACGGGGACGGACAGGTTGGTTTCCGATTTTGGCGCGCATGCCATCGTTTCGCCCCTGAAGGGCGAACGCCTTGTGTTTGATGCGCCCATTGCGTTGACCTCCTCGCCTGCCGCGAAACACGCGCTCGGCGCCGGCGCGGTAACCTACACGGAACTTTGCCGCATGGGAAAAAACTGCCGCGCGGCACTGGTGGAACAGGGCGTGACGGCAAGCGCGGATGTCGCGGCGCGTCCGGCCCGTTTGATCGTCGTGGGGGACGCGGGCTTTATCCAAAATATTCGTCTTTTGAATTCGGTGACGGCCAACCGCGATTTCTTCCTGAATTGTGTGGCCTATCTGGCCGGCGTGGACACGCTTGCGGAGGCGAATGTCGAGGCGAACAAGTTGATCGTCGGCCTTGACCGGACCGGGCGCGCGCGGTACGTCCTTGTCTCGGCGGTGGTCGTTCCAGGCTTCTACGGTCTCCTGTTGGCTGGCCTGGTTTTGTTCAGGAGGAACCGGCAATGAACAATCGCCGTCTCTATCTCTGGTTTTTTGTCGCGGCCCTCTTTTTGGCATCCGCGCACGTCTATTTCTCGTTTCGCGGACGCCCGACGCACGCGCTCATCGCGCGCGCTGTCCTGCTCTCGGATTCCCCAAACGATATTTCCGCGATAAACATCGAAAAGGACTCTTCCGCGACGGCCTCGTTTGTCAAGGGACGGTGCTGGGAGCTGGTCAAGCCATACGCGGCAAGCGTGGAGCCGCGGCAGATCATGCGCTTGCTCGATGCGTTCGCGACGGCCTACATACAATCTTCCTTCGACACGCGCGAGTTGGCGCGCCTGGGCAGGACCCAATCGGACTTCGGTCTTGAGTCGCCGCGCGCCCAAGTGTTGCTGGAGTCGGCTTCCGGCGCCAAAAACGTTTATGCGATTGGCAATCCCACTCCGACCGGGGATGGCGTCTATGTCGCAGTGGGGGGCGAGGACATGATTTACGTCGTCGACCGTCGTCTCCTGGACTGCGTGAATTCGCCTATCCAAGACTACCGGAAGAAATCTCTGTTTGTCGAAGACCGGCTTGACCCCGTCATGTCATTTGACATTCGGAGAGGGCCGCGCGCATTTTCGCGTTTTGCCTATAGCAAAGGCGCCTGGCGGCGTCTGCAAGAAGGGGAAACCCCGGATGCGCCTGTGTCGACCAGTCGCGTGAACCAGTTTTTGCAGGCGCTCGCGGAGGCGCGGGCGGACTCCTTTGTGTGGCCCGTCGGCGCATCGAATGAACCTCCCGTGGCCCCGGCTTCGCTTTTGGCTGGATATGGACTGGATGCCGAAAGCGCGATTACCGTCACGCTGCGCAACGCCGCGGGGACGGCAAACCAGCTTTCTTTCGGCGCATCGGCGTCCTCGAACCAGGTTTATGCGCTTATCCAGAATACTACGGCCATCGCGCGCGTCCCGGCCAAGCTCGTGGAGTTGATTGCCGATTCGGATTTCAACGATTCGCGGCTTTATCCCTACGAAAGACAGGAAGTTCAGCGCCTGTGTCTAGAAGCGGACGATGTCGTTTATTCGCTCGTCAAGTCCGCAAAAGGAACGTGGGAGATGGAGTCGCCCGTGCTTGCGCCCGCCAACGGAACATATGTCAACGGACTTCTGGCGAACATCCTCGCGCTTAAAGCCCCGCTCGAAACGGCAGGCGAGCCTGTGATCGCGGTTTCCGTCGGGATAGGCAAGGAAATGGAACCCGCGCGCCAGATTCCAAGCCGGTTGGTTCTAGGAGACAGTTCGTTGCAGGAATTGCGCAGTCAGGAGATGCTTGACATCGCCCCGTCCGAAATCAGTCGCTTGACATTCATTTCAAATGGCGGAACCACCACACGGACATTTGTTTACGACAAGCCGCGCAAAACATGGCTCGTCGGGAATCCCGCAGGCGCCGAGACGGGCGAGGTTGATGTCGCGGCGTTTGCCGCCGTCCTCGCCGAGCTGCACCCGCTAAAAGCCGAGCGCATCGTGAAATTGAAAGTCCAGCCTTCCGATTTGCGACTCTACGGGCTTGAAAAGCCGAGACTGGTCGTGGCGATAGATTTCAGCACCCCGGGTGCGGTCCGCCGCAATCTGCAGATCGGTGAAGCGACCCAGGGCGGTGCGTATGCGACCGTTGGCGCGGCGGACGCCGTTTTTGTTTTGTCCGATCGCGCCGTGACGGCGTTCTCGGCTTCTCTTCTAAAGACGAATAAAAGGTAAATTATGAAATACGACAAAAATCATGCGTTGCTGGCGTGCGCGATACCGGGTTTGCCCGTGAAAAGCGGAAAGGTCCGTGACGTGTTTGACTTGGGCGACAAGCTTCTCATGGTTGTGACGGACCGTATCAGCGCGTTCGACGTCATATTGCCCAGCGGCGTTCCCGGCAAAGGGAAGGTGCTGAACCAACTCTCGCTTTTCTGGCTTGAGTTTTTCGGCATGAAGAACCATCTGATTACCGCCGACGTCGCGGAATATCCCGCCGAACTGCAGCCTTACGCAGAAGACCTGCGCGGACGTTCCATGCTTGTGCGCAAAGTCGACATGGTCCCCGTGGAGTGCATTGCGCGCGGGTATTTGACGGGCTCCGGATGGAAAGAATACGCCGCGAAAGGAACGGTGAACGGCGAGAAATTGCGTCCGGGATACCAAAACGCCTCCAAGCTGGACCAGGTCCTTTTCACCCCGACGACGAAGGGCGAAATCGGCACGCACGACGAGGCCATCGACTTCGCCGAAACCGAAAAGCTCGTCGGCGCCGGAACGGCGCGCGCCCTGCGGGATGCGACCATCGATCTCTACACGAAAGCGGCCGACTATGCGCGCCCGCGCGGCATTGTCATCGCCGACACGAAGTTCGAGTTCGGCAAGGATGCGGACGGCTCGCTTATTTTGGCCGACGAAGTGCTTACGCCCGACTCCTCGCGTTTCTGGCCCGTTTCCAGCTACGCCGTGGGGGCCAATCCACCCTCGCTGGACAAGCAGTATGTCCGCGACTGGCTCGATTCCATCCACTTCAACCACCAGCCGCCAGGGCCGGAGCTTCCGGCGGACGTCATAGAACGCACGCGCGAAATCTACCGCAAGGCTTTTGAGGACTTGACGGGACGCGCAATCGAACTTTAAGAAACGAATCAAATCATCACTAAGAAAGGACTCCTGAAATGGGAATGCTTGGACAACTCAAAGACGCGATGAAAATGCGCGCGGAAGCGAAACGCATCCAGAATGAAATCCAGAAGATCACTGCCGAATATTCGAATGGCGGCATTACGGTGACGGCGCGCGGGGACATGTCAATCGCGAGCATTACGATCGCCCCCGAGGCCTACGACGAGGTCAAGGCGGGCAAGCCGGCGCGTTTCGAGACGATGCTGTTCAATGTGGTGAACGGCGCCATCAAGAAAGTCAAGGACGCCACGCAGGCCGAAATGGCGAAGATGATGCAGGCCGAAGGCGGGCTTTTCGGCAAATAACGATGCTGCGTCCGATCGAGGAACTCGAGAAGTGCCTGGCGAAACTGCCGGGCTTGGGTCGGCGAAGCGCCGCGCGCGCGGCGCTCGCGCTCGTGCGGGATCGCGCGCGCCTCGCCGATCCGCTACTCGCCTCGCTCAAGACGGCCTGCGACACGGTCTGTTGCTGTTCGCGCTGCGGCGCCTTCACTACGCGCGACGCCGACCCGTGCGCGCTCTGTACGGATCCTACGCGCGACAACCGCATCTTGTGCGTCGTGGAAGAGCCTTCGGATATCGAAACGCTTGAAGCGGCGGGCGCTTTCCATGGACGGTACCACGCGCTCGGCGGCAAACTGGCTCCCGCGCGTCACCAGGGCCCCGAAAAGCTGCGCCTCGCGAGTCTGTTCGAGCGGATCGCCCATGAAGGATTCGAGGAAGTGTTTCTCGCGCTCTCGACCGACATGGACGGCGACGCGACGGCGGGCTATATCGCCGAACTGCTCAAGGGAAAGCCCGTGAAAGTGACGCGCTTGGCGTTCGGGCTCCCCGCCGATTCGGGTATCGCCTATTCGGATCCGCTGACGTTGAAGCGCGCGATCCAGGGACGGCGCGATGTCTGAAGTCGTTTTCCGCAACGTTTCCAAGGTCTATGCGCGCGGCGATGCACGTGCCGTGGACGACTTTTCGCTTACGGTCAAGGATGGCGAATTCCTTGTCCTGGTCGGACCTTCCGGCTGCGGCAAGTCGACGACCCTGCGCATGGTCGCCGGCCTTGAATTGCCCACAGGCGGGCAAATCTCCATCGGCGGACGCGATGTGACTTTTGCGCCGCCGAAAGATCGCGACATCGCCATGGTCTTTCAGAATTACGCGCTCTATCCGCACATGACGGTTGCGCAAAACATGGCCTTCGCCTTGAAGTTGCGCCATGTTTCTAAAGACGAAATCGCCCGGCGGGTTGCGTCCGCGGCGGAGTCTCTTGGTTTGACGCCTTATCTGAAGCGTTTGCCGCGCGCGCTTTCCGGCGGACAGCGCCAGCGCGTGGCCTTGGGACGCGCCATCGTGCGCGAACCGTCCGTCTTTCTCTTTGACGAGCCGCTATCCAATCTGGACGCCAAAATGCGCGTGGAAATGCGCGCGGAAATAATCCGTCTGCACCGGCGTTTGGGGGCGACCATGATTTACGTCACCCACGACCAAACCGAGGCGATGACGATGGGGGAGCGGATTGTCGTGATGAACCAGGGCCGGCTCCAGCAAGTCGCCCCGCCGCTTGAAATATACGAACGCCCGGCCAACACGTTTGTGGCGGGTTTTATCGGCACGCCGCCCATGAATCTTTTCCCGCCCGGGCTTCTTCACCCGACGCGGACCGTGGGCGTACGCCCGGAAAATCTCCGCCTGCGGGAACGAACCGCGAACGAGGGCGAACTGTCCACCCTCGCGGCGCATGTCGACTTCAGCGAACCGCTTGGACCCGAGACGCTCATCCATGTCATCTTGGAGCGAACGCAAACGCTTGTCGTCATCCGGGCGGAAGGATTTGCCGCGTATGCGCCGGGCACGCCGGTCGTCGTCATGCCCGAGACGCAAAAGCAAATCGTCTTCTGACGGCCTATCCCCGGCGCACGAGGACGGCAAACGTCTCGAATCGCGCCGTCCGGGGGAACATATTGAACCAACGGACGCTTTCCACGTCGTAATTCGCCGTCAATTTGCGCAAGTCGCGCAGCAGGGTGGCCGGATCGCACGAAACATAGAAGATGTAGGGTGCGCGCAGGCGCAGAAGGGCTTCGGCCACGCCGGGGCCAAGACCGCCGCGCGGCGGGTCGATGATGAGCGTCGCCTGTTCGGCGGCAGGCAGGGCCTTTCGCATGTGCTCTATCTGCCCCATGCGAAAAGTGGCGTTTGCCATCTGTTGCGCCGCGGCATTTCGCCGGGCGAAGGCCACGGCTTCGCGTCCGCTTTCGATGCCGAGCAGTTTGGGCGGACGGCAGGAGAGCCCGAAGACGCCGACGCCGCAATAAAGGTCTATGACCTCCGGTGCGCGGACGGCTTTTTGCGCATATTCGTCCACAACGGACCGCACCAGCGTTTCGCCGACTTCGGGATTGACCTGGTAAAATCCGCCGGCGGGGACTTCAAAAATGCGCTTGCAAGTCGCCTCGCGCATGACGGCCTGGGCGGGCGGTTCGCCCATCCACCAGCGCACCCCGCTGACGGACGACCAGCGCACGGTCAAATTCGCCTGGCGCTCGACAGCGCGGCGCACATTGGGCGCGCCCTGCGAAAGTAGCGCGAAGGCCTGTTGCCGGATTGTTGCAAGCTGGGCGTTGATTTCCGGCCGTGCCAGCGGGTCGTTCGTGATGTCGACGATCGCATGCGCGGGTTCTTCACGGTAGCCGAGCACCCAGGCGCCTTTCTGCCGCGCGAAGTGGTAGACGACTTTGTTGCGGTAGTTCAGAAAGTGCGCAGGCGCTGCGGACGGTCCGAATTTTCCGACCGGTATGCGCGCACGGGCAAAGAAATCGTGCAATTGGGCTTCTTTCGCGGTCTGTTCGCCGTGCGCGCTGAGCGCGGCATACACCATGCCGGGCACGGACGGATCGGGTGACGCGAGCCGGTCCGGGCTCGGCTTGACCACCTCGACGAGGCGACCTTTGACGAAATGCTTTTTTTCCGCGGCGATTTCCGCCTTGATCTCTTCGCCCGCAAATGCGCCCGGGACGAATATGACGCGTCCATCGCCCAGGCGGCCGAGCCCGTCGCCGCCATAAACCGTCTTTTCTATATAAACCGTTGAAATCATAGAGTCCTCTCCACAAGCCTCACCAAAACGCCCATTCGTCGAACTTAATAACATAAAGCGCCAAGACCAAGTTGGTTACGACATGCGCGAGAATGGCCGCCCAAAGACCCTTGCGCAGCGCGACCCAGCCATAAAGTGCCCCGGCGAGCGCTCCCGCGAGCCAGCGATTGTGCTCCAGCGCAAAAAGTCCGACCGTCCACAAAAAGGCGGACGCGTCAAAACGGCTGGGCGGCACGCGCGTCCAATCCGCGGACTGGAGCCGTCTGTAGAGGAAGCCGCGGAAGAAGAATTCCTCGGCGGGCGCGATGACGAATGCGCTTCCGGCAAGACGGGCGAGCGTAAGGGGCCAGCCGCAATTGGCGGGGTCGTACGGCGCGGGCGCGTCGGCCGCGGGCAAGTCGCCGAGGATGAACAGCTTTTGGTACCACCCCCACGATTCGGGTGCCACCCAGAGCAGAAAGACGACAAGCCCCGTGAGCGTCCCCCAGAAAAGGATTGAGCCGGTCTGCGGCGGTTTCTCGCCCAAATCCGTTCGCGGCGATTGGGCGAGGAATCTCAACGCCGGAACAAGCAGAACCGCCGCGCAGAGCGTGCGCAGGGCATAAAAACCCGGTTGCGCCGGAAGGGCGAGCAGAAGCGCCATCCAGCACAAATAGGGCGCCGTCAGCGCCACCGTCACCGCGTCCAACTTCAGAAGTGATTTTCTTTCCATATGCAGGGTTAATTATATCATATCTTATGTTTCGTGGATAGAATAAAGTCGCCTCCACGCTCCTTGCGCGAATAGCTGCGAGGACATGGAGAAAGAGGGGGGTAAGTGTGCGGAGGGGGGTAACAATATTAACCATGTAGAGAATGTAGAAAATGTAGAGGGGGTGTCTCGTCCGTCCCGGTTGTCGCGGATGTCCCGTTTACGAGCCCTACTCTCTTAATCCTCTATATGACCATCTATCGCCCGGGGCAGGGGGCGGGTCGTGTCCGCGGCAGGAGGCGGATTGAACCCGCCGCAGGAAGAAAATTTACCCCGCGGAACACCCCGCCAATACCCCCCGCATGTGACGGTATCTAACATGCGCATGT
>DBKW01000028.1:12108-25594 GCA_002298665.1 Verrucomicrobia bacterium UBA740 | reverse complement strand
CCCTACCGTTGGGTTGGGGGCGGGCGAAGCATTCGCGTAGCCTTTGTCGCCTCTCGGAGTCTATTAACCGTTTCGAGTTGGCCGTTCAGTGTGCGTCCGCACGCGCTTTGCGTCCGTAGACGACGATCTTGTCGAGCGCGAAAGGCGCCTCGTCGTCCGGACCGTCGACGGCACGCCGGACGCGCACGTACCGCATCCGGGGGCGTTTGGGAAGCGCGGTCAGGTCGATACGCCATTCCGCCGGCTCGGGCATCCGCGGCGCGGCGCACTCTTCCGGCTGCGGTTCGGCGGGGGCGTCCGGACGCTCGAGGAGACGTCCGAACCCGGAAGCCGCCGGGGCGGCCGGCGCCCTTTCGCGCACCGCGACGCGCTTTTCGTAGGGCGAACGGCGGATTCGGGGCGCCGGCGCCGTGCGCACCGTCGCATTGGTTGCGGCCTCTTGCCAGACGGTCCGCCACGTCTGCCCGTCTTTGCTGACCTCCACGACGAGCGGAGACTGCCGCGCCGTCCGGCGGAGGTCTTCATCCACATTCTTGATCAGAATGCCGTAGCCTTCCACGAGACGCGGCAAGGCGAGCGTGATGGCCGGCTCGTTCGTGGGCGCCACGCAGACGCGCGTCTTCCCGGCGGGGGAGGGATCCGCGAAACTCTCCCAGTCCAGCGGACGGTTCATGCCCGGCACGCGGAAGACGGGATGCGCGAGCGGCCAGGCGCCCGCCGAAACGACCGGCGCGCCGAAGAGCGTGGAGGGGACCTTATCCGCCTTTTTGTCGCGGTCGGATTCCGTCTTCTCGCGTTCCGCGGCGGACAGGTCCTTTTTCGCGTAGCGTTTGGCGAGGGGCATCGCGGCGCGGAGCCCTTCCACGTTCCCGGCTTCGGCCGCGGCGTAGAGGAATTCGGTCCAGTTCACCTTCGGCGGCTTGGGCTGCCAGCCCGCCGCCGCCCGCCGCGCGCGGTACTGGGCGGAATAGCGCGTATAGGTGTCGGGGTCCGCCCACTTTTCGATCCGCGCGAGGAACTTGGGGGCGGTGTGCGCATCCTTCATGAAGACGCGTCCCGCCCATACGGTGGCTTTCTCGAAGAAATGCGGCGTCCCCAGCTGCGCGAGCGCGACCGTGTCGAAGAACTCCAGGAGAAGCGCGGGGTCGTTCTCCAGCATGTCCGCCGAATCCGACAGGAAGCGTTCAAAACCGTATTCCCCGCTCCACGGGACTGCAGGCTCGCGCAGGAGCGCATGGACTTCCCTGAGCGCCGCCAGACGCCTGGACGGCGCGGCGCCGGACGCCTTCAGCTGCGCGAACCACGCGCGCGCCATTTCGTAGGCGAAGGGCGGCACGTCCGCCAGCGCCTGCGCCGCCGCCTTCCCGAACCGGCGCCAGACGTCCGGCCCGACCTTGTTCTTCTCGAGCCAGTCCCGGTAGTCGCGCCAGGCCAGGACATTGCGCGGGCACGTCTCCAGCGCGGCGAAATAGGTCGCGTCCACCCGTTCGGACCAGCCGGTCGCGCGGAACTGCCGCGCCCGCGTCGCCGCCAGCCACCGGAGGCGTTCCGACGCGCGCCAGGCGTCTTCGTCGGCGAAAACGCGCGCACTGGCGAGGATTTCGCCGCGCGTGGACCCCAAAAGCCCCTTCTCGGACCAGTCCGGCGCAGGATCCCACCAGGGCGTCTCCTGGAGAGACCAGTCGCCCGGCGCCGTGCGCACAAGCGCCGCGCCTCCGTCGGCCAGATACGCCGCGATGCCCTGCGCCTGCGCCAGCCGGACGGCGTAGTACAGGCGGTCCGCGGCGCGTCCGCCGACCTGCTCGACGACGCGCGCCTGGGGCCAGACGCCCGACCAGAGACCATAGCAGGCCGAATCCCCGTACCGGGCGCCGAAACAGTTGTTCGACGCGACCGCGACATTGTTCGTCAGCGACCAGACCTGCGCCGGCGGCAGGGAAGCGCGACCGTTGAGCCACGCCAGATCCCGCACGGAAAGGTCCGGCGCAAGCGCCTCGCGCCATTCGCGGACGGTATACCGCTCCGCCGCCGCCGTCAGGCGTCCGCGCCGATAGAGGCTCGCGTACATCCGGAAGCGCGCGATCAAATCCGCGCGTTTCGCGTCCGCGCCGTTCAGGACGAGTGCGGTGGCCAGCCGGCGCCCGACGACGGAGGTCAAGATCCAATTGGAGGGATCGTTCCAGACGAGCATGCTCAGACGGTGGAACGCGCGGCGCTCCGTCAGATTGAAGGGGGCGCCGGAACCGGCGAACTCCTCCATCCATTCGACATCGTTGAAGAAGGCTTCCAGAAAATCCACGCCACCTTCACGCGCCGCGAGACCCTTGAGGGCATCCACCCCGACAAGGGCGAAGAGATGCGTCCGCACATTCGCCAGACGCACGCCGGGCGGCGCGCCCGCCAGCGTGTCCTTCGCGTAGGATTGAATGATGGACGCATTCCGCCGGACAGGCGTCACGACGTCGTCCGTGGTGAAAAGCGCGCCATCCGCGCCCACAAGGACCGCCCGCCGCTCCTTGACGCAGGTGGAGGTCTCCAGGTCGCAGGCGGGGAAAGGCGCGCGCGTCTCGGGGCGGCGGGGCGTCCAGGCGAAACGCGACTTCACGAGCACCGTCGATCCGCCGACATCCGGAAGAACGGGCGGCCGGCGCACCATCTCGGGCTCGTCCGGGACCGTCTTTTCCAGCGCACGCCGCAAAAGCGCGTCCGCGTCCGGCATGGGGGGCGGTTCCTCCGGCAGCGCCTCCACGGTCTCGGGCGCGGGTTCGGGCGCCGGGGCCGGACGCATGCGGAACCACCAGTAGGCGCCGCCGCCGGCCAGGAGAAGGAGCAAAAGGACGAAGATGAAGCACCCGGCATGCGACCGGGGCGGCTCCTCGGCGAGATTATTCGGCACGTGCACCTTACGCGGCACCTTTCGCGGCGCCTTCGCCGCCGGAGGCGC
Organism: Verrucomicrobia bacterium UBA740; assembly: GCA_002298665.1. Taxonomy (GTDB): domain Bacteria; phylum Verrucomicrobiota; class Kiritimatiellia; order RFP12; family UBA1067; genus UBA1067. The sequence goes on along the minus strand of DBKW01000028.1, from coordinate 22,650 downwards.
CTGCCGGGAAGGAGCGGGCGTCGGAGACAGAACTGCGCCTTCCGCGTCGACGGAAAACGGGACGCCGCAGACCGGGCAGGCGAAAGAGCGTCCGAACAGGTCGTCCGTCAATTCGAACGGCGTGCCGCAATGGGGGCAATGAATCTTATTCGTCATGGCTCGTCCTCCCTTTCCGTTTCGCTCGTGGATTCGGGCCGCGCGCTCTTGCGCGTGCGCACCGGCCCATTGGGCGAAACGCGGATGGTTCCGCACGACGCGGCGCCGGCAACGTCCGCGAGCCCCGTCACCTCGAGGGCGCTCACCATATCGCCGTATTCGGGGTAGAAGTCGAATGTGAATGTCGTCGTCGATTCATCCTTCGAAAGCGTCGGATTCTGCACGCGGACGAGGGATTCCGAACCTTCAAAGAGTTCCAGCGTGTCGAAACGGACGCCGCCCATCCCGAGCCGCCTGAAGGAGACCGTATAGCGTCCGGCGGCGGGGAACGCCTCGCGGACGCCGATCTGGACCTTCATCTTGAACGGCCCGCGCGAAATGTCGCCCGGCTGCCAGCCGTAGGGGATGGAAAGGGGCGGCTTGCCGAAAGAATCGAGCCAGCCCATCGCCGCCACGCCCCAGGTCGTCGCGTAGCCGAGCGAACAGACTTTCCGCAGCAGGGCCAGAGCCTCTTCGCGCCGGGACTCGTCCCTGCGGCAGAGCTCGAACGCCGCCATTTCCAGCGCCTGGCGCTGTTCGACCGAAAGGTGTGCATTGGGTTTCGCGTGTTCCGCGGCCAGGAATCCGGCGCCCGCCGCGGCGTTCCCCTCCAGCGCATAAGCCGCGGCGATCTTCACGAACGCGGCGCCCGAACCGAGCGTAAAGCGCCGCTGCCACCCCGTCTTGTCCTTGGGATCGAGCTTGCGGAGGCGGTTCCATACGCGCGCATAGGCCTTTTCGCCGCAGACGCGCGCCTCGCTCCCGATAAACGGCACCATCGCCGCGAGGAATTCGCCGCACAGGTTGGCGCTCTCCAGGCCGGCGCGCCCGAAAGCGGGCTTCAGAAAGCGTTTCTTCAAGTCGGCCTGGCGCGCGTGCGCCTCCTCTATGCGCGCCAAAAGCGTCTGCGCCGGAAGATCGGACGGGACGTTCTCCCACACGAGGAAGAGTTCGCCTTCCTTGTCCCCGGCAAAGAGGGCGGGCGTTTCCAGCGTCTCCAGCGCGCCGCCCCGCCCGCGTGCGTTCGCGCGGCGTTTCTCGTGGGACTTGTAGGTGGAAGCGGGCGGCAGGGGCGAAAGGTCCACAAACCCCAGGAGGTAGCTGGCGCTTATCGCGTTGCGAAACGCCGCGGCGGAGAGCGTCTCGTGGAGGCGCGCGCCCGCCGGCGACCAGTCGCCGCCATAGACGAGGACGATCCAGCCCTTCTGGCGCGAATGGGCTTCTTGACGGATGTCCTGACCGAACGATTCGCGATTCTCGTTGGCGCGCAGCGCGCCGCACGCGGCGAGAAGGGAGAGGCAGACAAGGAAGGCGCGTAGGCGTAACATAGACCGGTTCCTCCTTCTAGCCCACTTCAAGCGAGGGCGCCACATCCAGCGCCAGCGCCGCCTCGCCGGAATACGCCCGGCGGAAGTAGGCGAGCCCGGCGATCATGGCGCCGTTGTCGCCGCAGAACTTGGGCTTCGCCAGCAAAAGCGGCACGCCCGCCTGCTTGGCGGTGTCCGTCAGGACCGTGCGCAGGCGCGAATTCAGCGAAACGCCGCCGCCGACGATGAACGCCCGGTAGCGCCGTCTCTTCAGCGCCGTGCGCGTACGGTCGGCGATTGCCTGCACGATCGCCTCCTGATAGCTCGCGACCACGCGCGGAATCTCGCCCGCAGCGGCCAGACGTTCCGCGCCGCCCTGCGCCTGCACATAGTGCAGCAACGCCGTCTTGAGTCCGGAAAACGACACGCACAGGTCCGCCGGAAGCCCCGCCAACGCCGTCACGCCTTCGCGCGGACGCCCCTTGGGGAAGGGAATGAGGTTCTTCGTTCCGTGCGCGGCGAGATAGTCGCGCGAAATCCTGTCCAGCTTCGGGCCGCCCGGATAGCCCAGCCCCAGCAGCTTGGACGCCTTGTCGAACGCTTCGCCGGCGGCGTCGTCCAGCGTCTGGCCGATCGTCTCGTAGCGGCCGTAGTCTTCCATGTCGATCCAGTTCGTGTGGCCGCCCGAAACCGCCAATCCGAGCGCCGGGACCGCCGTGCGCGGCGAAAGGCCGGCGGCCGGCGCCGTTTCGTCCGCCGCGGGTTCGTAGAGGAACGGCGTATGCAGATGCGCCTCGATGTGATTGACGCCGATGAGCGGCACGCCCAGCGAAAGAGACAGTCCTTTTGCCGCGTTCAACCCGACGATGAGCGCCGGGGAAAGTCCGGGGCCGTAGGTGACGGCGACCGCGTCGATCTTCCCGCCCGGCTGCGCCGCGGCGAATTGTCCGAGCGCCGTGCCCACGACTTCGGAAATCTTTTCGATGTGCGCCCGGGAGGCGATCTCCGGCACGACTCCGCCATAGGGCTGGTGGAGGGGGATTTGCGTGTACACGACATTGGCGAGGACTTCCACGCCGTCTTTGACGACGGCCGCCGCCGTCTCGTCGCAACTTGTTTCTATGCCGAGAATATTCATGTCACCTCACCAAAACTTCCACCAGGGATTGCTCTTGGCGGGCACCCCCTTCTCCCTGTAAAGCTCCTGCACGCGGGCCTGCCCGGCCGTTTCCGGATCGCGCACCGCTTCGTGCGCGCGAAACTCGAGCGCCGCCGGGAACGACCAGAACTCGCTGCGCACGAAATGGTCCGGACCAAAGCGGTGGAAGACGATGAGCTTCCCGTCCGGCATGATCGAAAGCGTCGGCTTGGTGATTTTCATCATGGAACCCAAGTCGAAAGTCGTCCACGGACGGTCGGAGATCCCCGCGTCGCGCGCCTTGAGGAACAGGTGCTCGGTGTCGCCGCGCATCCAGCGGACCAGCTCGAACTGGCGGTTGAGCCCAGGCGCATTGGCGAAAATCTGCATCGCGCGCGACAGGAACATCCCCGGCACGACGTCGAAGGCCCGGAAAAGCCCCTCATAGCGCACGCCGCCGTGCACAAGGACCGGACGCGCCAGATACCGGCGCTCCTCGCGCAGATCGTAGCGGTCGCCCAGAAACACCTCCAGCTTCTGCCCTTCGTTCGCCTCCACGCGGAAGCCGGCCGTGAAAGGGGCGTCCGCCAGATGCGTCAACTGTTCGCGGTCGCTCGCCCGGAAGACTTCCACGAAGAGCTTGTCCTTGGAATTCAAGTACCCCACGCTCACTTTCTCGGGGGACAGATTGCGGACATCTATGACGCCGCGCACCCGCTCGCCCGAAACATACGCGATCTCGTCCAGTTTCAGGTCGACGGTTATTTCGCTCAACGGCGGCACCGCCCAAAGGGCGCAGACGAGACTCCATGCGAAAACGGCCAGCGCAACTTTCTTCATTTCAATTCCTCTCCTGCTTCCAGCTCCAATCCGTCGTAGGCGGGACGAACGCCCGCCGGCAGACGCGCACACCATTGCCGGTGCGAAAAATCGTGGCACATATGCGTGATGTAGGCGGACCCGGGTTGTATCCGGTCGAATGCCGCGAGGACGCCCGCCAGGTTGAAGTGCGTCGCATGGACGCGTTCGCGCAGGCAGTCCAGCACCATGACGTCCACGCCCTTCAAAAGCTCGTAGCTCTCTTCCGGCAGGGCGCAGCAGTCGCTGGCGTAACCGATGCGCGCTCCTTCCGCCTCGATCAGGTACCCGCAGCAGGGGAAGCCGTGCTCGACCGGGAACGCCGTCACGCGCGCCGCGCCTATCGAGAACGGTTCCGTGTTTTCGTGGAATTCGACCTGCGGACGGAAGAGTCCGTGCTTGCCGCCCTTTATCCCTATATAGGGGAATATGTGGCGCATCTGTATGATCGTATCGGGCAGGGCGTAGCACGGCAGGGGCTTGCCCTCGATCTTGAAATTGCGTCCGTTCGCGCCCGGCGTCGTCGGATCGCACGCCACGCGGCGCCCGTTGATCGTGTTGAAGCGCCGCACGTCGTCGAATCCCGCCACATGGTCCATGTGCGCGTGCGTGAGGACGAGGGCGTCGACTTTCGAGATCCCGTAGGCGATGCACGCCTCGCGCAGCTCCGGGGGCGTGTCGATGAGAAACGCCGTGTCGCCGACCGTCACGTAGACGCCGCACCGGCGGCGCTTGTCGTGGGGATCCGTCGACGTGCACACCGGGCAGGAGCACCCGATCTGCGGAACGCCCACGCTCGTTCCCGTTCCTAGAAAGCGGAATTTCATGTCTTTTGCTTCTGCGGGGGCATCTTGCCCGTCGTGAAATACTGTTCGACCTCCTCGAGCGTGCGCCCCTTCGTCTCCGGCAGGAAGAACGCCGCGGTTATGAAGTAAACGACCGTAAAGCCGGCCAGCACGAAGAAGACGCTGCCGTTGTCGTGCGTCGAGGCGCACCACTGCGGGAACACCGTCGCGATCAACGCCGAAATGCCCTGGTTGATGATCATGGCGATGGCGATGCCGTTGGCGCGTATGCGCGTGGGCATCAATTCGGTGAGGGCCAGCCAGACGCACACGCCGGGGCCCACCGCGTAGAAGCTGATGTACGCGAAGAAGAAGATCGTCGCGAGAATGCCCGTCGTCAAAGACGCGGCCACCCACCCCTTGGAGATGGCGAAGAATATCGCGCCCACGCCGCAAAGCCCGAAGATGATGCCGAGCGTCCCGATTTCCAGGAGGAACTTGCGGCCTTTCTTGTCCACCAACATGCAGGCGACGATCGTCAGCGCGCAGTTCATGACCTTCACCCCGACATCCGAAATGTTCGCGAAGGCGCCCGGCATCCCGGTCTTCTGGAATATCGTGACCGAGTAGTTGAGGACGGAATTGATACCCGTCGTTTGCGTGCACGCGAGGACGATGACCGCCAGGATGAACGGAATGACGTATTTCCGCTGGAGGAGCGAATCGGTCGCCGCCGCATTCTTCGCCTTCTCCGCCTCCGCCGCCTTGTCCGCGGCGATCATGTCCGCGAGAATCGCCTGAGCCCGCTCCTCGCCGTTGTTGGCGGCGAGCGCCGCGTGCGCTTCCGCCATGCGTCCCTTCCTGTAGAGCCAGCGCGCGGACTCCTTGAGCCGGAACGCGCCGAAGAAAAGGACGAGGCCGGGGATGCACGACAGGAAGAAGATCGCCTGCCAGGCGCGGACCCAGGAATGCAGCTGGGACGGGGGGATCGTGCGGCGGATGAAGTCGAAATCGATCTTCTTGTCGTCGACAATCGTTTGCCCGTCCTTGGCGCGTTTGGGCACGAGAACCGGCTCTTTCTTCCCCGCCGCGTCCACCTGCCACACTGGCTCGTTTTGCGCATCCGTCTTTTGCTCGTAGACGATCAGATTGTGCGCGCGGGCTTTCTCCTCGACGGCCTTCCGGGCGTCGCCGACGAAATACGTGACGGCGAACCCGACGACCGCGACGAAAACAAGTCCGATCGTCAGCATGAGCTGGAAGATGCCCGTGCCTTTGCCGCGCGAGTCCGCGTCCAGGCATTCAGCCAGATACATCGGCACAATAACGCCGAAAAGCCCCGCCGATGCGCCCTGCAACGCGCGCCCGCCGACCATCAGCCACAGATTGCCGCCCGGGAACCAGCCCGCGGCGCATACGATGGGCAGCGAAGCCAGGAACAGGAGCGCCGAGACGATGATCATACGCTTGCGCCCGAACCACTCGGCGAAGAGCCCCGCCACGAGCGAAGCCGGGAGGGACCCCCAAAGCGCCATGCCGACGACAAGCCCGATCTCGTCCGCGGTGAACGTCGTCGTCCGCTCGATGTAGGGGAGGGCAGCGGCGATCACGCCCACGTCCACGCCGTACAGAAGTCCACCGAGACCGGACATGCAGAGCAGGAACTTGGCATAGCGTCGCACGCCGGACGAGAGGGTCGTTGCAGGAATGTTCATGTCGGTCCTTTCCTTTGTGGGTGTTCTCAGTAATCCAGCTGGCTGCCGCCGATTGTCTCGCGCAGTATGGAATCGCCCGGCACCTTCGTCGGGTCGGTGTCGTGAACGACCGAGAGCAGTTCGAAGAGGAACTCCGCCTTGACTTCCCCCGGCATCTTCCGCCGCACGATCTCCAGCAATCCGGCCACGAAATTCTTCAAGACGGCCAGCTCGTACTCGAGGCCGCTGTCGAAGAACGCGTCGACGTCGTTCTTGAACGGGTCTATCCAGAGGCGTTCCCCGTCCAGCACCTTCGGCCACATCCGGAACGTCTCCGTCGGGCTCAACTTGCGGAATTGGTTGTCGCGCACAAGCCGCCGCAAAAGCCGTCCGTCCGTGGAGGGGAGGCGCGTATGCACGAAAACCTCCAGCTGCGTCCGCGGTTCGACAAACATGCGGTAGACCGCCGCGTCCGGTAGTTTCGGCGTCAAAACGGGATTCAGCGCGTGGATGCCTTCCAGTATGACGATTCCGCCTTTGGAGAGCACCGTCTCCTCCTTGCGGTCGAACCCCTCGTGCCGGTGGAAGTTGAATCCGCGCAAACGCACGGCGCGCCCCTTGAGCAGAAGTCCGAGGTCGGACAAAAGCCGGTCGCGGTCCACGCATTCCACGCATTCGTAGTCGAATTCGCCGTTGGCGTCGCGCGGATTGTGCGCGTCGCCCACAAAATAGTCGTCCGTCGAAAGATGGACGGCTTCGCACCCGTTCACCCGAAGCTGCGTGCACAGCCGCTTGGACGTCGTCGTCTTGCCCGCCGAGGACGCGCCGGCCAGCAGCACGAGCCGGACGCCGCCCCGCGCGGAAATATCGTCCGCGATCTTCGACAGGTGCTTGACCTGCCGCGCCTCGCACACGCGGATGAACTCGTCTATCTCGCCCTTGTCGACCAGTTTGTTCAGTTCTTCTATCGTCATTTTACACACGTCCCCGACCAGCCCAGTTTGCGGCTCAGCACCTCGTGCGGGTCGTAGCCTTCCAATTCGATGAACGACGCGCCCCGGGGCGCCTTGGCGATGACGACCGTCTCGTCCGCCCCCACGCCGAGCGCCCGCTCGCCGTCCGCATACACGCCGACATTCTCCACCGGGCGGTTCTCCCGTTCCCGCGGCGTGATCGTGAGCGTCACCGCGTCGCTCACCACAATCGGGCGCACGCCCAGCGCGTGCGGGCTCATCGGCGTCACCACGAACGCCGCGGAGTCCGGCATGAGGACGGGTCCGCCCGCCGCCAACGAATACGCCGTCGACCCGGTGGGCGTCGCGACGATGATGCCGTCGGCCATGTAGCGCGTCGCCGCGTGCCCTTGGCTCGTCACGTCCAGGACGAGCGCATGGCCCGTCTTCTCGCGCATGACGACGATGTCGTTGAGCGCCGCGTGCGTCGCCGCCGAACACTCCTTCGCCACGCACAGCATCGTCCGTTCGGCGATTTTGTAGCGCCGCGCGGCCAGCATCCCGAGCGCCAGGTCGAAATCCTTCTCCTCCACGCTCGAGAGATAGCCGAGCCCGCCGAGATTGAAGCCCAGAAGCGGCAGGGCCGGATACGTCCGGACCGCCCGCAGGATCGTCCCGTCGCCGCCCAGCACGAGAACCGCCTCCGCCGAATCGTCCGCGACGACCGTCAGTCCCAGCGCCTGCGCCTGCCGCGCCAGGGTGGCCGCCACGGCTTTCGCGCGCGGGTTCGTCTCATTGATGTACAGGCGTATTCTCATGCGGTGGGGCGTCTTTCCTCTCTTTGGACCTTTCGTGCGCCGCGTCCAGAAGGCGCGCAAGCCTCTTCAGTTCCGCCTCGCGCGGTCCGCGGCGCTCGTAGTCCCCGTCAGCCATTCCGCTCCCCGTCGGGTGCCGCGGACGCGTCGAAACGCGTCGGATTCTTCGCCATGAATTCCCAGGCGAACGCCCGGTAGCTCTCCGCGCCCTTCGAGCGCGGGTCCAGGAAGACGACCGGCACGCCCATGGACGGCGCCTCCGAAACGCGCACATTGCGCGGAATCGTCGTTTCGTAGACTTTCTCGCCGAAATGCCCCCGGACCTCGTGCATGACGTCCTGCGTCAGGCGCGCCACCGCGTTCACCATCGTGAAGACGATGCCGTTGAGCTCCAGGCGCGGATTCACGCTCTGCTGGATGCGCGCGATCGAATTCGTGATCAGCGCCAGCCCGTCCATCGCCAAAAACTCCGCCTGGATCGGAATGAGCACCCCGTCCGATGCGACGAGCGAACTGGTCATCACGATCCCGAGCGAGGGCGGGCAGTCCAGCAGGATGTAGTCGAACGCGCCGGACTTTTTGACCGGCTCGAGCGCCGCGCCGATCATCTGCAGACGGTCCTCGCGCGTCCCGAATTCGAGCTCCGCGCCCGCCAGATCGACTTCGGACGGTATCACGTTCAGATTGCTCCACTTCGTGGGCTGGATGACGTCCGCCACGTCCTTTTCCCCCAGCAGGACGGGGTAGAGCGAAACGCCCGGCTGTTTCTCGAGCCCCAGCCCCAGCGTCGCGTGCGCCTGCGGATCCAGGTCGACGACGAGCACCGTCCGTTTGCGCGCCGAAAGCGCCGCGGCCAGATTGACGACCGTTGTCGTTTTCCCGACGCCGCCTTTCTGGTTGGCTATTGCAATGGTCTTTGTCCTACGTTCCATAACGCTTACTTTTCTCCATCCTTGAAGAGCCCGCCCTTCTGGCGCAGCTCGGCGACATTGCCCCGGGCGCTCCGCACGACTTCCCGCCGCCAGAGCTCGATGATCGACACGTCCCACGGCTCGTCTTCGCCGATGAGGACCGCCGCGCGGGGCGTCGCCTTCGCGCGGACTTCGTCCACGACCTGGTGCGCGATCGCGTCCGGCGTGCCCGTCAGGATCTGCTCCGAGAAGTTGTCCCGCCGCAGATGGCACCCGTAGCACAGAATGCGCAACTCCTTCTCGTGCAGCTTCAGAAACTCCAGATACTGCTTCGCCTCTTCGCCGAAGCCTTCCGCCGTGATCGCGTCCAGATGCGGCACGATGATCCGCGGCGGATGCGCCTCCAGGCGTCCTTCGCGCACGCGCACCTTGCCCGGATGGTCCGCCAGCTCCGACACGAGGCTGTAGTTGATCAGCGTGCTGCCGAACGTCTCCAGCCGCTTTTCCGGGCGCAGAACCTCGCGCATGTGCCGCGCGGCGTACCACCGGTCGAAATCGGGATTCGAACTCATTCTCCCGCAAACTCCTTCTCGAAATCAAGGTCCAGCAAATCCTTCACGCGCCAGGTCGCCCCCGCATGGTCCTGGGGAAGCGTCCCGCCGCGGTCCAGCGCCACGACCTTCATGCCCGCGGCGACCCCCGCCGCCACGCCGGCCGTCGAATCCTCCACGACGACGCAATCCGCCGGGTTCACGCCCAGAATCTCCGCCGCCTTCAGATAGCCGGACGGGCTCGGCTTGCCCGCGGCGTATTCGCCCGCGCCCAGCACGAGCGCGAGCTTGTCGCGTATGCCGCACGCCTCCGCCGCCAACAGGATGTCGTCGTGCGGCGAACCCGAGACGATTGCGCACGGCGCCACCGCCGCCGCCTTGCGGAAGAACGCGACGGACTCCGGAATGCACAATTCGCGCGGATCGCCCGCCAAAGCCGCGTAGAACTTCCGCAAAACGAGGGCGTCCTCCTGCGGCGTCGTTTCGCCCAGGCACGGCCATTCGGCGTGCAGCTCCCGGTCGACGTCTATCCAGCTGCGGCCGACCACGATCGGCAGGATCGTCTCCAGCGAAGCGGTGCCGCCGCGCGAGACGATCCAGTCCACCATGGCGCGCGCCCACAGCGTCTCGGAATCGATGAGCGTGCCGTCAAGATCGAACAGAAAGGCTCCGGCTTTCACAAACTACCTCATTTGCCGCGTCCGCAGCACTTCTTGTACTTCTTCCCGGATCCGCACGGGCACGGGTCGTTTCGCCCGACCTTGGGCTCCTCGCGCGTCACCGGCTTCTCCGCGACCATCTCGCCGTCCTTGAACTTCCAGCCCTCGGCGTCCTTGACGAAAGTCGCCCGTTCGTGATGGTCGCTGATCTCGCCCTTCGAGGCGTAGATGGCGCGGAATTCGACGACGCCCGTATCGTCGTCGGGCCCGCCCTTCTCCTTGTCCACGACCTCGAGCCCCAGCCAGTCCGCCGCACGGCTCCAGGCCAGCGAGACGTTCTTGTCGTATTCCGCCTGTACCGCCGGCACCGCGCTCGTGTAAAGGAAATCCACCTGTTCGGTCGCGTACGCCGAGTAGCGCGCGCGCATCAGCGCTTCCGCCGTCGGCGCCCGGACGGACCCGTCCAGAATCGGACCGCAGCATTCACCGTAGGTTTTGCCCGACTTGCACGGGCACATATCTTCTTTTTTGAAATTCATAGCTACTATTTTACCATATTTTCGCCGTTTTGTCGCTTGAAATTTGAAATATATATATATATCAAATTCACGTCCGGCCGTGATGAGACAGTCGCCTCCTTTCTGCACCGCACGTCCGTTCCAGTAGAACGGGGTGG
>DBKW01000028.1:1251-12025 GCA_002298665.1 Verrucomicrobia bacterium UBA740 | reverse complement strand
TGGCCGTTCCGGCGAGACGGCAAAACGGCGGCGCAAGACGCGGAATCTGCCGCGGGGGCGGGAGCCTGTCCGGAATCCCCGCGGGGGCGGAGACAAAACCCCGTGGAGTTTTCCTTAAATCCCCGTGGGGTTTTGGGTTTCCCCCCGTGGGGTTCTGGTTTCCGCCCGCCGGGGGGCCGTCGCGAAGACGACCCCGCCCAGCACGCACCCCGCCCCGACACACCCGAGAAGCGTCAGCGGTTCATGCAGGAAAAACGCCGCGACCAGCACCCCCACGACGGGGATGAGGTAGAGCCCGACCGAGGCGCGCACCATCCCCAAGGCGCGGCAGGCCCGGCTCCACGCGGCAAATGCCGCGGCGGACGCGAACAGCCCCAGGAAAAGGAAGTGCCCCCACACGCGCCACGAACCGAACCGCGCCCAGTCCGCCGGCGTCCGCAACGACAGGCGGAATATGCCGTCCAGCGCGGTCTGCCCCCGGTCCGTCAGCCCGAACAGGGCGAGCGGCAGCATCCAAATGAGTGCCCAAAGGAAAGCGCGGCGGACGGCCACGAGCGGGGGAATGCCGCGCCGGTTGGCGACATCCAGCAAAACGGAGTAGAATCCCCAGCAAATCATGGCCGCCAGCGCCATGCAGCACCCCTCCCAATTGAGCGAAAGATGCACGACGCCGTTGAATGTCACAAGCCCCACCCCCGCGGCCGCCAATACCGCCCCCGCGAGAAAACGCCGCGAAAGCGTCCGATCCCCCGTGAGAAAGTGCGCCATGACCGCCGTGATGACGGGGCCGACCGTCACGAAAATGGCGACTGTCGAGGCGTTTGTGTAGAATATGGCGCCGTTTTCGAGGAATTGGTACGCCGCGACGCCCGTCAGCCCCATGCCCGACGCGAGCACCTCATCCCCCAAGCCCCGGCGGATCCCGAGTTTTCCGCCCAGGATGCACAGCACGAGCCACGCGAGCGTAAAGCGGACATATTGAATCTCGAGCGAGGTAAAATCCTGCACCAGAACGCGCGTGCTCGCGTAGGTTCCGCCCCAGACCAGTATCACAAAGAAAAAAGCGCCCCAATCAATCAGCCGGGTCAGTTTCATGGGCAAAATCCAAGTTTCATTGACACAATCCAAGAGTGAGCAAGGCAAAAGACGTGCAAAGCACGGGATCCGCCTCCCAAAAGCGGTTGTTTTCGTTCGCCCAGCTGCCGTCCGGCTTCTGAAGGGCGAGCAATTTGGCGGCGAGTTCCCGCTTCCAGGCGTGCCCGCCGACCGTCTCAACCCGTGCCGCGTCGAGGGCCCGCGCGAGGATATTATAGTAGTAATAGAGCCCCTGCGCGCCCATCCCTGGGTTTTCGTCCAAAGTCCAGTGCTTTTCGCAGTACGCCAGCGCCTGCCGCACGCGCGGATCGCCCCGGTCCAGCCGTGCGTGGCACATGGAAAGCACCGCCGCGTACGTCATCGACCCGTATGCCCGAAGCGACACCCGGTGCGCGGCGTTTGTCGTCGTCCCCGCCTGGGGCGTGCGGTCGTTGTAGGCGGCGCCGCCCGCGTCCGGACCTTCCGTCTTCAGAAGCCCTTCCACGAACGCGAGCGCCCGCCCCCAGTCGATATCCACCCGCCTCCCGCCCGGACGCCGCTCTTCCAACGCGTCCGTGCGGCGCAGGGCATCGAGCGCGTAGGCGGTGTTGGAGAGGTCCGCATACCGCCGACGGACGGCTTTATCGTACCCGAACCCGCCCGCATAGGTATCGTCCCCCGTCAACTGGCCGGATGCGATGTACTCCCGCGCCTTCAAAAGTGCCGCGGTCGGGGCGCGTCCGTAGGCGTGAAGCGCCGAAAGACAGACGGACGTATTGTAGTTTCCGAGCCCCGAACCGCCGCGCCCGGGCTTGGGGACGTAGAATCCGCCGTCCGTGCGTTGGGTCGAGAGGATGTACCGCGCCGCTTTGTCCAGCGCGGCGGGGGACGCGTTCGTTCCCGTGACGAGCGCCCAAAGCGGCAGAGCGGTCAGCGCCGGCATCTGCCGGTCGCTCCACCACCCTTCCGGAGACTGCTGGGCGAGCAGATACGCCGCGCCGCGGGAAATCGCCGCGTCCACCGCGTCCGCCCCGCCGGCCGCACCCGCCATAAGTGCGCAAAAAACACAAAAAACCGCGCTTTTCATCCTCAATCGTGCATTTTCGTGATGTAAATCTTCGCCATATCCGTGCGGTAGGCGGACTTCTCCGATACATCCAACTCCTCGAAGAGTTTTTCGCCCGGACGCATCCCCGTGAAAACAATCGGTATATCCTTGTAGGGACGATAGCCCGCGCGGCGGATGAGACCTTCCGCCAACTTGAGCACGAAAATCGGCGCGCCCATTTCAAGCGTGTAGATGGCCCGTTCCGTGCGGCTGGCGGCCTGCAAAACGAGCGATACGGCCTCCTGAACCGTCATGAAGTACCGTTTCATCGCCGGATCCGTCACCGTGACGGGTCCGCCCGCGGCGATTTGTTCGCGAAAAAGCGGCACGACGGACCCGGAACTGCCGAAAACGTTGCCAAACCGCACCGCGCAGAACGAGGTACTCGATTTCGCCGCGTTGAGCGCCATGAGGACTTTTTCCGCCTCCCGCTTGGACTTCCCCATGACCGAGACCGGATTGACCGCCTTATCCGTCGAAATCAGTACGAAACGCCGCGTCCCGTGCCGTTCGGCGCATGTGGCGACGGTCCGCGTGCCCTCCACGTTGTTTCGCCACCCCTCCGCCGGATTCAGCTCCACCATCGGGACGTGCTTGTAGGCGGCCGCGTGCAGGACGAGATACGGCTTCTCCGCCGAAAACAGCTTCTCCATGGCCTCTTTGTCGCAAATGTCCAGCATGAGCGGCACGCAATCCACCCCGGGAAACGCCTTTTTCATCGCGCGGTCGATGTTGTAGAGCGCGTTTTCGCACCGTTCAACCAGCAAGACGCGTTTCGCGCCCAGCGCGGCGACCTGGCGGACGATTTCCGAGCCGATCGTGCCGCCCGCCCCCGTCACGAGAACCGTATGCCCGGCGATGAACGCACGCGCCGCGGCATTGTCGAAAGACGTCTCGGGGCGCTCCAGAAGGTCGATACCGGGCGCGAAGACCTTGTCCGCCCGCAGACGGAAGGCGTAGCGGCCCCCCAACAGCCCCGCCGTCCCGAAAAGAAATGTCATAATCGTCACCGAATACGGCAGGCGAATGGGGAAAAACTGCTCGTTACCCAGGAAAAACCGCGTCAAAAGGAAGACAACGGCGGCGGAAAACGCCGCCCCGATGCACTGTTTGCACACGGAACGCGAAAAATGCCGCGCTTCCCGCGCATAACAGCCCCAAAGCGACAGAAAGGCGATGTTCACGAGGCAGACGACGATCCCGAACGCGGCGACCGCCCGCCAACCTCCGCGCGGTTCTGCGAAATCGAACCGAAGGGAGAACGAAAAGAAATAGGCGATGAGGACGATGCACCCGTCGCACGCGACCTGTCCCAGACGGGACAAATCCAATGCCTTGGGGTTCCAGTTGCTCGGTTTCATTGTTTTTTTGAGGAATCGGATGTTCTCAGCGGATGAACGGGAAGAGGAGCGCCGGCGCGAAGATGAGCGAGTCGAACATGTCCAGGAAGCCCCCGAGCCCGGCCGGCATGAACGTCGCGGAATCCTTGACCGCGCATTCCCGCTTCATGCGGCTTTCCACGAGATCCCCCAGCGTCCCCAAAAGGGCGGCCGCCACGCCGAACGCCAGCGCCTTCACGACCGGAAAGCCCGTCAGGGGCATGAACGCCGCCGAAACGAGACAACTCCCGAAAACAGACCCGGCGAGCCCTTCCCAGCTCTTGTTCGGCGAAATCGACGGGCACATCTTGTGCCGCCCGAACGCGAGTCCGAACGCGAACCCGCCCATGTCGGAAAGTTTCACGAGCGCAATGATGTAAAGGAGCATGACGACCCCGTAGTCCCGCGCCACTTCCAGGAAGGACGCCAGCATGAACGGAATGTACACAAAACCGAGCAGCGTGGTGGCGAACGCCTCGATCGGGCGCTCATACTTGCCGAAAAGCACGGTCAGCGCCAAGGCGAAGACGACGACAATCAGCAGACCAGGGCACCCCAGCACGCACCGCCCCGCCAGATACACCACGCCCCACAGAATCCCCGGGAAGAGCATAACCGCGTACGTGCGCCGCACCATCTGGTAGAATTCCGCCTGCACAAGCGCGACCAACACGATGAAAACGGGTGAAATGACCAAAAAGGCCTTCTGCGGACAGTATCTGTTCAACGCCAAAAGCGCCGCGACGACGAGCGCCGCGGTCGAAAGCGCCGTGACGATGCGCTTGACTACCGGATTGTTCATGTGACTTTCCTCCCACCCATGCGGCGTTCGCGTGAGGCGAAGGCCGCCAAGGCCTGTTCAAACTCCTCTTTCCCGAAATCGGGCCAGAGTACAGGCGTAAACCAATATTCGCTGTAGGCGGACTCCCACAGCAGGAAATTCGACGTGCGGCACTCCCCCGACGTGCGGATGATCAGGTCCGGGTCGGGCACGTCCGGCGCATACAGATAGCGGGCGAATGTCTCCTCCGTCAGCTCTTTCTCCCCGGCGGAAAGTGCCGCGTTCGCGGCATCCACGATTTCCGCCCGCCCCCCGTAGGACAGCGCCACGAGCAGCGTGAACCGCCCCGCCTTCGTCGCCTCCTCCAGGTCCGCAATCTGCTTCTGCAGGGCGTCCGGCAGGTCCTTTCGCCGTCCAATCGCCCGAAAACGCACGCCTTCCCGCACGAGTTGTGCCCGCTTCCCCGAGATGAACGTGGACAGGAGCTTCATAAGCCCGGCGACTTCCTCGGGCGAACGCTTCCAGTTCTCGGTCGAAAAGGCGTACACCGTCAAGTAGGCGATCCCCGCCGCGCGGCAGTAGTGCATCACGCGGTCCAAGGCGTCCGCCCCGGCCCGATGGCCGGCCAAACGCGGCAGATGGCGGGCTTGCGCCCACCGTCCGTTGCCGTCCATGATGATGGCCAGATGCTGGATCGCCCCGTCCATCGTCAGATGTTGATGCGCAAGGTCGTTTCGCGCGCCGGCCCGACGCTGAGCACCCCGAGTTTGCCGCCGACCAGCGCCAGAATGCGGTCGATGTACGCCTTGGCGTTCGCCGGCAGCTGCGCATAGTCCGTGCAGTGCGACGTTTCGCACTGCCACCCCGGCAATTCCTCGTAGACGGGCGTGCACTGCTCCAGAACCGAAAGATCCGCCGGGAAGGTCGTGTAGACGAACCCGTCCGCGCGCCGGTAGCCCGTGCAGATCTTGACGACCGGGAACGCGTCCAGCACGTCCAGCTTCGTCATCGCCCAGAAGTCCACCCCGTTCACGCGCTGGGCATAGCGCGCCACGACCGCGTCGAACCAGCCGCACCGCCGCGGACGCCCCGTCGTCGCGCCGAATTCGCCACCCCGCCGCCGCAGCGTCTCCCCGTCCGCGTCCAGAAGTTCCGTCGGGAACGGACCCTCCCCGACGCGCGTCGTGTAGAGTTTCAGGACACCGATGACCCGGTTGATGGCCCGCGGCGAAACGCCCGTGCCCGTACACGCCCCGCCGGCGGTCGGATTGGACGAGGTCACGAACGGATACGTGCCGAAGTCGATATCCAGCATCGTCGCCTGCGCGCCCTCGAAAAGAAGCGAACGCCCTTCCTCGAGCCGCTCGTGCAGATACTGGATCGTATCCGTCACGTAGGGCATGAGCGCCTGGGTGAGCGGGCTGTACAGGCGCACCATGTCTTCCGCGTCAAGCGGCTGGGCGCCGAGCGCGACGAGCGTGCGGTTCGCTTCCGCCACCTGGGCGCGGACAAGTTCCGGGAAGTTCGGGCGCAGGATGTCCCCCACGCGCATGCCGTAGCGGCCGACTTTCGCCGCGTAGGCCGGGCCGATGCCGCGGCCGGTCGTGCCGATCTTGGCGCCTTCCGGCCGCGCCGCCTCTTCGGCCTTGTCGAGCGCCCGGTGCCACTGCATCACCATGTGGGCGCGTTCCGAGATGTGGAACCGGCCGCGCAGTTCGAAGCCCCAGCTCTCCACCTGCTCGAGTTCCTTCATGAGATCGAACGGGTCCATCACCACGCCATTGCCGATGACGCAGTGCTTGCCCTCGTGCAAAATACCACTCGGCACCAGGTGCAAAACATACTTCTTGTCGCCGACGACCACGGTGTGGCCGGCGTTGGACCCGCCTTGGAAGCGGACCACGACATCCGCTTCCTGCGTCAGAAAGTCAATGACCTTGCCCTTGCCTTCGTCGCCCCACTGGGCGCCGACCAATACGGTATTCATGTAGCTCAATCTTTCTTAGAGTTTATGTGTACGGTTCACATTCCTTTATTATACCACAATTCAGCCTCCGGCGCACGAGTTAATTTCATGTTAAGGCGCGGAGGGTACGGGCGGAGGAAGAAGCTCCTGCAGGTGGGGTCCGCGAGAGGGGAAGGAGCAAAAAAGGAGGCGCGGCAAATGTGCCGCGCTTCCTTTTCTTTCTCGACTCGCCGCCGGTGCTCAGGCGCCGAGCTGCATGCGCACGAAGCGCTTGACGGTGATGGGCGCGCCGCCGAGGTTCTTGGAGACGCCGGCGAGATACTTCTCGACCGTGAGATCGCCGTCCGCCACGTAGTCCTGCTTCATCAAGCAGATCTGCGTGCAGTACTTGGCGGCCATGCCCTTCTTGATGCCCACGAGGGCCTGTTCGGGCGGGAGCTTGCCCTTCTGCTCCTTGAGCGCGTTGAGCTTGATCTCGAGTTCCGCGTCGATTTCAGCCTGGGGGACGTCCTCCGGGTTGATGTACTTGGGGGCGTTGGCGGCGATCTGCAGGCAGATCATGTGGGCCGCCTCGGCGAGTTCGGGCGAGGCCGCGCACTTTTCGCACGGGGTCGCCAGCTCGACCATCACGCCGATCTTGCCGCCCATGTGGATGTAGCCCGACAGGACGCCCGTGCCCTCGAGCACGTAGCGCTCGCTGCGGCGGATCTTGACGTTCTCGCCCGTCTTGGTTAGGAGCATCTTGTAGTCGTCCTCGAGCGTCGTGGCGATGTCCTTGCCGGCCAGGGCGGTCTGCGCCGCCTCGTCGACGAACTTGATGAACGCCTCGGTCTTCGCGACGAAGTCCGTCTCGCAGTTCACTTCCGCCAGCGCCATGGACTTCTTGTCCGGGGCGACGGCGAGGGCGATGATGCCCTGCTTGGACTCCTTGTCGACGCGCTTGGCGGCGACGGCGAGACCCTTTTCGCGGAGGTACTTGACCGCCTCGGCCATGTCGCCGTTGGTGGCGGTGAGCGCTTCCTTGCAGGCGCCCATGCCCGCGGCGGTGGCTTCGCGGAGTTCCTTGATCTGCTGGATGGTGATAGCCATATCGAAACCTTTCCTTGTGAAAACGATTGCTTACTCGGCCTTCGGGGCTTCCGCCGCCGGGGTTTCGGCCGCCGGGGCCGCGGGAGCGGGGGTTGCAGGGGCTTCCGCCGCGACGGCCGCCTCGGCCTGCTTCACGGGAGCCTGGCGCTTGGCCGCGAGTTCCGCCTTCGCCTTCAGTTCGGCCTCTTCCTTCGCCTTGCGGGCGGCCGCCTTCACGCTCGCCGCGATCGCGCCGGTCTTGGCCGGGGCCTTGCGCACGCCTTCGCGGACGGGGGCCTTGCCCTTGCGGGCCGCACGGGCCGCGCGTTCCGCCTCTTCGCGGTTCTTGCGCTCCGCCTCGCGCTTGCGGTTCTCTTCCGCCGCCTTGGCGCTGTATTCGTCATTGGCGGTCTTGATGACCTTCTCGATGCCCTTGACGATCAGCTCGACGCCGGCGACCGAGTCGTCGTTGCCCGGGATCACGTAGTCGATCGGCTCGGGGTCCGCGTTCGTGTCGACGAGCGCCACGACCGGGATGTGCAGGCGCAGCGCTTCCTTGACCGCGTTGGCCTCGCGCACCACGTCCACCACGAAAACCGCGCCCGGGAGCTCCGTCATGTCCGCAACGCCCGTCAGGTTCTTCTCGAGCTTCGCGAGTTCGCGGCGGAGAACCGAAGCCTCCTGCTTGTGCTCGGAAAGGACGCCGCCGTTGGCCTTGGCCGTCGCCTGCAGCTGGCGCATGCGCTTGACCGAGGAGCGGATCGTCTTGGCGTTCGTCAGGGTGCCGCCGAGCCAGCGCTCCGTCACGTAGAACTGGCCGACTTCCGTCGCCGCGTCCTTCACGAGGTCCGCGACCTGCTTCTTGGTCGCCACGAAGAGGATCTTCTTGCCGGAGAGGATGACGTCGCGCACAAACGCCGCGGCTTCATCGAGGAGTTCGACCGTCTGGGTCAGGTCGATGATGTGGATGCCGTTGCGCTTGTCGAAGATGTAGCCTTTCATCTTCGGGTTCCAGCGCTTCGTCTGGTGACCGAAGTGCAGACCGGCGTCGAACATATCCTTGAGCGTGATGCCCGTGAGGGCGGATGTAGGCATTTCCATTTTGTTTCCTTTCAATCTATATCTCTATATTTTAGACAGATTAATCCGCTTTGTCCGGGGATGGAGTACCCCGAATCATTCGCTTCATTCCGTCCCACCCGGGACAAAACGGTGGATATTATACCAAATCCGCGCCTGTCGCGTCAACCCCCCCCTGCGGTGGGGTGTTTTGTTTTGACACAGAGGCACAGGGGCACGAAGACACAGAGAAGAGTGTTTTAGACAGGATTTACAGGATTGGGAGGCGGGGACCTATCGGGTTTTGGCCGTGTAGAGGTGTAGACGAGGGGGCACGGGACAACTGCGACGGACGGGGGGCCGTCCCGGTCTTCCGGCGCAACGGGGTGGCGGTTCCGGCGCAACGGGGTGGCCGTTCCGGCGCAACGGGGTGGCGGTTCCGGCGCAACGGCATCACCGTTCCGGCGCAACGGGGTGGACGGGGGCGTTGTATTGGGCAGATGGCTCCCCCCGGCAGACTGGTTGGGAATTCGGTAGGCGCAGTCCGGACAAATTGCGCCGGGATAAAAAGAGTTTCCACGAAAGCGCAAAGATATGATATAATATGCCTATTCGCCGTGGAGCGGATAGAAACGGAGTAAACGATGAAGAAAATTGTTGTATTGGCAACCTTGGCGTTGTGCATTCTCGGGTGCGCGAAGAAGGATTCGAACACCCTCAAAATGATTACGGAAGCGACCTTCCCGCCGTACGAGTTCCTGCGCGGACAGGAAATCGCGGGCATCGACGTGGAAATCTGCCGCGCAATCGCCCAGAAGCTCGGCAAGGACTTCCAGGCCGAGACGGTGGATTTCGATTCCGTCATCCCCGCCGTCATTTCGGGCAAGGCGGATCTCGCCGCGGCGGGCATCACGATCACCGAAGACCGCAAGAAGAACGTGGACTTCTCGATTCCGTACGTGAAGACGGGCATCGTGGTCATCTACAAGAAGGCGAATCCGTACACGTCCGTCGACCAGCTCAAGGGCAAGAAGATCGGCGTGCAGGGCGGCACGACGAGCGAAACGTTCGTCCTGGAGCAGCTGAAGCAGGAGCCGGAACGCACGAAATCGCCGGCGGAGGCCGTCGCGGCGCTCAAGAGCGGGCGCGTGGACTTCGTGATCGCCGACATCGACCCGGCGAAGAACTGCGTGAAGGGCGAGGCGGATCTGGCGCTTTCGGACTTCATCACGTCCGAGGAGTACGCCATCGCCATCCGCAAGGGCCAGCCGGAGCTTCTGAAGACGATCAACGAGACGATCGCCGAGGTCCAGGCCGACGGGCGCCTGGCGAAGTGGATCAAGGATTTCACCGAAGAGAGCAACAAGCTGAAGGATAAGTAAGGACGTGAAAGAAAGCCGGATGAAACGACTCGGACTGCTCGCTTTTTGCGCGGTTTTCCTCTCGGGCGCCGCGGCCGGGGCGGAGACGCTCACCATGGCGACCGAGGCGACGTTCCCGCCGTACGAGTTCCTGCGCGGACAGGAGATCGTCGGGATCGACACGGAACTCTGCCGCGCCGTGGCCCAGAAAATGGGCCGCGGCTTCCGCGCGGAGAACATGGATTTCGATTCCGTCATCCCCGCCGTCATTTCGGGCAAGGCGGACCTCGCCGCGGCGGGCATCACGGTCACCGAGGACCGCAAGAAGAACGTCGACTTCTCGATTCCGTACGTCAAGACGGGCATCGTGGTCATCTACCGCAAGGCGGAACCCTACACGGGGCTCGACCAGCTCAAGGGCAAGAAGATCGGCGTGCAGGGCGGCACGACGAGCGATTCGTTCGTGAAAGAGACGCTCCAGCAGGAACCGGAGCGGTTCAAGACCTCGCCCGAAGCGTGCGCGGCCATGCTCGCCGGACGGTGCGCCTTCGTCATCGCGGACATCAACCCCGCCAAAAACTGCATAAAAGGCGAGGATAGGCTCGCGATTTCGGACTTTTTGTCGTCCGAGGAGTATGCGATCGCCGTCGCCAAGGGGCGCACGAACCTGCTGGAGGTCGTCAACACAGTCATCCGCGAAGCGCAGGCGGACGGGCGGCTCGACAAGTGGGTGGCGGACTACACGGCGGAAAGCGACCGCCTGAAGGAGACGGAAAACGCCGCGCCGGCCGAGGTTTCGACGGACGCCACGGGGCTTTCCGCCGCGCTCAAGCGCGTGTGGCAGTCGCTGTACGACGACATTTACCTCTGCTTCCTGAAGCGTTCGGCGGACGGCTCCTACCGCGGCGAATATCTGATCCAGGGGCTCGGTGTCACGCTGGAGGTCGCGCTTTCGGCGATTGTGCTGGGGCTTTTCAT
>DBKW01000028.1:0-1178 GCA_002298665.1 Verrucomicrobia bacterium UBA740 | reverse complement strand
TGAACGCGGTGGCGAAGGTCTATCTGGCGCTCATCCGCGGCACGCCGATGGTCGTGCAGCTCCTTATAACCTACTACATCATCCTGCGGAGCGTGGATTCGAAGGTGCTCATCGCCATTCTGGCCTTCGGCGTGAATTCGGGCGCCTACCAGGCGGAAATCATCCGCGCCGGCATCGAGTCCATCGAGCCGGGCCAGATGGAGGCGGGGCGCGCGCTCGGGCTTTCGTACTGGCGCACGATGCTGAAAATCGTCTTGCCGCAGGCGGTGCGGAACGTTCTGCCGGCGCTCGGCAACGAGTTCATCGTCCTCATGAAGGATACGTCGATTGTGGGCTATATCGCGCTCATCGACCTGGCCAAGGGCGGCGACATCATCCGCAGCCAGACGTATTCGGTGTATTTGCCGTATTTGACGGTCGCGGCAATCTACCTCATTCTTGTTTTGACCTTCACCTGGCTTCTGGGACGCCTGGAGCGCCATTTGCGCAAAACGGGGGCGGACCCCGTCCACAACGATTCGTAAGTGCGAGCGGAGACTGAGATTATGGCAGAAACATTGTTGAAAATCGAGAATCTGAAGAAGAACTTCGGCAAACTGGAGGTTCTCAAGGGCATTTCGACGGAGATCCGTCCGGGCGAGGTCGTGGTCATGATCGGGCCTTCCGGCGGCGGAAAGTCCACTTTCCTGCGCTGCATGAACCTGCTGGACGAGCCCACGAGCGGCAAAATCGTCTTCAAGGGCGAGGATATCGTATCCGCTTCCGAGCGCGAAAAGAACCTCATCCGGTCCGAAATGGGTATGGTCTTCCAGCACTTCAACCTGTTCCCGCATCTGACGATTCTGGACAACATCACCTTGGCGCCACGCCTGGTGCGCGGCGTTTCCCGGGCGGACGCCGAAAAGAAGGCGATGGACCTTCTGGCGCGCGTCGGGCTCGTGGACAAGGCGAAGTGCTATCCGCAGCAGCTTTCGGGCGGACAGAAACAGCGCGTGGCGATTGTCCGCGCACTGGCGATGGAGCCGCGGATGATGCTCTTCGACGAGCCGACGTCGGCTTTGGACCCCGAAATGGTGGGGGAAGTGCTGGACGTCATGAAGGACCTGGCGCGGCAGGGCGTGACAATGGTCGTCGTCACGCGCGAAATGCGCTTTGCGCGCGATGTGGCGACACGCGTC
>DBKW01000001.1:17998-27198 GCA_002298665.1 Verrucomicrobia bacterium UBA740 | reverse complement strand
CTAACATGCGCATGTTTTTGGACCTCATGCGGAGACCCTTTTTCGGGGTACCCCCTGTGGAGGGGCGATAAGTGATGTTTTTGAGCAAATCCTTTCAAAAACTGCAAGTTAGCGTGAATGTTAGCCCAGGCAAATTTCAAACCGCATGAGGGGGGTGTGTTCGAAACCCAAAAACACCCCTTTCGGAGATATGGAAAACACACTATTTCAACCATTTAGACCGTGTAAAAGAAATGCCGCGGGGCGATGAAAGGCTCCTCTAACATTCCGCCGCTTGCTTCGCGCGTCCCACCCCCGAGATGAATCGGGACAACCGGGGCAACTCGGACGAGTAGGACAGGTCGGTCGAGTAGGACAACTCGACCGCCCCGCCCCAATCCTGTTAATCCTGTCTACCTCCCCTCTGCATTTTCTACGCTGTCAACCCGCGGGGAAACCGGACCACGCTCCCCGTTGGGCGTCCCGAACGGATGCACCGTCACGGAAACCGCGCAGATTCCGTGACGGTATCCCGGGTGCAAACTGTGGATATTTTCCATTTTCGAGCGAAAACGGTGAATTAGGAAAGAACCCTCTTGACATACATACCGGTAGGTATGTTATAATATGCGCCGTTTCACACTGGTAGAAGAATATTTCTATGCCGCGCAAAGTCAAAGAAGAAGCCGAAAAGACGCGCACACGCATCCTTGCGAGCGCCCTGGCCCTGTTCACGAAGCAGGGCTACGACCGCACCACGTTCACGGAAATCGCCGCGCGGCTCAAGATGACGAAAGGCGCGGTCTACTGGCATTTTCCGACGAAAGAGGCGCTTTTGCTCGCTTTGGTGGACGCGGCGCTCAAGAAGTTCCAGTCCGACCTGACCGCGGCGCTTTCCCCCGAAGAAGACCTGACCTACCCGGCCGTCGCGAAAATGATGATTGCCAACGCCCAGGAAATCGCGCGCGACGCCAAACGGGCGGACTTCTTCCGCTTCATGCGTTCCCAGGTCAAGTGGGCGGAGTCGTCCATGACGAAAGTGCGCGAAAACCTCATAAACAACGAGAGTTTCGGTCCGAAACAGGCGTTTTTGCGGGCGCTCGAGAACGACAAACGCGCCGGACGCATCCGCGCGGACGTCAATACGGACGAGGTGGCGTCCGTCTCCATCGCCTGCTGGGACGGTCTTGTGAGCGCCCAGATCGAGAAATTCCTCACCTGCGACCTGGCGTCCACCCTGGCGCACACCTACGAGGCGATCTGGCGGGGGGTGCAGGCCGAAACCGCCGCGAAAACCATTTAACAAGGAGAAGAAATGAATACCAATACGGAAAACAAAGAAGAAAAGAGCCGCGCGGGAGCCGTCGCCGCGACAATCATCCTCGCCGCCGTCTGCGCCGCGGGCGGATGGATCGCCGGCGACATCTACGAACGCGTGGCGGAAAAACCCCACGGCGCGGCCGTCCAGCCCGAGGCGATCGAGACCGTCGCCACGATGGTCGTCACCAACCTGCCCTACAACCTGCCGGAAGAATTCGTCGCCCACGCCGAAGCCCTTCAGGAAGTCGACCTGCTCCCGCAGGTGGACGGCTACATAAAGGAAATCCTCTTCAAGGAAGGCGATCTGGTCAAGGAAGGCCAGCTTCTCTACCGCCTGGACGACGAGCGCTACCAGGCGGTCGTGAACCAGCGCAAGGCGGATCTGGAAGCCGCCGAAGCCGAAGCCCGCCGCGCCGAACGCTACTGGGAGCGCATGCGCAAGGCCGACGCGCGCGGCATAACCCAGCTCGAACGCGACAACGCCGAAGCGGGGGCGGACACCGCCAAAGCCGCCGTCCTGCAGGCGAAAGCCAACCTGGTCGTCGCCGAATACGACTGCAAAAAAGCGCAGGTCTACGCGCCCATTTCGGGACAGATCGGCAAAACCGCCGCGCATGTGGGCGATTACGTCGCGCCGTCCAAGGGCGCCCTCGCGCGCATCGTGCAGGTCGACCCCATCCGCGTCAGCTTTCCGCTGACGGACCGCGCCTACGTGGACTGGCGCGAGGACGCGAGCAAGGGTCTTTCGGGCGCCAACCACCGCATGCGCCTCATCCTCCCCAACGGCTCGATCTACGACAAGGAAGGCGCGTTCGACTTCGACGACAACGAAATGTCCCTGACGACCGCCACCATCACGATGCGCCTGCGGTTCGCGAATCCCGACCGCCTGCTCGTCCCGAACAGCTACGTCACGCTGATCGCGGACAAGAAAACGCCGCCGGTCTACCCGACCGTGCAGCAGACCGCGATCGTCGACCTGCCCCAGGGCGGCGTGGGCGTCTATGTCGTGCAGGCGGAGGGCACCGTCCAGCTGCGCGCCGTGAAGACGCTCCCTGTGCATGAAGGCCTCATCCCCGTCACCTCGGGCCTCAAGGCGGGCGAGACGGTCGTCACCTCGGGCACGCGCAAACTGCGCGACGGCGCGAAAGTGCGCCTCGAGAAGGCGACGTCCAACGAAGAGAACGACCCGAACTACAAGCCGACGGAAATCTAAGGCTTCGGACGTCCACCAGGAGAGCAAATTGAAATGAAACTGTCGATTAGAGCCTCGATTGACAAGATAAAGACCTTTTCGCGGGTCTTTGTCGAGCGGCCGCGTTTCGCGATGGTCATCTCCATCGTGCTGACGATGGCGGGCATCCTCGCGATCACGAAACTGCCGGTCGCGCAATATCCCCAGCTGACCCCGCCGCAGATCTCGGTCACCTACAACTATCCGGGCGCCAATGCGCGCGAAGTGCAGAACACGATAGCCACGCCCATGGAAGACGAAATCAACGGCGTGGACGACATGCTCTACATGTCGAGCGACTGCACGGACGACGGCAACTACCAGCTGACCATCTCGTTCGACATCGAGTCCGACCGCGACATGGACCTCGTGAAGGTCCAGAACCGCATGTCGCAGGCCGAACCGAAGTTGCCTTCCGAAGCGAAACAGCTCGGCGGACGCGTCCGCGCCCAGTCCACGGACTTCCTGGGCTTCTTCTCGCTCGGCTCGCCCAAGGGGACGCGTTCGCGCCTGGAGCTGTCGAACTACGCCTACGGCATCATCCAGCCGGCGCTGTTGCGCGTGCCGGGCATCGGCGACGCGACGATCTACGGCCCCAAGCTCTCCATTCGCGTGTGGCTGGATCCGGCGCGCATGGCCGCCCAGGGCATGAATTCCGAGGAGGTCATACAGGCCATTTCGGCGCAGAACATCCAAGCCTCGCTGGGCGCCGTGGGCGGCTCCCCGACCGAGGCGCACGGCGGCTACACCTACTCGCTTTTGGCGAAGGGACGCCTCATGACGGCGGACGAATTCGACGAAATCGTCGTCCGCCGCGACGACAACGGCGGCATCGTCAAGCTGAAGGACATCGCCCGCACGGAAATCGGCGAACAGAACTACATGTTCAACGGTCTCTACAACAACCGCAACGCCATCTCCATCGGCCTGCAGCAGAAGCCGGGCGCGAACGCCATCGAGACGATGAACGCGGCGCAGGCCGTCCTCGACGATCTCGCGAAAGACTTCCCCGAAGACATGGCCATCGACCTGGGCTACGACGCGACGGACTATGTGCGGCGCTGCATCCGCGAAATCGTGGACACGCTCGTCGTCACCTTCCTGCTCGTCGTGCTCGTCTGCTATCTCTTCCTGCAAGACTGGCGCGCGACGCTCATCCCCTGCCTGACGATTCCCGTCTCGCTCTGCTCGACCTTCATCCTGATGTCCGTTCTGGGCTACTCCATCAACATGCTGACCCTGTTCGGGCTCGTCCTCGCCATCGGCGTCGTGGTGGACGACTGCATCGTCGTCGTCGAACGCGTGCAGTATCTCATCGAAACGCGCGGACTGAACGCGAAAGAGGCGACCATCCAGGCGATGAGCGACGTGACGAGCGCGGTCATCGCCACGACCCTCGTCCTGCTCGGCATCTTCGTGCCCGTGGGCTTCATGAGCGGCATCACCGGGCGCATCTACCAGCAGTTCTCCGTCACGCTTTCGGCGGCGGTCTGCTTCTCGACGGTGTGCGCGCTGACGCTCGCCCCCGCCCTCTGCTCGCTTCTCCTGCACGAGGCGCGCCCCTACCGGCACGGGCCTTTCGCGTGGTTCAACTGGTGCCTGGAGCACTTCAAGGGCTTCTTCGTCTCGTGCGCCCGCTGGCTCGCCAGCCGCATCTTCCTGACGCTGATGCTCCTTCTGCTCGTCGTCTTCCTGACCGTGCAGATGTTCATGACGACCTCGACCTCCTTCCTGCCGGAAGAAGACCAGCGCGTCATTTTCTGCTCGCTCGAGCTGCCTGAAGGCTCCACGCGCCAACGCTCGGTCGACCTCGTCTCGCGCGCCACGAAACTGCTCTCCGACGAGATTCCGGAAGTCAACTCCGTCCTCGCCATCTCGGGCATGTCCATGATCGGCGGACGCGGCGAAAACATGAACATGATGATCGTCGACCTCCTGCCGTGGGAACAGCGCAAGCGTCCCGACCAGGCGATCCAGCCGCTCATGAAGCGCTTCCAGGAAGTCCTCGCGAAGATACCCGAGCCGGCCGTCAAGGTCTTCGTGCCGCCGGCCATCCCGGGCCTCGGCAACAACTCCGCCATCGACCTGCGCCTGGAGGCCAAGGGCGACACGGACCCCATGCGCCTGTACGAGGTGCTCGGCGACGTCCTGCGCAAGCTCAACCGCCTGCCGAACGTCATGGCGGCGTTCTCGGGCTACACGGCCGACACGCCCCATCTGCGCTTCAACCTGGACCGCGACAAGGCGGAAATGTACGGCGTGCCCGTCTCGACCGTCTACACGACGCTCCAGAACTACCTCGGCTCGCGCTACGTGAACGACGTGAACCTCGGCACGCAGGTCAACCGCGTGACGGTGCAGTCCGACTGGTCCGGACGCGCCACGCCGGCCTCGATCGAACGCCTGTACGTGCGCTCCGACAAGGGCGGCATGGTCCCGATCGGCGCGCTGGGCACGATTACGCGCGAAATCGGTCCGCGCACCGTCAGCCGCTACAACATGTTCCTCTCCGCGCAGGTCAACGTCATGCCCAAGCCGGGCGTGGCCTCGGGAACCGTCATCGAGGACATCAAGAAAGTCCTGGCCGAGACGCTCCCCGACGACTACGGCTATGAATGGTCCGGCATAACCTACCAGGAGCAGCGCAATGCGGGTTCCGCCGCGCCGCTTCTCTTCCTGGCGGTCCTGTTCGGCTACCTCTTCCTCGTGGCGCAGTACGAATCGTGGACCATTCCGCTGCCGGTGATGCTTTCCATCTTCGTGGCGGTGCTGGGCGCGCTCATAGGCCTGCGTTTCTGGGGCATCGTGGCGACCGGCGCGCCGTACGCGCTCTCCATCTACGCGCAGCTCGGTCTGGTCCTTCTGATCGGCCTGGCCTCGAAGAACGCGATTCTCATCGTGGAATTCGCGAAGGACAAGCGCGAAAAGGAGAACTACTCCATCGTGGAGGCGGCGGCGTCCGCCGCGGGCGAGCGTCTGCGCGCCCTGCTCATGACGGCGCTCACGACGCTTCTCGGCACGCTGCCCATGATGGTGGCGTCGGGCGCCGGCGCGGCGAGCCGCAACCACCTGGGCACGACGGAATTCTGGGGCATGGCCTTCTCGGTCGCCTTCGGCATCCTGCTCGTCCCGGGCCTCTACGCGCTCTTCCAGACCTGGCGCGAACACGCCAAGCGTTTCTTTGCCTACCTCTCGGTTACCGCGGCGCGCCGCCGCGAACTCAAGGATCGGAGAACAAAATGAAAAAAACGCAATTCTTCGTTTACGCAACCGGAGCGATCGGCCTCGTAGCCGCCGGCTGCGCCGCACTCCCCTCGGTCGGTCCCGACTATGAGGAGCCCGTCTACGCGCTGCCCGACCATCCCCTGCCGGACGCCGGGGCGCCCACGACGAACAAGACCGCCATCGGCGAGTTCAAGCCGGCGGACGCGGCGGACGACGCGCGCACCCTCCTTTCCACGAACGAAGTGCGCCTCTGGTGGACGCGGTTCGACGACCCCGTTCTCGCGCACTTGGTGGACGAGGCCGTCTCGAACAACCTCTCCTTCCTGCAGGCCGCCAGCCGTCTGGAGGCGAGCCGCTGGGAACTGCTGGGCTCCTACGCGGCCTACCTGCCGAAAATCTCGCTGGACGGCGCCGCCACGCGGGGCGACTACCACCGCTACACCTCGACCGGGAACAGCAGTTGGCGCTCGACCGGCTCCAAGTTCGTCCATAGCGACCTCTTCCGCGGCGGATTCGACGCCACGTGGGAGATCGACATCTTCGGCGGCAGCCGCCGGGCGACGGAAGAAGCCTGGGCGCGCGCCGAGGCGGAAGGCTGGTCGCTCGCGGACGCCTGGGTCAGCCTGACGGCGGAAGTCGGCCGCCAGTACATCGCCCTGCGCACGACCCAGCAGCGCATCGCCGTCGCGCGCACCAACCTCGTCCTCCAGACCGAAACGTACGACATCCTCAAGTCCCGCCTCGATTCGGGCATCGGCGACGAACTCGCCGTGAGCCAGTCCAAGTACGTCGTGGACCAGACCCACGCGACCATCCCGCCCCTGCTCGCGCAGGAGGAGTCGCTCCTCAATGCGCTCGCCATCCTCACGGGCGCCATGCCCGGGAGCCTGCACGGACTGCTGAAGGACTGCCCCGACCGCGACTGGCTCGTCGCCCCCACACGCCTGGCGTCCGTGCCGACGGACCGCATCCGCACGCGCCCCGACGTACGCGCGGCGGAACGCGAACTGGCCGCGCAGGTCGCGCACGTGGGCGTCGCCAAATCCCAGTGGTATCCGCGGCTCTTCATCAACGGGACCCTGGGGCTCGAGTCCGTCAAAGTGCAGAAATTCCTGAGCAAAGGCGCCTTCTACGGCACGATCGGACCTTCCTTCAGCTGGCCCATCTTCCAGGGCGGCAACATCTACGCGAACGTCAAGGCCGAAGAGGCCCGCATGGACGAAGCCTTCCTGAAGTACGAGGAGACGCTCCAGAAGGCATACGGCGAAGTGCGGGACGCCTATGCGGCGTATACGCAGGAGTACCACCGCTACGAAGCCCTGCGCGGCGCCGTCAAGGCCGCGGAGGAAGCGGTGGCGATCTCCAAGGATCTGTACCGGAACGGCCTGCGCGACTTTACCGCCGTCATCGACGCCCAGCGCTCCCTGCTGACCCTCGCGGAGCAGTTCGTCGTCAGCCGCGGTCAGATCTCGACGGACGTCATCGCCCTCTACAAGTCGCTCGGCGGCGGACTGGACGAGTCCGAAGGCGAAGCGGTTTCGGATTCCGCCCAGTAGCCCACACGCTCAAACGAAAACAAAGGAGGCTTGTGCGATCCGCACAAGCCTCTTCTGTTTCTTTCATGCGCGGCGCAAGCCGCGCCCGTCCTTAAAGGACCATCTTCAGTCCGGGCACGCGCTTGAGCTGTTCGTCGAACTTGGCCATTTCCGCCCGGTCCTTGAAGCGCACCGAAAGGCTGTACGAGACGTACTTCCCGCCGGACGACGTATTGGCCTCCGTGACGGGCGCCACAAGATCAAAGCCCTCAAAGAGCGCCTTGGTCTGGGCGTCGTCGCGTCCTTCCGCATTCACGATGATGCGGTGATGGGCGACGACCGGGAATTTCAATTCTTCACTCATGCTTGCTCTCCTTGTTATTGTTCCGGATTGGATTGGCGAAAATCGCTCTGCCGGCGTCCCAAAAACGACACGCGGCGGTTGCGCTTGCGGTTCGTGCGGTTGCGGTTGGCGGGGTGCACCCACGGCGCCTGGGGCAGTCCCTCCTTCGCCTTGCCGCCGGCCTGCTCGCCCGCTTCGCTGTGGTACGGGTGGTCGCGGTCGACCGGGATGCTCTTGCGGATGAAGCGTTCCACCGCCTTGAGCTGGGCGCGTTCCGCCGCGGTCACGAAACTGATCGCCGCGCCCGATTCGCCCGCGCGCGCCGTCCGCCCGATGCGGTGCACGTAGCTTTCCGTCTCGAGCGGCAACTCCATGTTGACGACGCACTTCACGTCCGGCACGTCGATGCCGCGGCTGGCGATGTCCGTCGCCACGAGCACGCGCACCTTCCCCTGGCGGAAACCTTCCAGCGCCCGGGTGCGCTGGCCCTGCGTCTTGTCGGAGTGGATCGCCGCGGAGGCGATATTCGCCCGCATGAGCTTCTTGTTCACGCGGTCCGCCCCGTGGCGCATCTTGGTGAACACGATGACGCGGTCCCATTCCGGATGCGTCTCCAGGAGGTTCACGAGGAGCGCGTCTTTCTGCGCCTTGTCGACGAACATGACCTTCTGGTTGATTTTCTCGACCGTGGGCGTCTGGGGCGAGACCTCGATCTTCACCGGGTCGTCCACCAGTTCCGCCGCCAGTTTCGCGATCTGCGGGGAGAACGTCGCCGAGAAGAACAGGGACTGCCGCGCCTGCGGCAATTTGGAGATGATGCGCTTGATGTCGGGCAAAAAGCCCATGTCCAGCATCCGGTCCGCCTCGTCCAGGACGAAACATTCCACCTGGTCCAGGTAGAGGATTCCCTGCGTCATGAGGTCGATGAGCCGCCCGGGGCAGGCAATGACCGTCTCCGCCCCCTTCTTTATGTCCTTAACCTGTCCGAATTGCGAAACGCCGCCGAATATGCACGCGAACGGCAGATTGGCGTATTTGGAATACGCCTTCACGTTCGCCGCGGTCTGCGCGGCCAGTTCCCGCGTGGGGGACAGGACAAGCGCGCGCGGATGCCCAATGTGCCGCGGACGCCGCACCCGCAGGAGATGGTCCAGTATCGGCAGCATGAACGCCGCGGTCTTGCCCGTTCCCGTCTGGGCGCACCCGATCAGGTCGCGCCCCTTCAGCAGATAGGGAATCGCCTGCTCCTGAATGGGCGTAGGCTTCGCATACCCCACCTCGCGGATGGCTTTTTGCAAGGACGGCTCAAGTTGTCCGAAAACAGTTTCTTCAAAGTTCATCCCTATATTATATCAAAAATCCGCACTGTTTGCTTGCCCCTGCGCGATTCCGTCCCCCGCGCATTCCCGGGCGGGCGCACGGCTTCAAGAGGCGCCTGCGCTAGAGGCCCTATGCCGGACCAGTCACACAAACGCGCGCAGCGCAAAAGTCCGGTTCCGGAGAACAGGGTCCCGCGGAGACGATGATCCGGATCCAGGGACTCCGGGTCAAGAGACCGTGGTCT
>DBKW01000001.1:10666-17843 GCA_002298665.1 Verrucomicrobia bacterium UBA740 | reverse complement strand
GAAAAGCGTCCAAAACATCCTTTTCCTTCTTTTTTTGTTCCGGGGGCACCGTCCGCCGCATTCCGGCGCGAAACCCTTCCCTCTTGGCAAAAACCCCGCGAATCTTCTCACTCTTGTCCCCAAACGCGCCGCGGACGGAAAATAATGTGCAAATCCCCATTGACGGCGGAGGCTCAATTTGGTATACTATGTATCACTTTGTTGGCGAGATACTCAAGCGGTCAACGAGGGCAGACTGTAAATCTGCTGGCTTACGCCTTCTAAGGTTCGAATCCTTATCTCGCCACCACTTCAAGAACTCGGTTACGCCGGGTTTTTTGTTTTATTCCAAGCAAGTATCCATTCTTCCCCGCGCGCAATCGATAAAGTTCACGCTCGAGAAAAAGGCTTCCGGGGGCTTTTTGGGAAAAGAAGAATCTGGATTGGTTGTCCGGGGTGGACTCGAACCACCTCGAAAGGTATCAAAAACCTCTATGCTGCCATTACATCACCGGACAATGGTGTGCGTCGCGCAAGTCCAAAACCCCGCTTCCGCCAGGCGTGCCGCCAGTCTTTGCGCCTCCTCGACGCTGGACGCCAGGCCGAAAACCGTCGCGCCGCTGCCCGTCATGAGGGCTTTTCGCGCACCGGCCGCCGCGAGCGCGTCCCGCGCCGCACCAATGGACGGCTCCAGACGCATCGCAGGCTCGGACAAGTCGTTCATGCAGGCGCCGCCTAGCGCGTCAAAACGGCCCGTTTTCCACGACTGCGTAATATTATACACTATTTCGGGGTCGTTTGTCACGCGGAATAAGCAGTTCTTGAAAACTTTTTGCGTGGACGAAAACACGCGCGGATTGACGAGAACAAGCGGCAAAGCGGGGAAATCCGCCCCTTCTTCAAGGAAAGAAACCCTCTCGCCCCGCCCTTCCATCAAAACGGGCTGCCGCGTTTCCTGCGCGAGCACGAGCGCGGGGACGTCCGATCCGACTTCCGCGGCAAGCGTCGCCAGTTCCGCGAGCGGCAGATCAAGGCCCCACAACCTGTTCAACGCGCGCAAGACCGCCGCCGCGTCCGCACTGCCCCCGCCCAGCCCGCCGCCGGCCGGAATGCGCTTGTCTATATGGATGCAAACGCCGCGGGAAACGCCGCGGAACCGGGCCAGAACCCGCGCCGCCCGGACGGCCAAATCGTCCGCGTAGCCCGAATCGGACGTCGTTTCGTCCGCCTCGGTCAATTCCAGTTCGTCGGCGAGCGCAATGGGCGCGACGACGGAACGCAAATCGTGATACCCGTCCGCCCGCGCCGCAAAGACTTCCAGCGAAAGATTAATCTTGGCGTGCGCCTTTATCTTCATGCGCGCCCTCTTTCACATCGACCGGCTCATCTTCCTCATCGATAGGTTCCTCTTCCTCGTCGAGAAGCTCGTCCTCCACGGCATCCGAAAAGGCGAACGCCAAGCCCAATTGCACGAGCGCGGAAATCCCCTTCAATTCGGAGGCCGTCATCCGGTAATGGAAACGGAAGCCCTCGTCATCCTGCCATACGGCGCCGGCGAACCCACCTTCTTGCGCAACCGGCAGTGCGGTCAGCATCATGCTGATCATGTCGACCGCATCGCTCTTTGTCACGGTCTCGCGCACACAAAGCGCCGCGGCGATTTTGAGAAGACCGAAAGGCGACCCCGCGTAAGCCGCGCAAAGCGGGCGGTCCTTGTCTTCCGGCAAAACGGCGGCAAAGCGCTGGGCCGGCGTGAACAGTCCCTTCGCGCCCTTGAGCGTAAAGGCGACCTTGGCTCCCGCGGCGTTCGTGGGCACCTGGCGGACCTTGTCCGGCGAATTTGCGAGTTTCGACGCTATGCGCTGCGCGGTGGCGAGCCAGTTGTTTGTCCTGTTATCCGCAATCAGACGCGCGAAATCAAGCGAAACAAATGTCGCGCCATTCGTCTCGTCGACCCGCAGAGCGTCCAACTTGAACCCTTCTTCCGCAAAAAGGCGCCGCATGTCCGGGCCGGACACCCCCCGTCCGCCCGGGGAGGTCGCATTCGCGGTCTCCCACGCCCAAAGCGCGTCTTTATCGGCGAAAGCAAGCGGCTTCCCAGCGAGTTTTTGGCGTCCAAGCCTTTCCAAATAGGATCCTTTCGCCGTCGCAAGCGTCCCCTGGACGTCCAAACCTCGCTCGTCCGCACGGAATCCAAATTTGAAGGCGCCCGCGCCCTTGAAAGCCTCCGGACTCGCATTGTTCAACGAACCCGCCAAGAGCCTCGCGAACATGTTGTCTTCAAGGGTGAAATCGATAAGATTGCCCTGAAGATCGGCTTTCTCGAGCTTATTCGTCTCCGCCAATGCCAACGTAGCCAATTCGGCGGCGGGGGCGGCGGCGACCCAGCGTCCATCTTCCGCATACGCAATGTAATTGGTCACGGAGACGCCATCCTCCTGCGAAACGAGCCGCATAACGCCGTTTGTCTCGTCGACCCCCGGGAACTTCTCCCGAAACGCCGCGCGCGACTGCGCGGTTGGATACATGAGCGCCACCAAAGCCTGTTCGCCCAGACTCGCAGGCGAAAGCGGACCCTCCCCGGCGGGCACATAGCCGATGTATGCGGAAGGCGCGCCTTCCCGTTCGGGTCCGAACAGACCGCGGGCTTCCGAAAACATGATGAGCGAGCCGACCAAGTCCTGGAACTGCGGCAGTTCGATCTGCGCGCCAAGCCGGGCCGCCGCATTGGTGAGCGTGGCACCGTCCGCCAAACGCAGAACCGAAAACCTTTCGGGCGCCGCACCCAGCGTCAAAGCAAACGCGACCGCGAGAAATGCGAACAGTTTCTTCATGGACAAAGAACCCCTTGACTCACCGGGTGCGGCGCGCCCGTCTCAGGCGCGCAGTTCGTTTATCGCGTCCGCCACGTTCTGGAAGAGCCGCGCCAGTTTGAAGGTCGGGATCGTCGAAAACGCCAGGCGAATCAGACCCGAAAGCACGATTGTTCCCGTGGAGTACTTCTCGATCAGATACTTGCGCACCGTCTCCGCGTCCACGCCAATCGGCTTGACGCACATGAAATAGCCCGAATTGAACGGCATGACCTCGAACGCGTCCGCGTATTCGGGGTGCTGCGCGAGGATGCGGCGGATTTCGTCGTAGCGCGCCTTCAGGACGTCGTACTTCTCCTTCTTCTGCGCACGGTAG
This sequence comes from Verrucomicrobia bacterium UBA740, assembly GCA_002298665.1. Taxonomy (GTDB): domain Bacteria; phylum Verrucomicrobiota; class Kiritimatiellia; order RFP12; family UBA1067; genus UBA1067. Next base: position 14,675 of record DBKW01000001.1, on the reverse strand, counting down.
CCCGGGTCCGCATAGGCGGCGATTGCCAAGTGTTGCCCGATGGAGGAAACATTCGAGATGCAGCTGCGCACGTTCCCGGCCGCTTTCGCCTCGAGCGCCTTGAGCTGGTCGGCCGTAGCGCCCTTGAACGCGAACGTGATGAAGCCCACGCGCAGCCCCCACACGTAGTCCTCCTTCGTCGTGCCGTCCAGCTTGACGGCGAGGACGCGTTCCGAAAGGTCCGAAAACTCCGCGAAGAGCGATTCATTGTGCACGCCCTTCTCGTACACGAGCCCGAAGTAGGCGTCGTCCAGCAGGACGACAATCCGCTTGCCGGCGTCCGCCGCCTCCTTTACCGCCTCGACGATTGCCGCGGCGTCCTCGTCCGTCGCCGTATACCCGGTCGGATTGTTCGGGAAGTTGAGGATGAGGATCTTCTTGTCGCCGGGAGCCAAAAGCTGCGCCTTCATCGCCTTGGCGTCGAAGTGGCCGTCCCTGTAGGTGTTGAAGAGCGCCTGCGGCACGCCGAGCGCCTCGCCGAAAATGAGCGAATAGTTGTCCCAGTACAGGTCGGGCGTGACGAGCGTGTCTTCGGGGCCGGCGAAGAGTTCCGCCGCGATCCGCAGGCCGTGCGTCAGCGCGTTCGTGACGACCGGGTTCGAGAAGGTCTTGCCCACGAGGGACGGATTCTTCTCGATCTGCATCTCGCGCCAGACTTCGCGCAGTTTCGGCAGTCCGAAACTTCCCGCATAGAGAAACGCCTTCTTGTCGAGCGTAATCCCCTTGCTGAAACACGGCATCACGAGCGGCGAGCCGTCTTCCTCGAAGGCCATGCCGATCGTGGCGTTGATGTCGCACGCCTTGGCCTCGGCGCCCTGCCCCAATATGCCCCCGTAGGGGAAGTAGATGCGCCGTCCTTCCGGCGAAAGAAACGCCGCGGCCGGACCCAAAGTATCGTTCAATTTCTCTGCGAGTGTGTTCATAGCGTTCAATATTATAGCAAATCTGCCGTGGATATGGCAGTCTCTTCTTTCATGTATGGACAAATCGTAAACGTGGGCGACGCGCAGGACGCCCGCGCCTTCGGGCAACGCGGATGGAACGCGCACCCCGTCGGCCACGCCGTCGGCGGGGGCACCGTCCCCTTTATGGACCGCAAGGGCGCGTCCTTGGGCGCGTCCAGCCGGGGCACCGCCTCGAGAAGCCCCTGCGTGTAGGGGTGGCGCGGATGCGCCAGCACGTCCAGGACCGGACCGCTCTCCACGATCTCCCCGGCGTACATGACGTGGACGAAGTCCGCATAGCGCGCCACGAGCCCGAGATTGTGCGTGATCAGGAGAATCGTCATCTGCCGCCGGGGCGCCACCCGCACGAGGAGATCGAGAATCTCCTTCTGCGTCGTCACGTCCAGCGCCGTCGTCGGCTCGTCGGCGACAAGCAGCGTCGGGCAGGCGGCCACCGCCGCGGCGATCATCACGCGCTGCTGCTGGCCGCCCGAAAGCTGGCACGGATACTTCCGCACCGTCTCGGGCGGCAGCCCGACATCCGACAAGACACGCAGCACGCCCTCGTCGCGGATGTCGTACCGCGCCTCCTTTATCTGCCGCCCGATGCGCATGACCGGGTCGAGCGACTGCATCGGATTCTGGAAAATGTAGGAAATGCGCGGTTTTCCTGTGATTTCGCCCGAAACCTCCGCCCGGTCGACGAGCCCCTTGAGCGCGAGCGCCGTCAGCGACTTCCCGCACCCCGACTCCCCGACGAGCGCAATGCGCCCCCGGCGCGGCACGGTGAAACTCACGTCGCGCACCGGGACGGAAAGCCCCCCGCCTTCCGTCCGGAAAGCGACGCGCAGGTGCTTGACCTCCAGAAGTATGGGGGAGCGCTCGCCCATGCCTTTACTTCATCATGAGCGCGGTCATGCGCTTCATGAAGTCCGCGCCGTCGGCGACCGCCGAACCTTCCGCGATCAGGGCGCCGTCGTACAGCAAATGCACCGCATCCGCCTGCGCATCGCCCGAAAGCGCCGCGATCTTCTTGACGAGCGGATGTTCCGCGTTGATCTCGAGGATGCGTTTTTCGTCCGGAACCTTCTCGTTCATCGCCCGCATCATGCGCACCATGGACGGCGAAAGCGCGTTTTCGCGCGCCACGAGACAGCAGGGCGAATCCACCAGGCGCGTCGAGACGCGCACGTCCGAAACGTTCGCCTCCAGCGTCTTCTTCACGTTCTCGAGGAACGGTTTCAGCTCCGCCGTGGCCTTCTCCTGGGCGTCCTTTTCCGCCTTCTGCTCGGCTTCGCTGCCGAAAGACACGTCACCCTTGCCAATATCCACGAACTTCTTGCCCTCGAACTCGCGCAGCGATTCGGCCAGGAACTCGTCCACCGGCTCGCAGAAGAGGAGCACGTCGCAGCCGTGCTTGCGCGCGGCCTCAATCTGCGGCGCCCGGCGGGCGTCCTCTTCGCGCTCGGCGATGATGTAGTAGATATCCTTCTGGTCGGCGGGCATGTCCTTGACGTAGTCCTCGAGGAAGATGCGCTTGCCCGGCTCCGTCCGGGCGGACGGATACTTGATAAGCTTCTTCACGCGGTCGGCGTTCTGCCAGTCCACGTGCACCGCCTCCTTCAGAATGGACCCGAACGCCGCGGTGAACGCGTCGTATTTGGCGGAATCCTTCTTCATTTCCTCCAGGACGGAAAGGATCTTCGACGTGATCGCCGACTTGATCTTGCGGATGACCGCGTCGTCCTGCAGCATCTCGCGCGACACGTTGAGCGGCAGATCCGCCGAATCCACCACGCCTTTCACGAACCGCAGCCAGCTCGGCAGCAGAAGGTCGATGTCGTCGCCGATGAAGACGTTGCGCACGTAAAGCGAAAGTCCGCGCTTCTGCTGCGGCATGAAGAGGTCCATCGCCGCCTTCTTCGGGATGAACAGGAGCGCCTTGAACTCGACCGCGCCCTCGCCGGAGAACGGAATCGTCTCGAGCGGATCCTCGAAATCGTGCGTCAGGTGCTTGTAGAATTCGGCGTACTCCTCCGGCTTCACATCCTGCTTGGGGCGCTTCCACAGCGCCACGCGCGTGTTGAGGGGCTTGGCCTCGTCCTCTTCGCGGCGCTTCTTGTCCTCGGGCTTCTCGTCCTTCGGCGCGTCCGTCTGCTTGAAGTAGATCGGGTAGGCGATGAAGTCCGAATATTTCTTCACCAGGTCGGCGACGCGCCAGCGGTCGAGGTACTCCTCCTGGTCCGCGCGCAGGTGCAGCGTGATCGTCGTGCCGAAGCCCGCCCGTTCCGCGTCCGAAATCGTGTAGCTCCCGCCCATATCGGACTCCCAGCGGAACGCCGCGTCCGTGCCGCGCTTTTTCGAGACGACCGTCACCTTGTCCGCCACCATGAACGCCGCGTAGAACCCGACGCCGAACTGTCCGATCAGCTCCGGCAGCGCCTCGCCGCCCTTCTCCTTCAGCGCCTGGCGGAAAGCTTTCGTGCCGCTCGAGGCGATCGTGCCGAGGTTCTTCTCCAGATCCGCCGCGTCCATCCCCAGTCCGTTGTCCGAGACGGACAGCGTCTTCGCGGCACCGTCCGCGGCAATGTCTATGCGCCAGTCGGGATTGTCCGCCAAAAGCTCCTTCTGGGTCAGTCCCAGATACTTCGCGCGGTCTATCGCGTCGGACGCGTTGGAAATGAGCTCGCGCAGGAAGATCTCCTTCTTGGAATAGAGCGAATTGACGACGAGATCGAGCATCTCGGCAATCTCGGCCTTGAATGATTCAGTTTTCTTTTCCATAGCGTTATCTATTATACCATGCCTTGCGGGGAAAATAAACCCCCCAAATCAAAAATAAGGGGGGCCTGTCGTGAGACACCCCGGACAGGTCGTTCCGACGGGAGGAGGGCGAAAGCGAAAAAGGAGAAGGTTCGGTTGTGGAAGCGAGGGAAAGGATGCGCAAGGGCCACCCCGGGAGGATGGCGCGCCGACCCCATCCCTCCACCCCCTTCCAACCGCCCATCCCCTCCCCTCTCCTTATG
>DBKW01000001.1:0-10523 GCA_002298665.1 Verrucomicrobia bacterium UBA740 | reverse complement strand
GGGTGACCGTTCCGGCGCAACGCCATCGCCGTTCCGGCGCAACGTCATCGCCGTTCCGGCGCAACGTCATCGCCGTTCCGGCGCAACGGCATCCACCATCCCGCACGCGGCGGCAAAACGGCGGCGCAAGACGACGCCGCGCGCGCCCGGACGGAATGAAAAAGCCGGGAAATGAAAGGAACCTCGCACGCCATTGCCGAAGCCACGAAAGGGAAACCCAACGAGAAGGTCCGGATTGCTGCCCAGAGGACTCGAGAAATTTTCAGCCGTCCCGCCGCCCCGGGTCTTTGCGCCGGCACGCGCGTCCTTCCATCAAAAAAGGCGCGGGCCCGGCATTTTCAACTGCCGAACCCGCCATCCTGCGTCTTTGCGTAAAAGACTTACTTCGCCGGAGCGGAGCCGTCGTCGCCGTAGCCCTTCGACTTCAGATATTCGACAACCTTGCCAACCGTCGTGAGCTTCTCAGCATCCTCTTCCGGAATGGCCGCGCCAAATTCCTCTTCGAACGCCATGATGAGCTCAACCGAGTCGAGCGAATCGGCGCCGAGATCATCGATGAACGAAGCATCGGTCGTGACCTGTTCCGCGTTGACGCCGAGCTGCTCGACGATGATATCCTTCACGCGTTCTTCAAGTTTTCCTGCCATAATAAGTGAACTCCTTACTTTGTTAGATGTGTCTATTATACCGTTTTTACGCCGTAAACGCAAGGGGGGTCCTTCAATCCACCCGGCGCGCGCCGGCGCAGACGCCAAATTTACCCGATCATGCCGCCATTGACGGAGATAATCTGCCCCGTCACATAGGCGCTTTCGTCGCCCGCCAGCCACGCCACCGCGTTGGCGATGTCGTTCACCGAACCGAAGCGGCGCAGCGGAATCTGCTCCATGTAGTTCTTGCGCACCTCTTCCGGCAGAACGTCCGTCATCTTGGACTGGATGAAGCCCGGCGCCACCGCGTTGCAGCGGATGTTGCGGCTGCCGAGTTCCTTGGCCGTGGTCTTGGTGAGCGCGATCACGCCGCCTTTGGAGGCCGTGTAGTTCGCCTGGCCCGCGTTGCCCATGATGCCCACGACGGAAGCGATGTTGATGATCGAGCCGCCCTGCGGGGTGCCGTCCGCCGCCTTGTTCTTCATCATCGGCCGCGCCACGGCGCGCGTGAAGAGGAAGGTGCCCTTCAGGTTGACGTCGATGACCGCGTCCCAGTCCGCGTCGCTCATGCGCATCAAGAGACCGTCCTTGGTGATGCCGGCGTTGTTGACCATGATGTCGATCTTGCCGAAGTCCGCCAAAACCGCCTTCACGCACGCGTCGACTTCCGCCGAATTGGCGACATTGACGCCGTAGCCCTTCGCCTTGACGCCGAGCGCCTCCAGCGCCTTGACCGTCTCGTCGCACCACTCGGCCTTGAGGTCGCAAATCGCGACGTTCGCGCCGTTCTCGGCCAGTTTCTTGGCGATTGCCGCGCCGATGCCGCGCGCCGCGCCCGTCACAAGGGCGACTTTACCTTCCAGATTCTTCATTTATGTATCCTTTCAAATCCTTTTCCGGCCCTCAGCCCAGAAGCGCCGCGGTCGCCTCCAGCGAGGCCAGGTCGGCGACGTTCGCCGTCGTGAGCGACGCGTCGATCTTCTTGATCAGCCCCGAAAGCACCTTGCCCGGACCGAACTCCACGAACGTCGTGCACCCGAGCGCCTTCGCCGCGGCGACGTCCGCCGCCCAGTTCGTCGTCCCCGTCACCTGCTCCAGCATGAGCGCCTTGATGGCCGCCGGGTCGGACGCGTGCGGCTGGCCCGTCACGTTCGACAGGACCGGGAACTTCGGCGCGTGGAAGGTGATCGTGTCCAGGACGGGCGCGAGCTTTTCGCGCGCCGGGGCCATGAACGGCGAATGGAACCCGCCCGCCGTCGCCAGCGGAATCGCCCGCTTGATGCCCAGCTCCTTGGCGACCGCCGCGGCCGCGGCAATCGCTTCCTTCGAACCGGAAAGCACCTGCTGCGCGGCGGAATTGATGTTCGCCACCGTGCACCCCGTCTTCTCGCACAACGTCTTCAGCTGCTCCGGCGAGGCGCCCACGATCGCGATCATCCCGCTGGGCGTCGCTTCGCACGCTTCCTGCATGAACCTGCCGCGCGCCTCGAGGACCTTCAGCGTGGAGGCGAAATCCAGAACCCCCGCCGCGCACAGCGCCCCCCATTCGCCCAGCGAAAGACCCGCCGCGCAGTCGAACGCCGTCGGACGCTTCTTCTGCAGCGCCTGGTACGCCGCGTAGCTCGTCACGAATATCGCCGGCTGGCAGATGTTGCTCTTCGTCAACTCCTCAGCCGGACCCTCGAAACACACCTTCTTGAGGTCGAAACCCAAAACCTCGTTCGCCGTGTCGAACAGCGCCATCGCCGCGGCGTCCGCCTCGGCGAAATCCTTGCCCATGCCCGGAACCTGCGCGCCCTGGCCGGCGAAAACACAACATATAGCCATCTTCTTTTCCTTTCAGAAAGTCTAGGCGTCTATTTTCTCATATTATCCGCCAAAATGCAACCTTTTTTTGACGTACGCCCCCGTGCACCCCTTCCAACGGACGGAAAGCGCCCGGAACGCCCCTTTTTGCCCCGCGGGGACGGAGCCCCCCGTGGGGTTCCGCGCCAACCCGGCGGCGTTTTAGGGCGAAAACTACTTGACATCCACCTTTTCGCTGTTCTCCACCCGGAAAGACGCCCGCCCCGACGGCGGATAGTGCGTATTCTTCCGGACGGTGTTGTCGCGCCAAGTCACATTCTCGGCGGAAGAAGCGAAGAGAAGTGTCGTATCGAAGGTGTCAAAGACATTGTCCTCTATAAGGATGTTCCGGTGGTAGCGCTTCTTCTGGTGCGCGACATCCTTGATTTCGGGGAAAATGGAGACGACCCCCTCGCAATACTGGAAGTAGGACGTCACGCAGTCCCGGAAGTAGTTGCCCCGGATGACGACATCCTCGCACCCGCCCGACTCGTACCAGTTCATCGCATCACCCGCGAAAAGGATGGCCGACCCCGAGATGTTCAAGAACCGGTTGTCCTCCACGCGCACGGGCTTGGGCGTCGTGAAAAGCGCCCCGCGCGCCCGGTTGTGGGTGACGACATTGCCGCGGAACTCCACCGCGCACTGCCACGTCGCGTTCTCGACCGCATCCCCCGTCCCGAATGCATCGGGGAGCGGTCCGGCAAGCGCCAGTTCGACTTCCCGCTCGTTGGGCGTGTCGACCGCCTCGATGCGCAAAACCGGCCCGTTCTCCAGCGTTTTCGCGCGGATGAGGCGCATATCGTCGCCCGGCTGGAATACGCCGAACCCGTACGCCCCTTCATGCATGTAGCGGCAGCGGATGCGCCGCCGGTCCGCCGAAATGCCCTGAATGACGAGGCAGGTGGAGTGGACGTTGATGGCGTCGTCCATCATGCCCTCGAACCAGGCGTTTTTCACGCAAACCTGCCCCTTTACGTTCGAAAAGTGGGTCGCGTCGACCGTATGGGCGCCCACGCGCCCGGCGGACGGGAACACGCCGCACGTCTTGTCCGCGGCGGTTTGGCTCCCGACGATCGACACGTTCTCCGAAACCTGGGCCAGAAACGCCATCCCGAACGCCGCGTGGACGACGACATCCTCGAATACGACGTCCTTCGCCCGGTGCAGGCAGAAACCGGGGTGCGGACGCGCAAACGAGCGCAGAACGAGGACGTCCCCCGGACGCATCCCCGCGCCGATCGCGCCGAAATTCGAGTCATAGACGATAGTCCCGTCTTCGCGCAATGTGGCCCTGTTGCACCAGATATCGGCGCTACCCGGGACGATTTCGTGCGTATCGGCGCGAAAAGCCATGCCGATGCGCTGGGGGATGTCGAGCCCGTCTCCCCGGGCATGGAACATGCCGTTCTCGACAGTGAAAGGATAAAGTGCGCGGTCGCAAGAGAAAACGCCGCCTTTCCCGTCCGGCGTCGGCCCCTGGTAGACGAGTTCCGTGAAGGGCGGACGCGCCCAATCCACCGAAAGATTGCGGATGAATACGTTCGTCGCGTCCTTTATGAGCCCCACCATGGCCTCGCCGTGCAAAAGCAGCCGTGCGCCGTTCCCCTCCAAGGTGAGATTGGAGATCCCCATCAGGGGCAACGCGACCGGATGATCCGCCGGCTGGTCGTGGTTCGAGACGCGCAAAACGACGCGTTCCGCCTCCGCGGCGAAAAGGTGGTAGTCCCCCGGGGCGAGCTTGAGCGTGCCGCCTCCCGCCGCGCGCAGCTGTTCGAGCGCACCCTTGATCGCCGCGGTCGTGTTCGTGCCGGGCGCGACAAATACCGTGCCGGACGCCGCAAGCGCCGCGGACGCCGCAAGCCCGCACAGGAGGGCGACCCACCCGCGCGCACATTTCCTTTTCTTGTTTGTATGCATAATCCCCACTCCTGGCGCCTTCTCGGCTTTTTACCCGCGGACTTCCCGCGGCGGTTCGTGTTTGGTGGACGATGAGGGACTCGAACCCCCGACCTTGACCGTGTAAAGGTCCTGCTCTAACCAACTGAGCTAATCGTCCGAAAGAGGCGTCAATCCTCGACGCGCTCGACGGTGATCTCCGGGTCGATCTCCCGAAGCCCCGCCTCGATGCCCTGCTTGAGGGTCATCATCGCGTATGGACACGTCCCGCAATGCCCGACCAATTTCAGGCGCACGACTTTCCCGTCGATCGAGACCAGCTCGAGATCTCCGCCGTCCGCCTGAAGAGCGATGCGCATATCTTCCAGTTTCGCCTTGATTTTCTCGTCCATTGCAGGTTCTCCTTTATGTCGGATAGATTTATATTATACCATATTTCCCCGCTCAGCGGTTCAAAATTTCTTCGCGGATCGCCCGCGGCACGATTTCGAACGTGTCCGGCTCCATCGAATAGGACGCGCGGCCCTTCGTCAGCGAACGGATGGCCGTCGAGTAGCCGAACAGGCTCGCGAGCGGAACGTGCGCATGCACGACCTGCATGTCGCCGCGCTGTTCCATGTCGAGAACCGTGCCGCGCCGCGCGTTCAGATCCCCCAGCACTTCGCCGACGTTTTCCGGCGGGGTGGTGATCTCGAGCTTCATGATCGGCTCCAGGAACTCCGGACCGGCCGCCTCGGCCGCCTCGCGAAAGCCCATGACCGCCGCGGAACGGAAAGCGACTTCGTCCGAGATTTCCGGATCGACCAGCGTCGCGCCCGTGCATTCGACGGCGATGTCCGTCATGGGGAAGCGCGCCAGGACGCCCGTCGTCACGCCGTCCAGCAGCCCCTGCTCGACGCACTCCTGCAGATGCTTGTCCGCGACCAGATTGCGGAACTCGCGCGAAAGACCAATGCTGCGACCCTTGCCGCGTTCCAGCGGCCGCACCGCGATCTGCAGGCTCACCGCGTGCCGCTTGCCCCCGAGTTCGCGGTCGAAGGTGAAGTCCACCGTGGCCGGCCGCGTGACCGTCTCCTCGTAGCTCACCATGGGCTTGCCCACGTTCGCCGCGCACTTGAACTCGCGCTTCAGGCGGTCCACCAGGATCTCCAGATGCAACTCGCCCATGCCCGACAGAATCGTCTGGCCCGTCTCTTCGTCCTCGCGGAAGCGGCAGGTGGGGTCTTCCGCCGCGAGCGCCTGCATGGAGGCGACGAGCTTGTCCTTGTCCGCGGAACTCTTGGGCTCGATCGCCATGAACATGACCGGCTGGGGCGCGACGATGCGCTCCAGGTAGCAGGGCTTCATCTCCGCGCAAAGCGTGTCGCCCGTCGTGCAGTCCTTCAGCCCGACGACCGCGCCGATGTCGCCCGCGTGCAGCTCCTCGCACTCGATCTGGTGGTCGGCGAACAGCCGCACGATCTTCATGATGCGCTCGCGCTTCTTCGTGCGCGGATTGTAGGCGTTGGCGCCCTTCTTGAGGATGCCGCCGTAGACGCGCACGAAGAAAAGCCGCCCGACGTAGGGGTCCGTCGCGATCTTGAAGACGAGCGCCGTCAAAAGCTCCGAATCGTCCTGCTTGCGCGTCGTTTTCTCCCCGGTCTTGAGGTCCGTCGCCTCCACGGGCGGACGGTCCACCGGCGAGGGCAGATAGTCGCAGATCGCGTCCAGAAGCGGCTGCACGCCCTTGTCGCGCAGGGACGTCCCGCAGAGCACCGGCACGAACTTGCCCGCGACGACGAGCCGGCGGATGGCCGGCGTCAGCTCCTCCGCCGTCAGGTCGCCCTTCTCCAGGTAGGCGTCCTGGACGCCCTCGTCCAGATCGGCGACCTTCTCGACCAGTTCGGCGCGCGCGAGTTCCGCCTCGTCCTTCAGATCCGCCGGAATCTCGCCTTCCGTGAACTTCTTGCCCTCCGAGGCCTCGTCGTAGACGATGCCTTTCATGCGGATGAGGTCGACGACGCCCTTGAACGCGTCCTCCCGCCCGATCGGCAGCTCGACCGGCACGGCGTTCGCCTTCAGCTTGTCGCGCAATTCCCCCACGACGCGCATGAAATCGGCGCCCATGCGGTCCATCTTGTTGACGAACGCCAGGCGCGGCACGTGGTAGCGGTCCGCCTGCCGCCAGACCGTCTCGGACTGCGGCTGGACGCCGCCCACCGCGCAGAACACGCACACCGCCCCGTCCAGCACCCGCAGGGAGCGCTCGACCTCCATCGTGAAATCGACGTGCCCCGGGGTGTCGATGATGTTGATCGTGCACCCCTTCCACTCGCACGTGATCGCCGCGGACTGGATCGTGATGCCGCGTTCGCGTTCCTGGACCATGAAGTCCGTCGTCGTGTTGCCGTCGTGCACGTCGCCGTGCTGGTGGATCTTGCCGGTGTAAAAGAGGATGCGTTCGGTCGTCGTCGTTTTGCCCGCGTCGATGTGGGCGACGATGCCGATGTTCCGTACGTTTTGAAGTGCGCTCGCCATAGTCGTACTATTATACCATAATTCGCCGCGGAATGGGACGGCGAATTGCGTCCTACCAGTCGATGGGCGTCTGCCCGTGCGCGGTCAGATAGGCGTTGCACGCCTTGAAGTGTCCGTTGCCGAAGAACCCCCGGTACGCCGAAAGGGGCGAGGGGTGCGCCGAGGCCAGCACCAGATTCGCCGCGCGATCCACGAAGGACGCCTTGCGTTGCGCGTACGCCCCCCAGAGCATGTACACGAGACCGCGGCGCTTGGCCGCCAGACGCCGGATGACGGCGTCCGTGAAGCGCTCCCATCCGCGTCCCTGGTGCGATCCGGCGCTGTTCGCGCCGCCCGAGACCGTCAGCGTGGCGTTCAGCAGGAGCACGCCTTGGTCCGCCCACCCCGAAAGGTCGCCCGAACGCCCCTGGAACGGGCGCCCGTACTCCTGCTCGAGTTCCGCGTAGATGTTCGCGAGCGACGGCGGAACCTGCACGCCGTCCGGAACCGAAAAGCTGAGCCCCTGCGCCTGGCGCGGATTGTGGTACGGGTCCTGCCCGAGGATTACGACCTTGACCTTGTCGAAGGGCGTGCGGTTGAACGCCTCGAAGATGAGGTTCGCCGGCGGGTAGACGACGCCCTTCGCATACGCCTCCTTCACGAAAGCGGCCAGCTGCGCGAAGTAGGGACTCTCGAATTCGTCCGCGAGTTCCGCCTTCCAGCTCGGCTCCATCTTCACGTCCATGGCCGCCCTCAATCGCGCTGGATGACGCCGCCGCACAAAATCGCCCCGGTCTCGGGATCGTAGCAGACGGCGCTCTGGCCCGGCGCCACGCCCGCCAGCCCCTTTTCCGGCGTGACGACGCCCGCGGCGAATTGCGCCGGGACGAGCCGCCCCGCGCTGCGGACCTTCACGAGGCACGCGAACGGCTCGTCCGTCGGCGCGCGCCCCATCCAGTTCACGTCGTCGACGCGGAACGCCGTCTTTTCCGCCTCCGCCGCATGCGCCACAATGACGCGGTTGCGGCAGGCGTCCAGGTCGATCACGTAGTACGGCTCGCCCGCCCCGCCGATGCCCAAACCCTTGCGCTGGCCGACCGTGTAGTGCCAAAAGCCCGTGTGGCGCCCCAGGACGCGGCCTTTCGTGTCCACGATGTCGCCCGGACGCGGCGCTTCGCCGATGAGTTCGTCCGTGTCGCCCGAATAGAAGTCCTGCGAATCGGGCTTGTCCGCGGCGCCCAGCCCGTGGGCGCGCGCGATTTCGCGCACTTCGCGCTTCGTCAGCTCCCCGAGCGGGAAAACGTGCCCCGCGAGCTGGTCCTGCGAGAGGCGGTAGAGGAAGTAGCTCTGGTCCTTCGCCTCGTCCGCCGCGCGGCGCACCGCATACCGCCCGTCCTTTTCCGCGATCCGCGCATAGTGCCCCGTCGCGAAAAAGTCGAACGCCAGCCCCGACTCCCGCGCCAGGCGCGGCAGAAGCCCGAACTTCATCGTCGCATTGCACCGCACGCACGGATTCGGCGTCTTGCCCGCCAGATACGTCTCGCGGAAGTACCGCACGATCGTCTCGTCGTACGCCGCGGAACAGTCGAACACGCGGTACTCTATGCCGATCTTCCGCGCCAAGGCCTCGGCGGAGGCGATATCCTCCGATTCGCCCGAACCGAAACACGCGTCGCGCGTCCCGCCCTTGTACTGGCCGCGCCACAGCTTCATCGTTATCCCCACGACCGTCGCCCCGCGCGCCTTGAGCGCCAACGCCGAAACGGACGAATCCACGCCGCCCGACAGACCCACCGCCACAATCTTACCCTTCACGTCGTCCAATGTCACCTGTCTGATCCTTCTTCTTTTCAGCCAATCACGAACGTCTGCCCCGGCTGCGGCGCCAACGCGTTCGACACCCCGTGCTCCTTCAGGAGATCCACCATGGCGGACACCTTCTCCGGCTCGCCGTGCACCGCGAACGCCTGGCGCACGTTGTCCTTGATCTCGTCCAGCCATTCCGCCAGCCCCGCCCGGTCCGCGTGCGCCGAAAGCGCGTTGATGACCTCGACCTGGGCCCGGAGCGGAATCTCCTCGCCGAAAATCTTCAGCGTCTCGCGCCGCTCCACAATCCGCCGCCCGAGCGTATTTTCCGCCTGGAAGCCCACGATCAGCACGATGTTGTCCGGATTGGATATCCCGTGGCGCAGGTGGTGCAGGACGCGCCCGCCTTCGCACATGCCGCTGGCGGCGATGATGATCATGGGTCCGGGCTTGTCGTTGAGCGCCATCGATTCCTGCGGCGTGCCCACGAACGTCATGCCCGGGAAGGTCAGCGGATCCGTCCCCGCGGCGATCATCCGCCGCGCCTCCTCGTTGTAGACTTCCCGGTGCCGCGCGTAGATTTCCGTCGCCTTGCGCGAAAGCGGCGAGTCGATGTAGACCTGGACGTCCCGCGGCACTTTCCCCTGCGCGGCCAGCCGGTTCAGATAGTAGATGATCTGCTGCGTGCGGCCGACCGAGAAGGCCGGGACGATCAGTTTCGACCGGTACAGGTTGATGTGCCGCAGATACCCCGTCAGGCGCATCTCCACGTCGTCCGCGCTCGGATGGTACCGGTCCGCGTAGGTGGACTCGATCAGCAGGATGTCCGCCCCGGTCGGATACTCGTAGTGGCGCAGGATCGGCTGGTCCGGCTGGCCCAGGTCGCCCGAGAAGAGCAGCCGGTGCCGCCGCCCGCGGTCCGCGCGGATGTCGAGCTGCACAAGCGCGGAGCCCAGGATGTGCCCGGCGTTGAAGAACTCCAGCGTAATCCCCGGCGCGATCTCCCGCGGCGCGTGCAGATGGACGGGCGTGAAGAGCTGCATCAGCGCGTCCACGTCGCTTTCCTCGTAGAGCGGCTCGAAGAGGTTTTTGCCCTGCTTGCGCCGCTGTTTGTTCACGACCTCCAGGTCGCGCTTTTGCAGAAAGCACGAATCCCGCAGCATCACATCGCACAGTTCCGTGGTGGACTGCCGCGCGAAGACCCGGCCGCGGAAGCCCTGGCGCACGAGCTGGGGCAGGTTCCCCGAGTGGTCGATGTGGGCGTGCGACAGGATGACGTAGTCGATCGTCTTCGGGTCGACCGGAATGTTCCGGTTCTTTTCGAACGCCTCCTTGCGGTGGCCCTGGTAGAGACCGCAATCCAGCAAAATGCGTTTGCCGTTGGCCTCGACGAGATGCATGGATCCCGTCGTCGTCTGCGCCGCGCCATAGAATGTCAGTTTCATATTCGCATTATAGCAAAAAGAAGCGTTTATTTCCAGTCCCGTCGCCACGCCTCTGGAATAAAAGCGCACCCTGTCGCAAGACGCCCGGGACAGGTCGTCCCAAGGGGTTGCGAGCGAAGGCGAAAAAGGAGCACCGTCGTGAAAATATTCGGACTGCTGCCAAGGGGACTCGGAAAAATCATCGACAAGGCGTCTCGCCGTGTTTGCATCTTGCCGACACGGGGTGGCCGTTCCGGCGCAACGGCACCCCCGTTCCGGCGCAACGGCATCGCCGTTCCGGCGCAACGGCACCCCCGTTCCGGCGCAACGCGGCTAACGTACGACTATCACACGCCGTCCTTGTCCTCGAAAGGCGAACGGCGATGGACGAAGAACGCCTTGC
>DBKW01000043.1:16111-18606 GCA_002298665.1 Verrucomicrobia bacterium UBA740 | reverse complement strand
GCCTACTTCAACGGCATGGCCCTGCGGGTGATGCGCGCCCTGCAGTATCTGAAGTCCCTCCCCGAGTGGAACGGCAAGGACCTCATCGCTTCGGGCGGCAGCCAAGGCGGACTCCAGACGATTTGGGCCGCGGCGCTCGATCCGGACGTGACGCGGGCGGAGTCGACCATCACCTGGTGTTGCGACATGGGCGGCACGGAACTCGGGCGCAACCGGGGCGGGTGGTACGTCCGCTGGGTGCCGGCGCTCGGCTACTACGATCCCGTCAACATGGCGCGGCGTATCCCGAAGACTTGCCTGACCGTCATTCCGCGCGCCGGACTCGGCGACTACGTGTGCCCGCCGAGCGGACTCGCCGTCCTCTACAACAACATCCCCGGACCGAAGAAGATCGTCTGGATGCAGGGCTCGACCCACGGGTACATCCCGCCGCAGAAGGACAACCAGATCTTCACCTGGACGGCCAACGGGGCGGAATAGAGAGGAACGCCCCCATGGCGACTGAAGATCTGACGGAAAAGACGCTCGCCGCGCGGCGCGTGTTCACGGGCAAGCTCATCTCGGTGGACGTTCTCGACATCGAACTCCCCGACGGACGGCGCACGACGCGCGAAGTCGTCCGCCACGGCGCGGCGGTCGGCATACTGGTCCGGCGGCCGGACGGCAAGTTCGTGTTCGTGCGCCAGTACCGCAAGGCGGTCGAGGAGGCGCTCGTGGAAATCGTCGCCGGCGGCGTCGAACCGGGCGAGTCCCCCGAAGCGGCCGCCCGGCGCGAGACGGCGGAGGAAACCGGCCACGATGTGGCGCGCCTGGAGCGGCTGACCACCATCGTCTGCACCCCGGGCTATTGCGAAGAGCGCATCCACCTTTTCTACGCCGAGGTGCAGGAAAAACCCCACGGACAGCATCAGGATCCGGACGAAAACGTGCATCCGGTCGTTCTGGACGAAGCGGAAGTCGAGGCGGCCATCCGCGGCGGTACGCTCTTCGACTCGAAGTCCCTTTCGGCCTGGGCGTGCTGGAAGCTGCGCGCATAACCCCGTTTTACGCATGAAACATATACAATAAGGACAGAAACAAGAGTCTGAACCTGTTGATTCCTTGTCTCGCGGCGTTCGCGGGATGCGTCTGCCGTGCGCCGGCGGACTACGACAAGAACGACCCCGTCGTCGGCAACTGGGGGCTCGAGCTCGGCTACGACGGCATGAAGGCCGGCCACATGATCGCCTCGCGCGACGCCGCGGGCAAGCCGCAGGCTTTGGTCCTGTGGCGCTGGGCTTCGCCTGCCCAGATGAAGAACGTCGTGTTCGACGGCAACCGCTTCTCGTTCGACCATCCGTGGGGCTTCAGGGTCGAGGGCGAAGTGGCGGCGAAGGATCTCGTCGCGAAGACCGTCGAGAAGGACGGCAAGCCGGGCGTCGCGGTGAAGGGCTGGCGCAATCCGCCGATCCCGGCGGGCGTCTCCACGAAGGACGCGAAACTGGGTGCGCCGATCGACCTGTTGAAGGACGGGCTCGTGGGCTGGGAACCGCTCGAAAAGAGCGGCAAGTTCGGCTGGTCGTTCAAGGACGGGGTGTTGTCCAACAAGCTCGGGTTCAAGGCGGACGGCAGCAGGGCCGGCGGCGGCGTGAATCTGCGCACGAAACGCGCGGACTTCTACGATTTCAATCTCGAATACGACGTGCGCGTGCCGAAAGGATCCAATTCGGGCGTGTATCTGCGCGGACGCTACGAGTGCCAGGTCGTGGACAGCTACGGCCGGCCGGTGAACGAGCACAACATGGGGGCGTACTACGGGCGCGTCATCCCGAAGGTCGCCGCCGAGAAACCGGCGGGCGAATGGCAGCACGTGAGCGTCACGCTCTACAAGCGCCATCTGACCGTCGTCCTCAACGGCACGACGATCATCGAGGACGCGCCGGTCGTAGGCGTCACGGGCGGCGCGGTGGACGCGAACGAGTTCGTGCCGGGCTTCATCTACCTTCAGGGCGACCACTCGGACGCGGACTACAAGAACATGATTCTGCGTCCGGCGCGCTGAGGCTCTGGCTGCGCAAGATTGGCCGTCCGCTCCCCTCGTGATGCAAGACCGGCACATTCAACCGTGTAGGGAGAGTGGAAAGTGTAGCAGAAACTCCGAGGGGCGGCAAAAGGGTGCGCTAATGCGCCGCTGAATGCTTCGCACCCCCGCCCCGGCCCAGACTACGAAACGGGCTGTCCAAAGGCGGTTCGCCTTTGATTGGGGGCGGAACCCGCGGGGCACCGGGCGAAACAATTAGTGGAGCCTTTTGCCGCCCCTCGGAGTTTGTTCTACCTCGGAGTTTATTCCTCATGCAGAGATACGCAGAGAGTCCTCCATCTCCATTTTCTGCATTCTCTACACGGTTAATATCGTTAATTTCCATCTCTGCGTGAGGATCTACCGGGACGGACGCGTCGTTTGTCCGCGCCGGTTTCAAGAGACCAAGGTCTCCAGGGCAAGAGACCAAGGTCTC
>DBKW01000043.1:8657-15992 GCA_002298665.1 Verrucomicrobia bacterium UBA740 | reverse complement strand
CCTTTGTGGAGAACGTCCATTGTCCGAGTAAATGCCACTAGTGCCTTATCCTATGTTTGCCCGAGTAAATGTCCATACACTAGGAGCATTTACTTGGGCAATTCACAAAAATAAAAAAAGTTTAAATTTCCCCTTGCGCAGGCAAACCGAAATATGATATAATATGAATCACTTTCTGGAACCGCGGGGTTGTGGCGCAATTGGTTAGCGCACTGGACTGTCGATCCGGGGGTTGCGGGTTCGAGCCCCGTCGACCCCGCCATTTTAGAGAGAAAAACGAAGCTGCCTTGTGGTGTAATGGTAGCACAGCAGATTCTGATTCTGCTTGTCGGGGTTCGAGTCCCTGCGAGGCAACCACAAGCGCGTGAGGTTCCTCCAAGAGTGTTTTGACGAGGGTGGACTTTGCTCGTGGTCGATGTGGAGTCCGGGCAGATTCTTCTTTTTTGCCGGATTCGTGAAGTTTGCATTGACGGCGCGGCGCGAATCTGCTAAAATATTAGGCAAATGTACTGAATGCCTAATATGAGAGTTTCTAAATTGCCTAGGATTTTGCGGTTCAAATCGTGGTTGCTAACGGCCCTTTGGGGCACGGAGAACTGGGTCGTTTCCGCGCGCCCGACAGGCGCCACGGAGATTGTCGGCGGACCGCTCGCCGGCAAGACCCTGCGTGACGTTTGGCCGGACTTTCCGCTTCTTTTCAAACTTATCGATACCCAGATGCGGATTTCGGTCCAGGTCCACCCCAACGAACGAACCAGCGTCTTGACGGGGGGCGAACCCAAGACCGAGATGTGGTGCCTGTTGACGGACGGTGTCATCTACGCGGGGCTGAAGCCGGGAGTGGACGCGCGCGCCGTGGAGGAGGCGATACGGAAGGGGAACTTCACGGACATACTCGTACGGCATGAGGGAAAGGCCGGGGACATCTTCTACATTCCCGGCGGACTCGTCCACGCGATGGGCGACAATCTGCGCCTGTATGAAGTGCAGCAGAGTTCGGCCACGACGTTCCGTCTCTACGATTGGGGGCGCGTGGGGCCGGATGGACGTCCGCGACAGTTGCACATAGCCGAAGCGCTCCAGGCGATAGACTATAGTTTGCCGCCGCCCCGTCCGGTACAGGCGGTGGAGAGTCCGTACTTCGCGTTCCACAAGGTGTCCGTTTCGGGAAGGGCGACCGGGCGTCTGGACGCCGCGTTCGCCGTTTTCTACGTGCTGCGCGGCGCCTTGCGCCTGGAGGGCGAGCTTTTCGAGGCGGGCGAGAGCGCGCTTGTCACGTCGGGCGGGGATTTGGCGCTGGAAGGGACGGATGCCGCGCTTTTCGTGACGCTCCCCGGCGGCGGCGCGTTCAACCTCGACTGAATGCAGGGTGGGACTTGCTTTTGCCGCGCGAAAATGGCATAATATAGAATACAATGAACGAAAGAAAGAAGAGCGGAACATGAAGATACGGAATATTTGCGGAATCCTCTCCCTTGTGTTGATCGTCGGGTGCGACAAGAGGCCGGAAGCCGAGAAACTGGGCTACCGCGGGGAGGATATTTCGGACAATCTGTCCTTCTACACGACGGGTGCCGGCACGACGAACTGGGTGCCGGCGCGTCTCCTGGAAGTTTTCGAGAATTACGCGCTTTCCGCCAACGAGGCGGCGCTTCTCGCGGCGCTTGACATGCAGCTTCCGGGGCTGGCGGCGGAAACCTTGCCGGCGGGATACAGCGTGGACGAGGAAGGACCTTGGCTCACGGCGTGGAAGAAGCCGGCCGCGCATTTGGGCATGACCGGGCAGAAGGGGTTCTATTCCCACTACGACGACGAAGCGAAACGCTACGAGACGGGCGAGGCCTATTTCTCTTCCTATTGGAAGACGCGCGAGGAGGCTCTCACGGCAATGGAAAACCTGAAGACGCGCGTGGCCGCGGCGTTCGGTCCGCTCAAGATGCATACGTTGCCGGACGGCTGGATAGCGGAATATCTGCGTCTGCGGGTCATGTGCGTGACGGGCGTCAAGCCGGACGGGACGTGGTGTTGCATGCTGACGCTTGCGGACAAGGCCAACCCCGGGTGCGGCGCATGGGAGCCGCTTGCGGCGCAGAAGGCGCGCAGGGCGGAGCATCTTTACCAGCGTGCCCTGGAGACCTGGCAGGAGGCGGCGAAAAAGAAGCAGGCGGAAAACCGCGCGGCCTGCGCGGCGGCGCTGAAAGCGAAGGGGCTGCCGGGGATTGCGGAGATTCTGTGGCGTGCGCAGGACGACGGTTCGCACATCTTCTATTCGGAGGAGACGCTCGCTTCCACGAACGACGTAGTGCGCATCTGGCAGGCGCAACGCGATTTGCTGAAGAAGGCCTACGGACTTGATTTGCCGCAAACGCCCGGCGTCCAGGAACCGGAGCCCGGGGTGCGCGTCTTGTCGGGGGCCGCGACAAACGACACGCCCTACGCGGCGCGTCTGGATATTGCCGTTTTCACGGCGCCGGCGCGCGCTGACAAGAGCCCGGCACCCGAAGGCGTGGACGCCGGACCTTGCGGACGGTGGCGTTTGATTATCCGAGAAGACGTATTGCCTGGCCATGAATTGCCGCCGCGGCCCGTCCGCGGCAACTGAGAGATGGCACGCACGGCGCTTATATTGGGACGCGGAAAAAGCGGGATGGCCGCCGCGGAGACCCTGCGGACGGCAGGGTACGAGACGGCATTCGCCGAGAACGTCGATCTTGTCGTCGCGAGTCCGGGCGTGCCGGTCAAGAGCGAGTTGCAGCTGGGCGTCGAGGCGTTGAAGGCGCGGGGCGCCAAGCTGCTGGCGGTCACGGGCTCGAAGGGCAAGTCGAGCGTGGTCAAACTGGTGACGGAAGCGCTCGCGCTCGCCGGATACCGGGCGGTCGCCTGCGGGAACTACGGCTTGCCGGTCTGCGCGGTCGGGGAGTGCGATTGGGCGGTCGTGGAGGTCAGTTCCTTCCAGCTCGAGACGACGTCGTTGGGTCCGGACGCCTTCGCGGGCGCCGTCATCCTAAACTTGCAGGAAGACCATCTGGACCGTCACGGCAGCCGGGGGGCCTATCACGCGGTGAAGCGGCGGATTCTGGAGATGACGGAAAACGGTTTCGTGGCGGAAGGCCTCCCGGCGTCGCCGCTCGCGGCGGGGTCGTATTTCGACAATCCCGTCTTGGCGGCGAACGGCGCGGCGGCGGTCGTCCTGCTGCACATCGCGGGCGTGCCGGACGAGACGATTCGGCGGGCGTTTGCGGCCTTCAAGCCGCTGCCGCACCGCATGTGCCGTGTGTGCGAGCAGGGCGGGGTCGTCTATGTGGACGATTCGAAAGCCACGTCCATCGCCGCGCTGATGGCGGGCGTGCAAATGGCAAAGGGGCGCATCCGGCTCATTGCCGGGGGGCTCCCGAAAGGGGACGATCCGGCGGCGGCGCGGAGTCTTCTGGCCGCGCGGGTCGAGAAGGTCTATCTGATTGGCGCGAGCGCGGAGGCGTTTGCCGCGGCCTGGGCGGGCGCGACGGCGTGCGAAGTCTGCGGGACGCTTGAGCGGGCCGTCGCACGGGCGAAAGCCGAGGCGCGACCGGGCGAGACGGTGTTGCTTTCGCCGGGGACGGCGAGTTTCGATCAATTTAAAAGTTTCGAGGAACGCGGCGAACGCTTTGCGGACCTTGTGCAAAAAGAAGGATAAAAGACATGAAGAAAGTCGGTATTGTGTTGGGTGCTGCGGCGGTGGCCGTTCTCGCGGGTTGCAAAGACCCGAATTATCGTGGCTATTCGTCCGATTCGCAGGATGAAGTCAAGCAAGCCCAGGAGACGCCCGCGGGCGTATCCACGGTCGAACCGGTCCAGACGATCGAGCCGGCGCCCGAGCCGGTCGTGGCGGAGCCTGCGGCAAAGAAGGTCGAACCCGTCGTCGAGCCTTTGCCGGCCCCGGAACCCGAGCCCGTCGAGGAGACCACCACCTACATTGTGCAGCGCGGCGACTATCTGGCGAAGATTTCGAAGAAGTACAACGTGAAGATTTCCTCCATTCGGCGCCTCAATCCGCAGATAAAGGACGACAATGTCGTGCGGATCGGCCAGAAGATCAAACTGCCGGGCAAGATCGACGTCGGCGAGCAGAAGGCGCCCACGCCCACGCCGCACGCCAAAAAGCCCGCGCCGGCGGTCAAGCCGTACACGGGGGCCACAAAGGAGTATGTCGTCAAGAGCGGCGACACGCTGGGCGGCATCGCGCACGCCTATGGTCTGCGGGTGCGCCAGCTCAAGGAGCTCAACGGCCTGAAGAAGGACATGATCCGCGTCGGCCAGAAGCTGAAGGTCCCGGCGGAAAAGAAGTCCGTAGCCAAGAAGACGGCCCCCAAGGCGGCGCCTGCGGTCCATAAGGTCGAGCCGAAGCCGGTCGCGGCGAAGGAAGAGCCGAAGGCTCCCGTGTCCGAGCCGGTCGCGACGGAGGCGGTTCCCGCGGCCGCGCCGGTTGAGCCGTTCGCCCAGGAAGCCGTTCCGGCGCCGGAAGAGCCCGGTTTGGACGAGGCTGCCACGAACGAGATTTCCTATACCGTGCAGGAAGGCGAAGATCTGACGGATATTTCCATCAAGTTCTCCGTGAGCGAAGGCGAGATTCGCAATCTCAACAACCTGGGCGACGAGCCGCTCAAGGCGGGCCAGGTTCTCAAGCTCCCGGCCAACGCCGTGGAGCAGCAGTAACCCGGTGCGCAAGACGCCGATTTACCTGTTGGGCCTGACGGTCACGGCGCTCGTGGCCTTGGGCCTGATTGTTTTGTGCAGTGCGAGCGGCACGAACGCCGCGCGCCTGCATAACGGCAATGTCTATTTCTTCGTCGAGCGCCAGTTCGTCTATCTGGGGGTCGGGGTCGTCGCGGCTTGTGCGGCGACGTTCTTTGACTATCACCGGTGGCGGGACAATCTGGCGTTTACGGTTCTTTTTTATCTCGCGGTCGTCGTTTTGCTCGCGGCCGTCTTTCTGTTCCCCGCAATCAACGGGTCGCAGCGCTGGCTGAATCTGGGGCCCATCCGCCTGCAGCCGAGCGAGCTCGCCAAATTGGCGACGGTGATCGTTCTGGGCGTCTATCTGGACCGCATCGGTTGGCGGGTCGAGCTTTTCAAGCGCGGGGCGCTCGCGTCCGCGGCGCTTGTCGCGCCTTTCGCGCTGCTTGTCGTGCTGGAGCCGGACTTCGGCTCTTTCATGGTCATAGCCTGCGCGGCGGGGCTGATGATGTTCCTGGCGGGCGTGCGGGTCTGGCACGTGGCGTGCGTCGGGGCCGCGGGCGTGTTGCTTTTCGTCGTCAAGCTTTTGTCGAACGCGAACCGCATGGGCCGCCTGGCGGCCTTTCTGGGTTCGGACGACGCGGACAATCCGGCGGCCTACCAGGTCGCCATGGCCCGGGTCGCGCTTCAGCGCGGCGGACTTCTAGGCGTCGGGTACATGCAGTCCATGCAGAAACACGGCTATTTGCCCGAGGCGCACACGGATTTCATCTTCGCCGTCGGCGCGGAGGAGTTCGGGCTCGTCTTCACGGTGGGTGTTTTGCTTCTTTTCGTCCTGTTCTTCATTCTGGCTCTTTACATCGCGCATCACGCCGAGGATCGCCTGGGGCGGTTTCTCGCGTACGGGATGGCGTTCATCATCTTCTTCCAGGCCTGCTTCAATCTGGGCGTCGTCTGCGAGGCGTTGCCGACGAAAGGGATGGCGCTGCCCTTCTTCAGCTACGGGGGGACGAACCTGGTTTCGGCGTTCCTGGCCGTGGGCGTCATACTTTCCGTCGGCATCCATTCGTCCAACAATGTGAAACGGCGCCTCAAGCGCACGGTGCGCCCATGAAAACCCCGACAGAACAACCCCCGGCCCTGACGGTATCCGCCCTGACGGCGCGCATAAAGGGCCTTCTGGAAAGCCAGTATACGCGCATCTACGTGGAGGGCGAGGTCAGCGGCTGGCGCGTATACCCGAGCGGACACGCCTATTTCACCTTGAAGGACGCCGGTGCGCAGATTGCGTGCGTCATGTTCAAAAGCTGCCTCGACCGGTGCAAGGCACGCGCGCTTCTGGCGGACGGCGCCAAGATCCTCGTCTACGCGAACGCGACGGTCTATCCCCAGCGCGGCATGTACCAGCTGACGGTTCTGGCGGCGAAGGCCGTGGGGGCGGGCGATCTGATGCGCCGCTACCTGGAGCTCAAGGCGAAATTGGAGGCGGAAGGGCTGTTCGCGGCCGCGCGCAAGCGTCCGCTCCCGCTTTTGCCGCGGCGGATCGGCCTTGTGACGAGCCCGGCCGGCGCGGTGGTGCACGACATGTGCCGCGTTCTGACGCGGCGCTTCCCGTCGCTGGAAATCCGCCTCTACCCGGCGCTCGTCCAGGGCGACGCCGCCCCGGCCACGCTCATAGCGGGTTTGAACTGGTTCAACCGGGTGACGGATTGGCGCGCGGATGTGCTGATCATCGGGCGCGGCGGCGGCAGTTTCGAAGATCTTTTCTGCTTCAACGACGAAACGCTCGTGCGGGCCGTCGCCGCTTCGCGAATCCCCGTCATCTCGGCGGTCGGACACGAGACGGACTTCACACTCTGCGATTTCGCCGCCGATTGGCGCGCCGGTACGCCGTCCATGGCGGCGGAGCGGGCGGTTCCCGAGCGCGCGGAACTCCTGCGGCGTCTGGACGACCTGGACAGCGCACTACTGAATGCGTTGACGGCGGCGTACGAGATGAACGCGCAACGCGTCGACCATCTTTCGTCTTTGCTGGCGCCCGCCTTGACAATGCGCGCGGACCGATTGTCGCATACGTTGGACCGTTTGGCGGCGGCGTTGGCGCCGCTGCTGGAAAAGCAGGGGCTGGCGGCCGAAGGCAAGTTGGGGCGGCTGGCCGAAGCGCTGACGGCCGCACTGCGTCTTTCCCTGCGCGACCGGGGAGCGCACCTGCGGGAGTTGACGGCCAAACTCGACATGCTCTCGCCCTATGCCGTGCTCGAGCGCGGCTATTCCATTACGACGGACGCGGCGGGCGCCGTCATACGTTCGTCGGCGTCTGTCCGGCAAGGGTCCGTCATCCATACGCGCCTGGGCGAAGGCAGCCTGGTTTCCGTCGTGTCGTGAAGACGGTCCGCCGGCGCCGCACCCCCGCGGAACATTTCTCTCCTCTTTCTCTGTTTGCAGCCTCGTTCTCGGGGTTGTTCCGAAGATCCTGTACACTTTCTCTTTTGTTGCTATGAATGCGAAAAAGCCCCTTTACGCGCGAAAACAGTAAATTATGAGGTGCGAGGGGTCGGGTTCACGGTCTCGGGAGTAAGAGACCACGGTCTCAGGTACAAAAGACCGCGGTCTCAGGTGCAA
>DBKW01000043.1:3720-8586 GCA_002298665.1 Verrucomicrobia bacterium UBA740 | reverse complement strand
GTGGAGAGACCACGGTCTCAGGAGCAAAAGACCGTGGTCTCTGCCGCGGGCGTCCCCGGACGCGGTTCGCGCCGCAACCGGACCCTTCCATCGGCGTCCGCCTCTTTCGACGTGCAAATCACCGTGCGCGCGAAGTCTAAAAATGGTATAATAGTCGCATGTCGCAAGAATGGAACATAAAGTCGCGGGGACACGTCTGCAGCTTCTGCGGGAAGCCGCTTTTGGACCGCACGCCCGTCGTGAGCGCGCTCAAGGAGACGGCCGGCGGCTACGAGCGGTTCGACTGCCATCCCGAATGCTGGAAAACGACGCCGCGGGACTGGGAGCCGTTTTCGTTCTGGGACGGCGTCTATCTTGCGCCGGTGCGCGAAGAGAAGAAGGAGCCGCTCAAGAAGGAAGACGCGGGCGAACTCCTGCGCCGGCTTGTGACGCTCGACGATCCCGCGCTCAAGAACGTCATTTACGTCCTGGCGGTCATGCTGGAGCGCAGCCGCATTCTCGTCGAACGGGATACCCGCACGGCGGAAGACGGCTCCCTGCGCCGCATCTACGAAGACCGCAAGAACGGCGACACGTTCGTCGTGCTGGACCCCCAACTGCGCCTGGAGAACCTCTCGGAGGTCCAGCAGCAGGTCGTGGCCCTCCTGTCGGGCACGAAAACGCTGGGCGAGGTCGGCCGCGAAGAGGAGCAGGAGGAAATTGCAGAAGAAGCGGGAGAGTCCGCGAATGACGCGTCCGGAACCCATTCCGCGTGAGACGCTGGAGCGCATCGTGCAGGGTGCGTACGTGCCGTGCCTCGTGCGCGAGAGGGACGGATGGCACGCGCGGTGGCGCACGGCGGACGGGGTCCGCGACGCCGCGCTGGACGCGTTCGTGCGCCGCGCGGCCCTGACCCCCTCGACGCAGGACGCCGAAACGCGGCGTTTCGATACGCTGGCGGACGCCTGGATCGCGGCGCTCCGGAGCCGCACGGGGCTCGTGAAGGGGGACGAGGCGGAACTGGCGGCTTTCGCGCGCGAACTGGAGGAGTGGAACGGCGCGGCACGCGTGGACGTCGCCGCGCGCGCCGCGCTCGTTTTCACGCTGTCCGCCGCCGAAGGCCGGCCTTTCACACTCTCGATTCCCGTGCCGAAAGGGCGCGCGGCCCTGCGCGCCCTCGGGCAGGCCGCCTTCGTGTTCGCGCCGCTCAAGGGACTGCGCCGCGCCCCGGCGGACCCCGGGCTCCTGGCGACGGAACTCACCGTGCCGGAAGCGGAGGCGTTTGCGCGCACGGGCGCCGAAGATTTGCGGGAGGCCGGGTACCGGGTCGCGGGTCTGCCCGAAAAAGGCGCGGTGGCGGGCGAGGTGGAACTGTCCGACGCGCCCGCCGAACCCGCGCCCGCCGACGGGAAGCGTGCGCCGGGTCCCGTGGAGGCGACGCTGGTCGTGCGCGTGGCGGGCGAGCGGGTGGACGCCGAGGACGTGCGGTTTCTTCTCGACCAGAAGTCCAATTTCGTCTTCTTCCGCAATCGGTGGATCGAGGTGGACCGGGACCTTCTGCGCCAGGCGCTCAAGGCGCTGGAAAAGCACGCCGCGCGCCGGCTGACGACGGCCGAGGCGCTCGGCTTCGCGTTCGGCGTGGGGTCCTTGGGCGGACTTTCCCTGGAGGCCGCGCACGCGCACGGCTGGCTGCGCGGCCTCGTCAACGAACTGAGGGCGGACGGCTGGGAGGGCCTGAAACCGGTCCAGACGCCGGGCTTCGCGGGGACGCTCGCCGACTACCAGGCGCGCGGCGTCGCGTGGATGAAGTTCCTGACGGACCATGGATTCGGCGCGCTGCTGGCGGACGACATGGGCCTGGGCAAGACGGTGCAGGCGATCGGCTGGCATCTGGCCACGCACCGCGCCGGGGAGGCGCCGCTCCTGGTCGTCGCCCCGCTTTCCGTCGTCGCGAACTGGCGCCGCGAATGGTCCGCGTTCGCGCCCGGAGTTTCGGTGTACACGCATCTGGGGGAAGCCCGCGCCCGCGGCAAGAAGTTCGCCCTGCGCGTCGACGCGGCGGAAGTCGTCCTGACGAGCTACCCGCTGCTCCTGCGAGACTGGCAGCTCTGGCGCACGCGGACATGGTCCGGGCTTGTCCTGGACGAGGCGCAGACGGTGAAGAATCCGGCTACGCAGCTCGCGCGCGCCGTGCGGGCGCTTTCCGCCGCGCGCCGCGTCATGCTGACGGGCACGCCGGTCGAGAACTCGGCTCTGGACATCTGGAGCCTCGAGGACTTTCTGAACCCGGGTTTCCTCGGCTCCCGCCGCGCCTTCGACGAGCAGTTCGCCAAGCCGCTCGCGCGCAACAGCTACGCGTCCGCCGGGGCCCGTCTGCGGCGTGCGCTCGAGCCGTTCGTCCTGCGCCGGCTCAAGACGGATCCGGCGATTGCGCGCGCGCTCGGGCCCAAGCGCGAAATCAAGGAATATTGCACGCTGTCGGACGCGCAGCGCCGGGAGTACGAGGACGCCTTTGAGCTCTTCCGTTCGGGGGCCCGCGAGAAGGGCGACATCTTCGCGCTTTTGACCGCCCTCAAGCTGATCTGCGACGGCGAGAACAAGATCGCGCGCACGCTCGACCTGCTCGAGACCATCTTCGCCGAGGGCGAGAGCGCCCTCGTCTTCACCCAGTACGTGAAGGTCGCGCGGCGGATAGTCGCCGCGATAGATGACCGTTTCGGCGGGCGCGTGCCGTTTCTGCACGGCGGACTGGACGCCGCGCGGCGCCAGCGCGAAATCGCCGCGTTCGAGGCGCCCGGCCCCCGCGCGTTCGTCCTGTCGCTTCGGGCGGGCGGCTTCGGCCTCAATCTCGTCAAGGCCACCCACGTCATCCATTTCGACCGGTGGTGGAACCCCGCCGTCGAGAACCAGGCGACGGACCGGGCGCACCGCATCGGCCAGACGAAGACGGTTTTCGTGCACACGCTCATCACAGAAGGCACGCTCGAGGAGCGCATCGACCGCCTGCTGGAGGAAAAGCGCCAGGTCGCAGGGGCGCTCGTGACGGGCGGGGAGAGCTTCCTCAAGAGCCTGAGCGCCGAAGAGACGGAGGCGTTGGTGCGGCTATGAGCCGGAAGCGCTATCCGTTGCGGGTCCCCCATTTCGCCGCGGGGATCCGCGCGCAGGAAACGCGGTCCGGCGCGGGCCGCGCGTGGTGGGGCCAGCGCTGGCTGCACGCCCTGGAGGGCATGCGCCTCGGGGGACGCTTTGCGCGCGGACGGCAATACGCCGCGTCCGGCCAGATCACGGCGATGACGATAGCCGGCCCGCACGTGGAGGCGACCGTCCTCGGGAGCCGTCCCGAGCCTTATCACGTCACGATCGATTTCCGCGTGCCCGACGAGGCGGCGCGGACGCGGATTATCGCCGCGATCCGCCGGGAGCCCATGCTCGTCGCGCGCATCCTGGCGGACGATCTTCCGCTGGAAGTGGAGGCGATTTTCAAGGCGGAGGGCTTCTCGCTCTTTCCCGGCGGCAAGCTGGGCCCGGGGAAGTACGACGTCACGACCGCCTGCACCTGCCCCGACTACGCGAACCCCTGCAAGCATTCGTGCGCCGTCCTGCTGATTCTGGGCGAGGAAGCCCTGCGGCGCCCGCGGACGCTTCTGGAGGTGCGCGGCATCACGATGGAGGATTTGCTGGATGAAGAGTGAAACGCCGATATTGAAGCGGCTCGGGCCCGTCCCGTTCTGGCGGGGAACCGCGAAGTGCCTCGACACGCTCGAGGAAATCTACCGCCGGGCGCGCGAGAAGGCGTCCGCGGCACTGGCCGCGCGGCCGGGTCCGGAGCAGGAGGAACATGGAAAAGCCTGAGATCCTCTCCCCGGCGGGCGACTTCATCTGCCTGCAGGCCGCGCTGGACGCCGGCGCCGACGCCGTCTATTTCGGTCTCGGGACGCTGAACATGCGCGCGCGCAGCGGCGTGAACTTCAGCCCGGACGACCTGCCCGAAATCGCCGCGCGCTGCCGGACGCACGGCGCGAAAGCCTACCTGGCGCTCAATGCCCTCATGTTCGAAGGCGAGACACGCAAGGTCGCCGACCTGATCGCCGCTGCCAAGCCTTACGTGGACGCCGTCATCGTGGCGGACTGGGGCGTCGTTTCGCTCTGCAAGAAAGCGGGGGTTCCCTTCCACGTCTCCACGCAGATGTCCGTCTCGAACGCGGAAGCCGTCCGCTTCGTCGCCGCGCAGGGCGCAACGCGCGTCGTCCTGGCGCGGGAGTGCACGCTGACGGAAGTCGCGCAAATCGTGCGCGAAACGGGCGTCGAGATCGAGGCGTTCGTGCACGGCGCCCAGTGTGTGGCGGAATCGGGCCGGTGCCTCATGAGCCATGTCACGTTCGGCAAAAGCGCCTGCCGCGGCGAATGCCACCAGCCCTGCCGGCGGCGGTTCGTCGTCAAGGCGGTCGATTTCTATTCCGACGAGAAGGGCAACCCCGTGCACGACGCGACGACGGAATTCGAGGTCGAGCCGCACACCGTGCTGTCCACGAAGGACCTCTGTTCGCTGGGCTTCGTCGACAAGCTCATGGCGGCGGGCATCGCGAGCTTCAAGATCGAGGGCCGCGCGCGCAACGCGGACTATGTCGCGACCTGCACCCGCGCCTACCGGCGCGCGGTGGACGCCGTGGCGGACGGAACCTACACCGCCGCGCTCGCGGCGGAATTGACGCGCGACGTATCCCGCGTCTTCCACCGCGAATTCTCCGACGGACTCTTCTACGGACGCCCCGGCGCGGACCAGTTCACCTCCGTCGAGAACTCGTGCGCGACGACGGTGAAGCGGCACGCGGGGATCGTGCGGGACTATTTCACGAAGGCGGGCGTGGCGCAGGTCTTCATACAGGA
>DBKW01000043.1:0-3598 GCA_002298665.1 Verrucomicrobia bacterium UBA740 | reverse complement strand
TGGGTGACCTTCGCCGCGCCCCGGTGCCGCGTGGGCGACAAGGTGTTCTATGTAGAGAAGAGGGAGGCAAAATGAAGAAGATTCCAAGTTTCACGATTGACCACGACCGCCTGCTGCGCGGCGTTTACGTCAGCCGCAAGGACCAGGTGGGCGGCGAGACGGTGACGACGTTCGACATCCGCATGAAGGAGCCGAACCGCGAGGAGCCCCTCTCGGCGGGCGCCCTGCACACGATCGAGCATTTGGCGGCCACGTATCTGCGCAACGACCCCGAGTGGAAGGACCGCGTCCTCTACTGGGGCCCGATGGGCTGCCTGACGGGCTGCTACTTCCTCGTGCGCGGCGATCTGGAGAGTCGCGACATTCTCGGGCTGATGGAGCGGACCTTCCGGTTCATCGCCGGCTTCGAGGGTCCCGTTCCCGGCGCGGCGCCGCGCGACTGCGGGAACTGGCGGCTCCACGACCTGGCCGGCGCGAAGGCGGAAGCCCGCCGCTTCGCCGACGCGCTCGCGCGGGCGACGGACGCCAATCTGGCCTATCCGGCGGACTGAGCGCGGCGGGACATCCCATGGGCACGCTCAAGAAACAGTTGCGCCAGCTCGCCGCCCCCATCTTCATGGAGGTCGCCCTCGTGATGCTCGTGGGCTTCGTCGACACGCTCATGCTGTCGCGCTACAGCGACAACGCCGTGGCCGCGGTGGGGCTCGACAACCAGATCATCATGCTCGTCTTCCTCGTCTACCAGTTCGTGTCGACGGGGGCGGGAATCGTCTGCGCCCAGTACCACGGGGCGGGGTTGCGGCGGCGCTTCGTGCAGGTCGTGGGCATCGCGCTTTTGATCAACGCGGCCGTGGGCCTCTTCGCGAGCGCCCTCCTCTATTTCTACGCGGAGGACATCGTGCGGCTCATGGGGCTGCGTCCGGCGCTGGTCCCCGAGGGCGCGACCTACCTGAAGATCACCGGCTCGCTTTCCTTCTTCCAGTCGCTCACGTTCGCCTTCACGGCGTCCCTGCGCAGCGTCGGGCGGGTCAAGGCGCCCATGCTGGTGACGGCGCTGGCGAACGTCGTCAACGCGCTCGGGGACTACGCGCTCATCTTCGGTCACTGGGGGTTCCCGGTCCTGGGCGTCGCCGGCGCGGCGTGGGCGACGGCCATAAGCCGCATCGTGGCGTTCGCGTGCATCGCCTTCATCCACTTCCGCACCCACATCCCCCGCTTCCCGCTGGCCTGGTTCCGTCCGTTCCCCTGGGGCGAGGTGCGCAATGTCTTCAAGATCGGTCTGCCCGCCATGGGCGAGGAGCTCTCCTACTGCCTTTCGCAGGTGACCATCACGTACTTCGTCAACAAGATCAGCACGGACGCGCTCATCGTGCGCACCTACGCGGTGAACTGCATCATGTTCGTCTATCTCTTCTGCCTGAGCATCACCCAGGGCGGCGACATCCTCGTCGGCCACCTCGTCGGACGCGAACGCTACACGCCCGCCTATCTGATGGGCAACTACTTCCTCGGGCGCAGCATGGTCATCACGCTGGCCTGCAGCGTCCTCCTCGCCGCGGGCGGTCCGTGGCTGTTCGCCGCGCTCTCTTCGAATCCCGAAGTCGTGCGCCTGGGGACGATCATCCTCTGGATCGACTGCGTGCTGGAGGTCGGGCGCGTGCGGAACATCTTCGCCTGCGGGACGCTGCGTTCGGCGGGCGACGCAATCTACCCGCTCGTCGTGGGGCTCGCCTCGCAGTGGGGGATCGCCGTGGGGCTGGGCTGGCTCTTCGCCATCCCGCTCGAGTGGGGTCTCGTGGGGGCGTGGGTGGCCTTCGCGATCGACGAGAACCTGCGCGGCGTCATACTCATGCACCGCTGGCACACGAAAGGATGGGTCGGCCGCAGTTTCGCCGCCCGCACGACATGAAAACGAAATTCTCCCTCGCCTCCTGCGCGGCGCTGTTCCTGCCCGCCGCCCTCGTGTACCTCGTGGGCGCGGCCACGCGCGCCGCGATCCCCGGCATGGCCTTCGACGCCCTGCGCGCGGACTTCGGCGCGAGCGCCGCGCAAATCGCCGCGATTGCCTCCTCCGGCGTGTTCGGCTGCCTCGTCTTCGTCGGCTGCACGGGCTTTCTCGTGGACCGGTTCGGTTGGCGGCGGCTGATCCTGCCCGGCGTCGTCTCGCAGGTCTTCGGCGAGTGGCTCCTCTATTCCCAGACGGACCTCGCCCTCGTCTACCTCGGCTCCTTCCTCAATGGCGGCGGCCGCACCGTGGGCTACCTGACGCTTCTCAAACTGCTGGACGTCGAGTTCGACCGCCGCTATTTCGCCCCGCTCCTCGGCGTCTTCTATGTGTTCAGCTACGGCGGAACCTACCTGGGGACCTCACGGTTCTGCGAATGGGGCGTGGCGCGCTTCGGCTGGCGCGCACTCATGGAGAACCTGAACCTTTTCACCCTGCTCTGCGGCGCCGTCCTCGCGCTTTTCCTCTGGGCGCAGCGCCGCCGCAACCCCGGCCCCGAAAGCGCACCCCCCGCCGCGGAACCGTCCCGGACGCCCGCCGCGACGTGGCGCGACCTCGGGCGCGCCTTCACCTTCCGCTCCGCCCGGTGCGCCTTCTACCTCACGGCGTGCGGCATCTTCGTCTACTGGTCCATCCTCGCCGTGGTCGCCAAGAAGTACCTCGCCGACGTGTGCGGACTGCCGTCCGACGCCATGGGCCTCATGAACCGCATCGTCATCGCGGAAATGACGCTGGGCGGACTCGTGAGTTTCGGACTCGGCAATCGGCGCAAGGTCTTCCAGGTCGCGGGCGCGAGCGCCCTGGCCGCCGGGTGCGCGGCGCTGTTCGCCGGGACGTGGCTGGCGCCGGAAGCGGCGCGTCCGCTGGCGACGGCCGGCTTTCTGGCGCTGGGCGTGGGCTACGGCTTCACCGGAATCGGCATCACCGCCCTGCGGGAGAACGTGCCGCCCGCGTTCGCCGCGAGCGTGATCGGGCTGGCGAACTTTTGCGCGAACGGCATGCTCATTCTCCTCATGCAGTTCGCCGGTTGGCTCTTCGACCGCTACGCCAGCGCCCCCGGCGTTTTGGCGGTTTCGCCTCTCGGCTACCGCATCCTGCTCGGCGTCTACCTGCTCCTGGTCTTGCCGGCGGTCTATTGCGCCGCATCCGTCCGCGAAACGCGCGGACGGAACCTGTACAGCCTTGACAGCTAAGGGCCCAGGGGACTGCCCGGGCGGACGCACCAAGTTATCCCACCCCGTGCGCCCCGCACCCTGCGGAACGCGAAATCGTCGAGCGAACGGGCGGCAGGGGAATGACCGTGCCCCCAATGGTAGGGGGACCTAGCCGCTCCACACGGTCCATTCAAAGCAGGCGGCAGGGGACTGCCGCCCCTACCGTTGGAGGGGGGAATGTTGCGCGGCGGAACACGCACACGCCCCACACACCCCGACCATGCCCAACCCAATAGTAGGGGCCGCAGTCCTCTGCGGCCCGCCGGGAGGGCGGTGCCTGTGCGGCGCAAGGGCGATACCGGGTCGCATAACCCGGTTGCGCCGTCCCGCCGGAACGGTGGCGGCGTTTCCTTGCCCCAGTCCGTGTCCGTGACAAGGC
>DBKW01000052.1:23301-31117 GCA_002298665.1 Verrucomicrobia bacterium UBA740 | reverse complement strand
CATGAGGGGGGTGTGTTCGGGGTCCGAAAACAGGTCGTTCGGGCAGTTCGAAAATCGGCTATTTTGATTGTGCAGAGAAAGTAAAAAAGGGGGTAGGGGGGGTGGGTTTTAACACAGAGGCACAGAGGGGGGAGGCACACACAGAGGGGGGTAGTGGGGTGGTTTTAGACAGGATTGACAGGATTGACAGGATTGGGGGGCGCGTCCTACTCGTCCTAGTTGTCCCGGTTGTCCCGTTCCTCCTGCCAGTCCCTTGCCGCCCGCGCGGGTGGCCGTATGCCGCTCTCCGGTAGGGAGCCCCAGTTTGTCAAATAGAACGGGTACTAGCGAGAAACGGGGGTGGTTGCTGGTTTGCCAAGTTTTATACCGGTACGCGGTATTGGACAAACGGACCCGCCTCTTGATATGTCCTTTTCAAAATCCGGTACACATTATTATGGCAAATCGCGCCGGGAGGCTCCGGGTGCATTTGGGGGTTTACAATCCAGACCGGAAATGCTATACTATTTGCAGTTTCAATCAGGAGTGTCGGGTTCTTGACTACACGAAATGAGATGAATGCGTCCGTATGTAGCACAGTTTCTGTGTTCCCCGGACGGCTATATACGCGCTGGAGAGCACGTATGCGCTCTTCGGATTGCGTCCAAGTACCCCCCCCCCCTATTCGCTAGCAACGCCACAGAAGGCTGTTGCGTGGCCTTGGACGCGGCTTTTGTTGAGGCCGCGGCAGCGTTGCTTTCACCTAATTACGGCGAAAATAAGGAGTGACTCCATGGAGAAGAGAAAGGGATTCGATGGGAAATCGGTCTACAAGAAACCGATCGGCGAGAAACTCATGAATCTGTGCGGAATGTACTGGTGGCCGCCAACGCACAATGATCCCCTGGTAAAAGGCCCGCAACCGCGAATAGTCACCCGCAAGCAATATAAACACCTCATGGGGATGCGCAACGAACATGGTGACGATGGAGAGATGTCCGTGACGTACAATGCCGGAAACTGAATGTCCGCTCTTGCAATAGCAGAGAAGGACGAAGCCGGAATACAATATAACAACTAAACGAAAGGTAAGGAAATATGGAAAAGAGAGAATATACGCAAGAGCAAGCAGAGTGGCAGTTCACAGAGGAATTCGCAAGGCAGAAGCGGAAATACTATCACCGTCCGAATATCCTTGTCTGTGGATATACGGGATCGGGCAAGAGTTCTCTCATAAATGCCATTCTCGGCGACGAAATAGTGCCACAAGACAAGATTGGCGAGGGAAAACCCAAAACTCAGGGTTTCGAGGAGTTTGCGAACGATTTGGTGCGCGTCTACGACTCGAAGGGAATGGAAAACGGGGACTCCGAAGAGGATTTTGTCCGGATGACCAGCAACTTCATCCGTGAAAAGCAGAACAGCCCGAACGTTGACGATCACATTCATATCGTGTGGTATGTGATCCAGGGTCCCGGAGCACGCGTCACCGAATGCGACAGGCATCTGATCAAGTCGGTGTTCAATCCCGAGCACGTGATCGTCGTCATAAGCAAGGCGGACATCATCCGCGGCAAACAGAAGGACGCTCTCAAGGCTGAGGTGTTGAATGCGGGGGTCCCCGAAGAACGGATAATCTTCACCAGCGACAAGGAGGGCGGCTGCCAGGGATGCGCCGATCTCACGAGGCTTACGTACAAGATGCTTCCAGCCGCCTACCACGATGCCTTCATCGAACAGCAGAAAATAGACAAGGAGACGAAGAAGGCCGCCATCGAAGCGAAGGAATCTAAGGCGGATGTGATTGTCGGAGCCGGAGCAGCCGCCGCGACCGCGGCTGCGGCAAGCCCGATACCGTTCTCGGATGCGACAATTATCGTGCCGGTGCAGATTACGATGATAGCTTCGTTGGCGGGGCTATACGGCATGGACGCCGAAAAGATCAAGGCACAGTTTCTTCCGTTTGTCGCGAAACAGGCCGGAAAATTCCTAGTCGCCAATGCCATAAAACTATTTCCAGGGCACGGTTCTGTTGCCGGCGCCGCCATCAACGGTACCGTTGCCGCAACCATTACCGGCGCGATGGGCCTGTATGTAAAGTCTATTTTCAAGGGAACGGCTTTGGCCAAGGTCGACGGGAGGGAGCCTCCGAAGATGGCATTTGACCCCGAGATCTTAGAGCAGTTCTGTTCGGCGTGGAAGAACAACAAAGCTTGATAAATGTACATTAGAGTTGTCCGCCGCGCTATTGTCTGGTGTCGCGCGGATAACTCGCAACAGGAGAAATGATTATGGATTCTGCCAATATACTCGTTTGCGGTAAAACCGGAGTCGGCAAGACAGGTTTGATACAGTCAGTGACGGCGCCGGGAACGGTGCCGGATTCCGCGATCAGCGATTCTCATGCACAAACAAGGGGCTTTGATTGCTATTCGGCGGGTCCGACGACATACGTCGACAGCGAAGGATATGAACCGGGACAACGGATGGAAGATTTCGTCGCGAAGATCAAAGGCGAGCTTGATCGTCGACTTGACACCGGCATTGCCGGGAACCTGATTCATGCGATCTGGTATTGCGTAGACGGTACGAACGCCAGGCTCCAGGATATGGATATGAAGTTCCTCTCCAGTTTTCCTGAGAAGGCCCTGCTCGTTGTGACGAAATCCGAAGACATGCGAAAGGAGCAGTTCGAACGTTTTGAACGGGCGCTGGCGGAGGTTGTGGACGAGCGCCGCACGGTTTTTGTCTCGGGGCGGAAGAAAACAGGAATCGACCGGCTTCTGCAAATGACGCGCGAGGTTACGTCCGCTTCTCTTGCGAATGCCGGGAAGGAAATTGCCGAGTACGAGAACGAATGGCAGGCTTATTATTCGTCCATAATCGCCGATTCGAAGCGGCAATGTTCGGAAGAAGCCGATCATTTCATAAACTGGGCGGCCAGCCGGGCGGCAGCGGCTACGATCGGACTAGACCAAGTTGTGGGTGCGCCGATTATGATGGCAAATGAAATCTATATGATCCACAAGATCGGCAGTGTATATGGTTACAGCGTCGACCGCAAGATTGTAACCAAGATTCTGAGTGCAGGCGGGACGAGTTCTTTCGGCAAGAGGCTCATTTCGTTCCTGCAGGGGACAACGGGCGTGGTTGCGACGACATATGGCATCGGTAAGGCGGCGAAGGCGTATTTCGAGTCGGGGATGACGTTTAACGCCGATGAATTGAAGCGACAATTTCTCGAGTCCAGGAAGAAAGGCGAGAAGATTGATTGGGGGGAAAGGTGAAAATGCCGCGCAATGGATAGAATTAAACGAGAAGAATATTCATCGTCAATCCTCATAATTGTGAATTGATTTGCGAGAGGGTCAAATCTCTGCTTTTGCAAGCGAGAGCTTAGCGGGAAAAGAGGATTCTAAGGGAGCGGAAAGGAAACTTCCCGCCCCTTTTCTGTACCTTGAGCCGTGTTTTAGGAGGTTAGACCAAACGATTCGTCCGATTTGACTCGCCGCTCTTGCTTACCTACTTTGTCAAATGACAAGTAATTTGCGTTTTTCCAAGAAAAGTGAACGCAGAGTGCTCGAAATATGGTATAATAGAGTTCTATGAAAATACTAGGCGAGAAACTTTTTGCGAAAGACGCGTCCGGGCAACTTCTGAGTCGCATCGGTACGATTTTCTTCAAGACACCTGGTTTAGTGACGGTTCGGGGCGTGCACGCGACCCAGCGGCTGCTGTGGATAGACACGCTCAACGCGGAGCGCGCGGCGAAGGGGATACCGCCCCTCTCGCCGGAAGAGGTCGCCGCCGAGATGGAAGATTCGGTCGATTTGATCATGACGGAAGACGCGGTCTACATCCGGCCGGACCCCGAACGGATGGATTTGGCTTTCAAGGCGGACGAGGAACTGCAGAAACTCGTGTCCAAGCGGCGCATCCGCTTTCTGAACACGCACGCGGCGAAAGTGCGCAACGCGCTGCGGGCACGCGGCGAAAACTGGCGCATGGCGCGGCAGCCGATTTCGCAGGACGACATGAAGCGGCTGATTCTCGATTCGCACGTCTCCATCGACCACGGGTGCATCTACTACTACAACCGCAACACCGGCACGCGCTTCCTCACCGTCGGCGGCTATGCGGAAATCGCCAAGCTGCCCCCGGCGGAGTTCCGCGAGCAGGCGCGGGAGGTCGTCGCGCTTTTCTCGCGCCGCAACCGCATGGGCAATCCGGAGGCGGAAGTCTTCCCCACGACCACGCCCATAGGGATCGCGAAGGCCATACAGCATCTCGACGTGGACCGTCTTTCGGACGAGGAGTTGCGCCGGGCGACGGACAAGATCGATCTGGATTGGCGCATGTCCCTGCCGGCGGATCTGCGGGACGAAAGCGTGGAGAATTTCGCCTGGCGCAACGCCATGTGCGCGGCCTTGACACGCGTGTCGAACGCGCCCGAAATCGACGGCAGCGAGCTCATTCAGGGGCTTTCGCCGGAGTTTTTCCGCCAGATCGAATGGCTGCCGGGCGCGCGCATCGACCGCGGCGAGCTCATCTTCGACCCGCTTTGGGACGAGTACACCCGCACGCGCGACCCCGAATTGGGACAGGTTTGCGACCCGCGGGTTAGGAACATCATCTTCAATTTCGTGCGGTTCTACCGCGACCTGCAGTACGTCAACATCGGGCGCATCGCCAATTCGCTCGCGCGCCACCCCGAGGCCGGTCCGCACCGCGGATCGATCTACATCCTGCAAATGAAGGAAACGAGCCGGCTGGAGCCGTATGTCGCCATTCTGCGTTTCCAGAAGTGGGGCATTGCCGAGCATTTGGACGAGGGCAAGAACCTTTTGCAGTCCATCATAGAGGCGAACGACTACGCCGACTATATCATGGACCGCCGCCTGATGTGCCAACAGCTGGGCATGAGTCTGCCGCAATATGTGGGTTTCGGACAGTTTGCCGAGCCCTACCACGGGCACAACCAGTACAACGGCACGACCGTGCGGGCCTACTACTTCATCCGCGCCTACACGTCGGGGACGGCGTCGGACAAGGTGCCTGTCGGCAAGTTCCGCAATCCGGCCTATGCCAAGAAGTTCGCCCATCTGATGGGTGGCGCGGCGGCGATGGACATGATCGTCGGGCGTTTGGCCACGAAGAACGGCGAGAACATCTTCGACACCAACTACGAGATCGTCCAGCAGGGGCTCGACGGGCTCCCGGAACATGTCGCGGTTCTCGATCATGCCGGGTCGTTCGTCGGCTATCTGAAGCCCTTCGAGGAACTGGTTGCTCCTTATGCGGAAGTCGTGCGGCGGCGCGCGCCGTACGTGAAGGATTTCGCCGCGTTCGCGCAGGCATTTGTCTCCGGATTCAAGGAGAAGCTCATCGAAACGCGGACGAAATATCTCGAACGGCGGCGGGCTTTCGACGATCTGCTGGTGCACCGTCCTTTCGATGCGGCGGGTTCGGGTGCCTATCGCTGGGCGAAGACGCTGCAGCGGCTAGAGACGTGCGACCCCGAACAGTTGGCGGTTCAGCTCGAGAAGGCCATCCACGCGCCTAAATAAGGGAACGCGCTGGTTTCTATGTTGAGGTATATAGGCAAACGTTTTCTGCAAGTCATCCCGACGACGTTCGGGATACTTGTGCTGACGTTCGTCCTGTTCAACGTCGTGGGCGGCTCTCCCGCGGAGACGATCCTGGGCAAGAACGCGACGGCGGAGTCCATCGCCGCGTTCAACAGGCTGCACGGATTCGACAAGCCGCTCCTGTTCGCGCTTGATTCGCAATTCATCACGTTCGTCTCGAATCTCCTGAAGGGCGAGCTCGGCTATTCGGTCGAGCTGAAAGAGCCTGTCACGTCCGTTCTGCTGCGCGGCGTTGGGCCTTCGCTCTCCCTTACGGTGCCGATCCTCGTCGGCGGGACGCTTCTTGCGCTCATGCTGGCGCTGCTCTCGGCCGCTTGGCGCGGGCGGTGGGTGGACAAGTCCATTCTGGTCGTCTCCACCGTGCTCATGAGCGTCAATTACGTCGTCTGGGTCCTGGCGGGGCAGTTTTTCCTGGCGTACAAGGCGGGGCTGTTCCCGATCTGGGGCTATGAGAGCGCGGCGTATCTGGCTTTGCCCGTCCTCATCGGTATCGTCAGTTCGCTCGGGGTGGATGTGCGGTTCTTCCGCACGGCGCTACTGGACGAGATTTACAAGCCGTACATCCTGACGGCCCGTTCGAGGGGGCGGTCCGCCGCGTACATTCTGGTCTTCCACGTCCTGCGCAACGCGCTGATTCCGATCGTGACGTACGTTTCGCTTTCCATTCCGTATCTTTTCTCGGGATCGTTGCTTCTGGAAAGCTTCTTCGGGATCCCCGGGCTGGGGTCGGTGGCCATCAACGCAATCCACTCGTCCGACATGGCGGTCGTGCGCGGCGTCGTGGTGATGAGTGCGCTGGTCTACCAGTTCGTCAATTTGTTGACGGATCTCGCCTATGCCGCGCTGGATCCGCGGGTGCGATTGAAATAACGTATGTATGACAGACGCATGTGAGGAGTGGTCGCAGGCACGGTTCTGCGTGGGGAACGGACGGCTCTCGGTCGTCCTGCCGGTCTACAATCTGGGCTCGACAATCGCGGCGAACCTGCGCGAAATCGCGACGTTATACGCGGACAAAGGTCTGCGCGCGGAACTGATACCCGTGGACGACGGTTCATCGGACAATACACGCGCGGCACTTCTGGATGTCGCCCAGGCGTACGCCGACGAACGGGCGACGGTCGTGATCCGCCCCGTCCTGCTGGACCGCAACGGCGGCAAGGGCGCGGCGTTGCGCGCGGGATTCGAGGCCGCGACAGGCGACTATGTGCTGCTGCTGGATGGCGACCTGGACATCAACCCGTCCCAGACCGGGCGCTTTTTCGCCGAAATGTGCGCAAAAGGCGCGGATATCGTGGTGGGATCCAAGCGGCATCCAGAGTCGGTCGTGCAATATCCGTGGCACCGGCGCATCGTGAGTTGGGCGTACTTCACGCTCGTGCGGCTCGCGATTGGGCTCCCGATAACGGACACGCAGACGGGGATGAAGCTCTTCAAGCGCGGCGTTTTGGGCGAGGCGCTCGGGCGCATGCTCGTGAAGACCTACGCCTTCGACCTGGAATTGCTGGCGATCGCCCATCAGCGGGGGGCGCGCATCGCCGAAGCGCCGGTCGTCATCCATTTCGGCGACAAGTTCGGGGCGCTCAAGCCGTCGACCGTCAAGGCAATGGCGCTCGATTCGCTGGCGGTCTTCTACCGGCTGCGCATGCTGGACTACTACGCTTCGCGGACGATTCCGCCGCCGCTTGGGCACGAGCCGCTGGTTTCGGTCGTCATCGCCTGTCCGCGCGCGAGCGCCGTCCTGGAGGAGTGCCTCAAGGGGCTTTCCGCCCAGACGTACAGACATTTCGAAGTTATCGTCCTGCCGGACGGGCCCGAGCCCGGGCTCGAAGCGGGCGGTCGCGTGCGCGTCATCCCGACCGGCAAGGTGCGCCCGGCGGAAAAGCGCAATGTGGGACTCGCCGCGGCGAAAGGCGAAATCGTGGCGTTCATCGACGACGACGCCTATCCGGACGCCCATTGGCTGGAGTACGCCGTGCGGGAGTTCGGTGATCCCACGGTCGGCGCGGTGGGTGGTCCGGGCGTGACGCCGCCCGGGGACGGATTCCTCGCGCGCATCGGCGGGCGCGTCTACGACAATTTCCTCGTCTCGGGGAACTACCGCTACCGGTACAAGGCGGGCGGCATTTGCCGGGACGTGGACGACTATCCGAGCTGCAATCTTCTCGTGCGGAAGAGCATCCTCGACC
>DBKW01000052.1:16210-23233 GCA_002298665.1 Verrucomicrobia bacterium UBA740 | reverse complement strand
CGCACGCATCTACTACAATCCGTGGGTGGTCGTCTACCATCATCGCCGGCCCCTGTTCGGTCCGCATTTGCGGCAGTTGGGGCGGTACGCTTTCCACCGCGGCTATTTCGTGAAGCGGTATCCGTCCAATTCGCTTCATCTGGCGTATTTTGTGCCGTCGCTTTTCGTGCTCTATCTGGCGGTTCTGGCGGCGTGCGTCTGGTTCCTGCCGGCTTGGGCGCGCGTGGCGGGGGTGGTTCCGCTCGGCTTTTACCTGGCGCTCGTGGCGTTGACGACGTTCAGTGTGAATCCGCTCGTCTGGGCACTTACGCTGGCGGGCGTCGTGGCGACCCACGTGGTCTACGGGGTGCGTTTCCTGTGCGGACTTCTGGCGAAGAAGGCGCCCTGCGAGTTCATCGGAAAGGACCATGCCTGATGGAGACGTGGCACGATTTGCGTCCGGACCCGGTGCACGTC
The DNA here is from genome assembly GCA_002298665.1 of Verrucomicrobia bacterium UBA740. Taxonomy (GTDB): domain Bacteria; phylum Verrucomicrobiota; class Kiritimatiellia; order RFP12; family UBA1067; genus UBA1067. Next base: position 22,777 of record DBKW01000052.1, on the reverse strand, counting down.
CGGCGGGAGCGCGAAAAGGCGCGCGCCTTGCGCCAGACGGACTGGTGGCGCGCGCAGCTGCAGAAGGGCGTCTGCCATTACTGCGGGCGGCATGTCGGCGCGGCGAATCTGACGATGGACCACGTCATCCCCGTGGCGCGCGGCGGGAAGTCGGTCCGGTCGAACTGCGTGCCGTGCTGCAAGGACTGCAACAACAAAAAGAAGACCACGACGCCAGTGGAGCGCATCCTGGAGTCGCTTTTCGGTCCGGACGGCGGCGCGGGAACCGTTTTCCCTGAAGGAGAAGGAGATCGATCATGAATACAACTCTGTTGACGTGGACTCTGTTTGTCGGGGCGGCGTATCTGATCGGGGGCATCCCGTTCGGATTTCTCATCGGCAAGGCACGCGGCATCGACGTGCGGACGGTCGGGTCCAAGAATATCGGCGCGACGAACGTTTTCCGTTCCGTCGGCAAGAAATGGGGGTTCATCGCCTTCGCCTGCGACGTCCTGAAGGGGCTTTTGCCGGTTCTCGCGGCGCGGCATTTCGCCGGGGGCGAGCCCGCCTTGGCGCATTTGGCGCTCGTGACGGGCCTCGCCTGCGTCGTCGGGCACATGCTGACGCCGTACATGCGTTTCAAGGGCGGGAAGGGCGTCGCGACGGGCTTTGGCATGCTGATTGGGCTCGTGCCGGCGCTCGTCGGGGTCGCCTTCGCGCTGTTTGTCGTCGTGTTCGCGCTCTCGCATTACATTTCGCTCGGAAGTTGCGCGGCCGCGGCGTTTCTCGCAATCGCCATCTGGTTCCCCATCCTGGGTTCCTCCGGCCTGGCGGACATCCCCCAGGCGGTGCTGGTCACATTTGTCGCGCTTTTCGTCATCTTCAAGCACCGTTCGAACATCGGACGGCTCCTGCGGGGGACGGAAAACAAGATTTACATATTCAAATCATGAAGACTGCACAATTTTGGTATCCCCTGCCGCAACGGCTTATCGCCCAGCACCCCGCCGCCGTGCGGGGGACGGAAAAGATGATGGTCCTGCACCGGGACACGGGCGTTCTCGAGCACCGTCATATCGCGGATATCGTCGAGTACATCACGCCGAACGACCTGCTGGTCGTCAACGACACGAAAGTCTTCCCGGCGCGTCTGCTCGGCAAGTGGGAAGATTCCGATGGCGGCGTCGAGGTTCTGATGATTTCCGCCGCGCCCGAGGCGGAGACCGTGAAGGAACTTGTCTGGAATTGCATGATCGGCTCGGGGCGCAAGTGCCGCGAAGGGCAGATTGCCGTGTTCGGTCCGCATAACGAGCTGCGCGTGCGCCTCTTGAAGCCGCTTGGGGGCATCGGCATGTGGAAGGTCGAGTTCATCTGCGCGCGTCCGCTCATGGACCTCCTGGACGAATTCGGCCATACGCCCGTTCCGCCCTACGTCAAGCGCGAAGGTACGCGTGCGGAAGAGCTGGAGGACCGGGTCCGCTACCAGACGATCTACGCGAAGCACGTGGGGAGCGTCGCCGCGCCCACGGCCGGACTCCACTTTACGCCGGAGATTTTCGCCGCGCTCGAGGCGAAAGGCGTGAAGCGCGTCGCCATAACCCTGCACGTGGGGCCGGGGACGTTCCGTCCGGTGAAGGCGGAAAACATCGAGGACCACCAGATGGATTTCGAGGCGTTCACGGTCACGCCCGAGGCGGCGGACGCCATCAACGCCTGCAAGGCGCGCGGCGGACGGGTCTTTTGCGTCGGTTCGACGACCGTCCGGACCTTGGAGACGATCGCCAACCGTCCGGATGCGGAAGGGCAGCCGCTCATCGTGCCGGGTTCGGGGGCGTCCAACATCTTCATCTATCCGCCCTACAAGTTCAAGGTCTGCGACTGTTTGCTGACGAACTTCCATCTGCCGCAGTCGACTTTGCTGATGATGGTCTCGGCTTTGGCCGGACGGGAGCGGACTTTGTGCGCCTATGCGCTGGCTATCAGCAAAAACTATATGTTTTTCTCTTATGGGGATTGCATGCTCATCGTCTAATATGTTAAAATATACGTGATGACACCGATTTTAGTACCGAGAGACCGAAAATCGCTTTTCCGCCAGTTTCTGAGCGGAATGTACGATGCTGTCGTGATTACAGACCCGAACGGTCATATTATAGAGATAAATGAACGTGCGCAGGAGTTCTTTGGCTACGAACCGGACGAGGTTCTCGACCGACCTGTCTCGCTGTTCGTGCCCGGCTTGGCGACGGAAGTCGTGCAACGTATCCGGAACGGCGTCGAAGCCGACCGGCACATGATCATAGACGCCAACGGGCGCGCCAAGGACGGAACCAAGTTCGCGTGCGAAATAGCCGTTTCGATCATCGACTTGGCCGATCCGGACGACCTGGTGTTCACAATCCGCAACATCGAACGGCGCCGGAAAGTGCGCGATATGCTGCGTGCGAAGGAAAACGCCTTTCGTCTGGCGCAGGAGTCGCTTTTTGTCTGCGATGCGCAGGGGCGTTTCACCTACGTGAATCCCGCCTTTTGCGAAATGTTTGGCCTGGAGGGGGAAGAATCGGCGCGGGCCCACCGGTTCAGCGACTGGTTTGGCGACGAACCGCTCCCGGCCAACTTCCGGAAAGCGCTGGACGGCGAGAAGACAAGCGTGACGATCGTGTCGGAAGTAGAGGACGCGGACGACACCGAAACAGTGGAAGTTACGCTCGCGCCGAACACGGTGGGGCGCAAGATCCGCGGCGTCGTGGGCAGCATTTTGAGGAAAGAATGAAAAGACAGGCTCCACGTCATGCCGCGGGACTCGTTTCGCTTGTCGTGAACAAGCCCGACGCCAAGCTTCTGCAGGACTTCCTCGTGCAGAAATTCGCGCTTTCGCGCCGCACGGCCAAGGCCATGATCGACGGGCGCAGCGTGTGGGTGAACCATACGTGCATCTGGATGGCGCGCCACCAGTTGAAGACGGGCGACGTGGTGGAGGTCCCCTCCGCCGTCGTGAAAGGGGCGGTGAAACAGAGCGCGCGCACGACGGGGGCTTCCGCCGCGCCCCAGCCGGCGAAGCGCCATGTGCGCGTACTTTGGCAGGACGAAGGCTATCTCGTGTGCGACAAACCGGCGGGAATCGTCACATGCGACGACCCGAAGTCCGTGGAGACGATTCTGCGCGAACAGGAGAAGATTCCGACATTGGAAGCGGCGCACCGGCTCGACCGCGATACGACGGGCTGCCTGCTTTTCGCGAAGAACCACGCCGCGCTCATGGCGGCGGTGGAGGTCTTCAAAACGCACAAAGTGACGAAGGTCTACCGGGCAATCGCCTGGGGACGCTTCCCCTATGCGCACCTCAAGATCGAAAAGCCCCTGGACGGACAGCGCGCCGTTTCGCAAGTCGTGCGGGAAGCGACGGGGCCGGACGCGAGTTTCCTCAAGGTCAAGATCGACACGGGCCGCACGAACCAGATCCGCCGCCATTTGGCGTCCGTGCGCGCCCCCATCCTGGGGGACCGGGTTTTTGGGCTCAAGTCGGCGCGCGACCCGCGGTTCATGCGGGTTCCGCGGCAGATGCTGCATGCCGCGACGCTCGAACTGCCCAATCCGTTGAATCCGCACGAGCAAATCACCGTGCATTCCCCCTTGCCGGCGGACTTCCGTGCGACGTTGCGCCTCTTTGACATGGGAAAATGACGAAAGGGAGCGAAAAATGAAGAATAACTGCGTTTTCTGTGCAATTGCCGCGGGCGAAATTCCGTCCTTCAAGATTTACGAGGACGATTTGGTGTTGGCGTATCTGGACATCAACCCGTTTACGGAGGGCCATACGCTCGTCATCCCGAAGGTGCATTCGGAAGGCTTGCTCGACACCCCGGCGGACCAATTGGGCGAAATTGTGGCGCGCGTACAGAAAGTCGCCGCGCATCTCAAGAAGGCGCTCCCCTGCGAAGGCTTCAACATCCTGCAAAATAACGGCGAAGCGGCGGGCCAGACGGTCAAGCATCTGCACTTCCATATCGTGCCGCGCTACGGGATGGGTCCCATCGTCTTCGAGAACAAACCGGGCGACAGGGCGCATCTCGCCGAACTCGCCGCGCGTTTGCGCATGGGCTGAGCGCCCGTTCTCCCGAATCCGTCACCGGACGCGGACGGGTGTCCCCGCGGGGGTTTGGGAAAGGCGCCCCTCCCGTCCCGAAAACCTTGCGGGAGCACTCCCTTAAAACGGCCGTGCGGGGGTGCCGTCGCCGGTATCGCGCTCCTTCAAAACGGCCCAAAGGACGAGGTAGACGAGAACGGGGATGCCCGAGAGGAAAGGCGCAGCAAGCGCGAACGCCCAGCGCACGCCCGTGACGTTGAGGTCGAACGCGTCCGCAAGACCTGCGCACACGCCGCCGATCACTTTATTGGAAGAACTCCGGTAAATATTCATAATAAGTTCCTTTCTTGCTTCAAACCAAATCCATGGATTGCAGTCGAAGAGCCGGCATCCGGGTCGCGGCCGTCGTTTTCGACCGCGCAGAGGAGTCCGAATCTCCTTGAGACGGGGAACTCGACCCCACGAGACGGAGCCGAGACCGCGGTCTCTCGGGTAAAAGACCGCGGTCTCTTGAGTAAAAGACCACGGTCTCTTGGGTAAAAGACCGCGGTCTCTTGGATTTGTCCTGCCGATAAGATGTGCGCGGCATCCCGGACCGCCCAGCCCGTTCAAGCGACATTTGCCTGTTTTCTCCTTGATTGGCACGGTTGAAAACAAAGACCATAATCCGGATTTCAGCCTCTCAACTGCGGTTTTCGGGCTCAATTCACGACTTTGTAGCCGAGTCCGCGGCGGGAAACGATGAGATTGCCCACGCGCCCGAGTTTGGTGCGCAGGCGGCGGATGAGCGAGGAGACGACCTTGTCGTCCGCCAAATGGTTCGGACCATAGAGGAGCTCGAGTATCTCATCCGTCGAGAAGAAGCGGTTGACGGTATCCGTCAGCGCCCGCAGGACGATGGCTTCGGAACGCGTCAGCGGCTCGACCTGGCCCTCGCGCTCGACGATCATGAGGGAAAAGTCGAGGACGGCGTCCCCGAGCATGCGCCGCGCCCCGGCGTTGGGGGCGGACATGAGCGCGGCTTCACTGCGGGCAATCGCCGCGCCGATGCGCGCCAGGAGTTCCTCGGGCGAGCAGTCCTTGGCGATGTAGTCGTTCGCGCCCGCGCCGAGTCCCCGCACCAGCGTGATTTCGGACGGCGCCGCCGTAAAGAAGATGATGGGGACGATTGCGTCCAGGTCGCGCAGCGCCACGCAGGTCGCCAGCCCGTTTTTCTTGGGCATCATGACGTCCAGCAGCACCAGATCGGGCTTGCAGGCGCCGAACTTCCGCAGCGCCTCGTCGCCGTCCTTGGCGGTTTCGACGAGATAACCCTCCTCTTCCAGCAGTCGCTGGAAGCAATAACGCATGGTCCGCTCGTCGTCGACCAGCAGGATTTTGAAGGGGACGGTCATTCTTTCCAGACGATGGTGGCGTCCGATTCGCGGCGGACGCCGCGGCGGTAGGCGACGGCGCTCTTGCCGAACAGCATGGCGTAGAAGGGCGTCGTGCGGCGGATTCCGGCGGTTTTCTCGAGGAGTTCGGGCACTTCGCGCTGCACGAGCTGGAGGAATCCGCACCAGCAGGTGGCGATTCCATGCGCCTGGGCGAGCATTTCGAAGTAGGCGCACGCCGCGGCCACGTCCGCCTCGGGGGTCGTCACGGCGGGGTTGGTTTCGTCCGACGAGATGATGACCATGCCCGGCGCGTCGCGGAAGAACATGTCGCCCTTGCCGGCGCGCATGCGGATGGCCGGCACGGCGAGCCACCGCGGCAGAAGTTTCGGGCCGTCCCGGTGCGCCTCGATGGCGCGGATGAACGCCTCGCGGAACGCGTCCATCGCCTGGCGCGTCGGGAAGCAGGTGAAGGTCAGCCCGCGCGCGTTGCACCCGGTCGGCACGTCCCCCAGGCGGGAAAGAATCCGCTCCAAAGCGCCGCGGTCCACGTCTTCCTTGCGGAACTGCCGCGTGGAACGGCGAACCTGCATCCAGTTTTCGACCTCATCGGCTTTGGGAAGGGCGAGTCCGCGCGTGGAAACGGCGTCTTCCGGACGGTGTCCGTTGAAGGTGATCGCGCCGACGGGGCAGATGGCGAAGCAATGCTGGCAACGCATGCACTTTTCGGGCTTCGGGATTTCGGGGTACCCCTCCGCGCCGGTTTTGAGGGCGCGGAACGCGCAATCCTTGACGCACGCCCCGCATTTGACGCATTTCGTTTTGTCGACTTCGAACAGCATGTCAATCTTCCTTTTTGTCCAAAACATTGAAAACAACATAGGATTGCAGGAGGGCGAGCAGCGCGAAAAGCGCCATCATCATCTCGCCGCCTTCCTCCAAAACCGCGCAGAACGCCCGCGCCGCGTCCGAAAGGGCGGTGCCGTCGTGGGCGTGGCGGTACCACGCCGGCAGGCGGTCGCAGACGAGCACGAGGACGCTTGTGCCGCCAAACACCGCCGCGCTCCACGCGACGGGCTTGAGGGTGAAGAAGCCTTTTGCAAGCGGAATGAGGTACCGTGCCAGCGG
>DBKW01000052.1:15356-16070 GCA_002298665.1 Verrucomicrobia bacterium UBA740 | reverse complement strand
TCGCGGACGATGGCCATGACGGCGAGAAGGGACCATTCGGCGCTCCAAAACGCCTGCTTTCGTGCGGGACCGCCTACCGGCGGACAGAGCCAGACGAGCGGGACGATCAGGGCGAAAAGGGCGAGCGTCATGAGTTCGACGGGCGATGTACCGCCCTGGTCGAAGAGGTTCATCACGGTCGCGGGCTCCAAAGCCCACCAGAGAGTGACGAGAATCGCCAGAGAGATGACGAAACAAACAGGCGCGACGAGCCACGCCTTGCGGCCGATTAACGGATTCATGTTATTTTCCTTTTGGTTTTTGGCCCTTGCGGACCGTGATTTGACGATTGGCGCGGCTGTTAATCTGCCGTGCGCGTTCACGAAAGAGAGGGGCGTAGTCCGCCGGGAATAGCCGCGCATCCTGCCGCGGCGTTTGGCGGCGCAAGGTGACGCGCAGGCGGCCGTCGGGGGTGCGATCGACCGTCGTTCGGGATGTCAGCCGGGGGCTGTCGTACCGCAAGTCGTCCGGCAGGTGCTCGATCGTGTCGTACCCCGCCGGAAAGACCACGACGACGTCCTCTTCCGCCGCGTCGGTCGCCGAGGAAGCGAGCGGGTTCTCCCGGGGCGTGCTTTCCAGCGAACTGAAGGGCGCACGGGCGAAGGGCGGCACCGTCACCACCAGCAAATCGTCCGAAAATATGGCATAATCCGGAATATGCGCCTTGAAAGAGAG
>DBKW01000052.1:15033-15247 GCA_002298665.1 Verrucomicrobia bacterium UBA740 | reverse complement strand
TCGGGAAGGATTTCGGCATACTCCTTCCGCAAAGCGCCGACTTCCGACCCGGTGGTCCGATGCTCGTAGGCGACATCCGCCGAGCCGTCGGGGCGGATGTCGAGCGTCAGCGCGTCCGTGATGGAGTTTTGTCCGTTTTCGGGGTCGATTTGGCCGAAACCGGCGCCCGAAACGGGGGCCCAATAGGTCGCGCCAGCCCAGGCGGAGGCTTCCA
>DBKW01000052.1:9278-14875 GCA_002298665.1 Verrucomicrobia bacterium UBA740 | reverse complement strand
CCGGCGCCGCGCAGGAGCGCGCAGAGGGTGCGGACGTAGTCGAAGCGGCTTGCATAGCGTTCCGTGAGGACGCGGGCGGGGGCGGTCGCCTGTTCCGCGAGCGGCATTTCGTAGAGTCCCGGGCCGGCGATGCGGATGTTGCGCGCCATCCAGTCGCGGATCGCCCGCACGTCGTTCGTCCCGACAAGCGGGAGCGGGTCTATCGGGGCTACCTCCAGATAGGGACGGATTGCCGCGGCGAACGCGGCGAAATCGCCCTTGGAAACGGTCAGCGTGTCGCGCCAAAGGGGGCCGGCCGGCAGATTCGGTTCGGGCGCGTGCAGTTTCAGGTCGCGCGCCTGGCGCAGGACTTTCCCGTCCAGGGTGACGGAAAGCGCGTCCGAGGGCTGGCCAATCGTGTCGAAATACCAATTGCCGCGGAAGGGCAGGGGCGAATTCGTTACGGTCGTGGCGGTCGTGAGATAGAGGACGCTCCCGATTTCGACGGCCGGCAGGTTGAGGATCAGCTTTTTGCCGGGGGCGTAACGCGGCGCGGCGGACGCCCATTCGCAGTCCAGGACGTTCATTTCGCGTGGACCGGCTACGGAGACGCGTCCGTTTTTGTTGGAGACGGTCGCCTGGACGATGTCGATCTGGGCGACGGACGGGTGGTAGGGCAGCACGATTTCGGCGGACGATTTCTTTCCTTTATAGGAGAGAATCTCCTTCACGACCGTGTTTGTCATGACCCAGGACGTGGGCGAAAACAGGGAAATATCGTATTTTTCGTCCAAATAGTGCACGGAGGCACCTTGCAAGGGGTCGCGCGGCAGGATGACGGGCTTGCGCAGGGCCGCTTCCAAAGCGGCCAGGTCGTCCCGCAGCCCGGCATATTCCCCCGGCGTGAACTCGAGGGCATTCAGCGCCAAATCGCGGCGAACGGTGAGCGTGTTGTTGGTGTAGGTGTAGGTCCGTTTGAATGTGAATTTGCCGTCAATTGCGGTTTCTTCCGGGGAAACGGGGGGCGTAGGCATCTGCCACAGGTCCAGCTTCAGCGTTTCGGATACTTTCGCGGTGGATAGGATTTTCAGCGGGAAGACACGCTTGGCGAGGGCGGTCCGTCCTTCCAGGAGGCGCATGGGGAGGCCGAATACGCCGCTGACGAGGGGCGGGGACAGCAGTTCGCAGGTTTTGCCGTCCACCTCGACTTCGGGAATGCGCGCCACGAGATGGATTTGGAGTTCCCGCGTGGTATCCGCGAGACGTTCAGGCTTGATCTCGAAGGAGAGGAGTTCTGCGCCGGGAAACGCCGCGGAAAGCGTCTGCTCCAGGAACCGACGCCGTTCGGAGGCCTGCCTGCGCAAGAGGGCGCCGCGCCAGGCATTGTCGTGAATGCCGCGGAAGCGCAGGTCGGAAGTCAGGACGGCGATTCCGCCGCGGGCTATCCGCCCCGTCGTTTCGGCTACGACCGCGTTCGCCTCGGCCGGCACGATGCCGGAGGTCCGCAGGTCTTCGCCGTCCGGACGCGCCACGAGATAGGACCGCCCGTTGAGATAGGCGGGCAGCAGATCCTTGCTGGACTCGTCCGTCGGGTCCATGAGGATGTAGCCGTCTTTCCCGTCCGGGTTTTGGACGGCGACGATTGCATGGTTGAAGTAGGGGGTCGGGACTTCGGGGTCCATCTTCTCCCCGACCTGGATAAGCACCGGGTAGGCCTCATAGCCGGCGATGCGGAGGAGGGCGACGAGCAGGCCGGCCTTGTCGCGGCAGACGCCGTAGCGGTTGTCGAAGGTGATGTCCACGTCATGCGGCGCATAGCCGGGGGACTTGTCTTCCATCGTGAGCCCCATGTAGCGCACTTCCTGCGCGACAAAGTCGTAGATCTTGCGCATGTCGCGTCCCAGTTCCGCGACTTTGTTCGTCATGGCCGGCGTCGTTTTCGCCAGATGCGGCGCGCACAGCCCCCAATACCACGCGGAAAGTTCCCGCCAAGAGGCGAGTGTGGAAGCGCGGACGCTTTGGACCTGCGTATAGAGCGGGGGCATGTCGGGTTCGGGGAAGACCTGGGGCGAATTCGTGGCGACCCACGTATGCACGACCGACCCGTCCGGCCGGGATTCCTTGGTGGCGGCCACATTGCCCAGCGGATGGCGCACCGCCTCCTTTTTGAGCGGCAGGGACGCCGGGGCGGTCACGCGGACCGTCTTTTTCAGGATCGGCAGCGTCCAGGCCATCTCGGTGAAAAGGGCGAACTGGTTCTGCACGCGCGCGGCGAAATTGGTGCGCACGAGCGTGTAGCAAAGCGTCTCGCCGACCTGCAAGCCGGGGATGGTGCAGGTAACGACGCGGTCGAGCGGATCGTAGATGTTGGCGGAGGTGGACGAGTTGTCCGTCGCCTCGCGCATCGTCGCCGAAATATCCACCGTGCGCCGCACGCCGTTCGTGCCGATGATGCTGATGTAGGGGCCGCCAAGCGCGGAATAGCGTTTGGAGTAGGCGAAGCGCTGCACGCGCTCTTCGCGGCGGCCTTTCTCGGTCAGAATCTTGAGCGCGGCTTTTTCCGTCGCGACATACGTGCCGTCGGGCTGGTAGGCGTAGTCTTCCGCGGCTTCGACCAGGACGGCGTCCGCATCCGGATAGCGTGCCGCCGTGACCTCCTCCCAGGGGGCGGAAAGGACGGGAAACGCGCACAGGAGGGGCGCGAACAGGAAAAGAATGGACCTCATAGGGCGGACCAAGGTTCGATTGCGCCAAAAAGCGGATGCTTCTGGTCTTTTTCGGATAGTTTCACGGGGATGTCGAGGGTGGGCCAGACGATTTTCAGAGCCGGGTCGTCGAATCGCACGCCGCGCTCCGACTCTTTGCAGTAGAAGTTGTCGCACTTGTAGGAGAAGAGCGTGTTCTCCTCCAAAACGATGAATCCATGGGCGAAACCGCGCGGAATGAAGAATTGCAGGCCGTTTTCCGCCGTGAGGGTTGTGGCGACGTGCCGTCCGTAGGTGGGCGAGCCCTTGCGGATGTCGACGGCGATATCCCAGACGGCACCCCGGACCACGCGCACCAGCTTGGCCTGCGCCTTGTCGCCCGCCTGCCAGTGGAGGCCGCGGACGACCCCCTTGGCGGACAGGCTCTCGTTGTCCTGCACGAAGTCCGCCGTGATGCCCGCGGCGAAATAGCGTGCGCGGTTGTAGGTCTCGACGAAATAGCCGCGCGCGTCCCGGTGGATGTCGGGGTGGACGATCTTGACGCCGGCCAGAGCGGTGTCTTCTACTTGCATGGGTTGCCTCCCGAGATGAGCCGCCGCAGATAGTCGCCGTAGGACGACTTGCCGTACGTCGCGGCGAGCGAAGCCAGTTGGTCGGAGGTTATCCACCCCTGGGTCCAGGCGATTTCCTCGATGCAGCTGATCTGCAGGCCCTGCCGCTCGATGAGCACGCGCACGAAGTTCGTGGCGTCCGCCAGCGACTGGTGGGTGCCCGTATCCAGCCACGCGTAGCCGCGCCCCATGGTCCGGACCTGCAATTCGCCGCGCAGGAGATACGTCTTGTTGACGTCCGTGATCTCGTATTCGCCGCGGGCGGACGGCTTCAGGTTGGTCGCGATGTCCACGACGGAATTCGGATAGAAGTAGAGTCCGACGACGGCGAAGTTGGACTTGGGGCACTTGGGCTTTTCCTCGAGCGTCTCGGCGCGTCCCGCCGCGTCGAACGAAACGACGCCGTAGCGTTCCGGATCGCGCACCCGGTAGCCGAACACGGTCGGGTTCTGGGATCGGGCGGCTTCCTGCAGCATCGTCGGCAGATCCGCCCCGTAGAAGATGTTGTCGCCCAGAACGAGGCAGACGTCGTCCGTGCCGATGAAGTCCTTGCCGATGACGAACGCCTGGGCGAGTCCGTTGGGTTCCGGCTGTTCGGCGTACGAAAAGCGCATCCCGAGCGCCGAGCCGTCGCCCAGAAGCCGCTTGAAGTTCGGCAGATCCGCCGGCGTGGAGATGATCAGAACCTCGCGAATCCCCGCCAGCATGAGCGTGGAAAGCGGATAGAATATCATCGGCTTGTCGTAGACCGGCAGCAGCTGCTTGGAAACGACGCGCGTGAGCGGATGCAGGCGCGTGCCGGCGCCGCCGGCGAGAATGATGCCTTTGCGCATGGCTATTTCCCTTTCCCCAGGCGTTGCCCGGCGTAGCGGTTCGCGCGGATGGGCCGCCACCACCAGTCGTTGCCGAGATACCAGGCGACTGTGCGGCGGATGCCCGTCTCGAAGTTCTCCCGCGGCTTCCAGCCGAGTTGGGTCATGAGTTTCGTCGGGTCGATCGCGTAGCGCAGATCGTGCCCGGGACGGTCGGCCACGTGCGTGATCAGATCCGCATACGGACCTTCCGGGCGGGGACGCAGTTCGTCCAGCACCTTGCACACCGTCTGGACGACTTCCAGGTTCGTGCGCTCATTGTGCCCCCCTACGTTGTACGTCTCGCCCGGCACGCCTTTCTCGTTCACCAGGATGAGCGCGCGGGCATGGTCCTCGACGTAGAGCCAATCCCTGACATTCGCCCCCTTGCCGTAGACCGGCAGCGGCTTGCCGTCGAGCGCGTTCAATATGACGAGCGGTATCAGCTTCTCCGGGAAGTGGTACGGACCGTAGTTGTTCGAGCAGTTCGTGATGAGCGTGGGCAGTCCGTACGTATCGTGCCACGCCCGCACGAGATGGTCGCTCGCCGCCTTGGACGCCGAATAGGGCGAGTGGGGCGAGTAGGGCGTCTTTTCGGTGAAATAACCCGTCGCGCCCAGGGTGCCGTAGACTTCGTCCGTCGAAATGTGCTGAAAGCGGAACGCGCGCCGGGCTTCCTCGTCCAAAGTCCGCCAGTAGGAGAGCGCCGCCTGCAGAAGGGTGGTCGTGCCCGTGATGTTGGTGCGGATGAATTCGCCCGGACCGTCGATGGAGCGGTCCACGTGGGATTCCGCCGCGAGATGGAAGATTGTATCCGGCCGGAAGGCCGCGAACGCCTGGTCCATCGCTTCGGCGTCGCAAATATCGGCCTTGAGGAAGGCGAGGCGCGGATTCGTCGAGGCGAGCGTCTCGGGCACAAGCCCGACTTCCTTCAGGGATTCGGGCACGCCCGCGTAGGTCAGCTTGTCCACGACCAGCACGGTCGCGTCCGTCTCGTTCAGAAGCTGGCGCACGAGGGCGGAACCGATGAAACCCGCCCCGCCCGTCACGATGCAGCGTTTCTTCATGCTTTACTCCTCCCCGACCGCCGCGAACGCCGCCGCGACGGCCTTGTCCATGTCATAGTACTTGAACGCCCCGAGGCGTCCGCCGATGACGAGGTTCGGGTATTTCGCCGCCTCTTCCCGGTACTGCGCCAGTTTCGCCCGCGTCTCGGGCGTATCCACCGGGTAGTACGGTTCGGCGCCCAGCTGCCAGTCGGCCGGGAATTCCTTGGAAATGACCGTGGCGGGCGCGGCGAGGGCGGTGCGGTCTTCCGGATGGTAGTGCTTGAATTCGTGGATGCGCGTCCAGGCGACGTCGGCGTCCACGTAGTTCACCACGCTCGTGCCCTGGTAGTCGGCGAGCGCCAGGCGTTCCGTCTCGAAGCGCAGGCTCCGCCAGGTCAGCGC
>DBKW01000052.1:3687-9220 GCA_002298665.1 Verrucomicrobia bacterium UBA740 | reverse complement strand
CGGTCGGTTTCCGCCGGCAGGACGAATTCCTCGTTCAGCGAAACGCGGATGTTCTCGTGGTCCAGCATCCGCGCGAAAAGGACGTTGTACCCGTCGGACGGGATGCCCTGGTAGAGGTCGTTGAAGTAGTTGATGTCGTACGAGGCGCGCACCGGCAGGCGGCGGATGATCTCCGCCGGCAGGTCCTTCGGGTCGCGGTTCCACTGCTTGCGCGTATATTCGCGGATGAACGCCGCGTAGAGGTCCGGTCCGACGAAGCGGATGGCCTGCTCCTCGAAGTTCCGCGGCGGTTCGTCCGCGGCGCCCGCCTTTTCGGCGATGAAGGACGCGACTTCCGAAGGCTTGAGGTCGATGCCGTAGTACTGGTTGACGAGCGCGAGGCCGAGCGGCAGGAAGTAGGTGCGTCCCGCGTGCCGTGCCAGAACCTTGTGGGTGTAGCCGTTGAACGTCGTGAAGCGGTTCAGGAACTCCCAGACCCGCACGTTCGAGGTGTGGAAGATGTGCGAGCCGTAGACGTGCACCTCGATGCCCGTCTCGGGGTCCGTCTCGCAGCGGCAATTGCCGCCGATGGCCGCGCGTTTCTCGATGACGTGCACCTTGTGGCCGCGCTCGGCCAGGATGCGGGCGACGGTGCACCCCCAGATGCCGGCGCCCACGACGAGGATCTCTTGTTTCATCAGGCTGTTTCTCCTTGGATATCGCAAAGTTTGCGGTAAATGCCGCCCTGCGCATACAGTTCGGCGTGCGTGCCGCGTTCCTTGATCTCCCCGTGGTCCATGACGAGGATCAGATCGGCGTTGCGGATGGTCGACAGGCGGTGGGCGATGGCAAACGTCGTGCGGTTGGCCATGAGATTGTCCAGCGCGTCCTGCACAAGCCGTTCCGTCACCGTATCCAGCGCGCTCGTCGCCTCGTCCAGCACGAGGATGGGCGGATTCTTCAAGATCGCCCGCGCGATGGCGATGCGTTGGCGCTCCCCGCCCGAAAGCGCGAAGCCTTTCTCGCCCACGTTCCGCTCGTATCCGCCCGGCTGGGACAGGATGAAGTCGTGCGCATTGGCGAGTTTGGCCGCCGCCACCACCTGCTCGTGCGTCGCCCCCGGCGTACCGTAGCGGATGTTGAACTCGATGGACTCGTTGAAGAGGAGCGTCTCCTGCTGGACGGACCCGACAAGCCGGCGCAGGCTCGCCACCTCCAAATCGCGCAGGTCTACCCCGTCCATCGTGATGCGCCCCTGGCGCGGATCGAAAAACCGCGCGAGAAGTCCGCCCAGCGTCGACTTGCCGGACCCGGTGGACCCGACGACCGCCACGACTTGGCCGCGCGGAATCGTGAAGGCGGCGTGCTTGACCGCGTCTTCCGCGGCGGTGTCGTACTTGAAGGAGACGTCGTCGAAGACGATTTCCTTGTCGAAGGACGTTTTCACGACCGGATGCGCCGCCTGGGGAAGCTCCATGTGCACGTCCAATAGCGAGTAGATGCGCGCGAGGCTCGCCGTACCCGTCTCGATCTGGACCTGCAGGCTCGCGACCTGCTTGAGCGGCTTGTAGATGATGAGAAGGGGGGCGAGCATGGGCACGACCATCGCGAGCGAAACGTGCGCGACGAAGCAGTAGACGACGAAAATGCAGATGAGGAAGATGCCCACCGTCTCCACCGTCGGCCCCACGAGAAGCCCCATGCGGACCGCCCGCAGCGTCGTTTTCAGCAGGTTGCGGTTAACTTTCTCGTAGTTTTCGTCCTCGAATTCCTCCGTATTGTACGCCTTGATGACGCGGATGCACGTCAGAAGCTCGTGAATCTTCGAGCCCACGACCGAACCGCGCTCCATGGACCGCTTGGACCACTTGCGGATCTTCTTGCCGATGAGGATGACCGGGAGCATGAACATCGGGAAGCCCACGACGATGAGCGCGAGCGTGACGAGCATGTCGTTGACGATCGCGAAATAGACGACGAACCCGACCGAGACCAGGATCTCGAACGGCGCGCGCGCCAGTTGGGCGAGCGTGACCTGGATGATCTGCTGGACCTGCGCCGGATCCCCCGTCGCGCGCGACATGAGCATCCCCACATCGATGCGCCCGAAGAATTGGAGGGACTGTTTCTGGATATGCTCCAGCAGCTCGACGCGCATGTCGGCGACGACCTTGGACCCCGCCCACGTGAGGCAGTACTGGTTGAGGAAGACGAGCCCGAGCCGGACGAGCGCCACGAACGGGATGACGACGATCGCCAGAAACGCCAGTGCGCCCCCGACCGCCCCGTCCTCGCTCGTGAGCGAAATGCCCAGTTTTTGCGCAAACTTCTCCGCTTTCGGATACCAGGACGGCAGGTCGGCGGACGGCGCCTTCATCCCCTTGGGAACCGTCAGATTGGGCGCGGCGGTTTGCGCGGCGCTTTCGTCCTCCGCGGCGAATTCCGCCTTCACGTCCTGCACGACGCTCACTTTCTCCAGCGCCGGTTGCACCGCCTGGAAGAGCGGCACGAGCGTCCCCGCCGTCAACATGCCGCACACGACCCCCACCACAATCCGGAAGCGATAGCGCTTGGCGGACCGCCAGAGCCGTCCGTACGCCTCGCGCGCCGAATATTCGCGGTCGAAGAATTCCTGCTTATAATCAATCATACCCCACCATTATACCATATTTTGGCACTTTAGTGGAGCGGTTTGTGCGAAAAAGAAAGTCCGGGCAGGGACGCAAGACAGGAGGGGGGCGTCCTTGCCCGGACGGAAAACCGGCGTGGGAGGCGTCCGGCGGCTTAGTACGGGACTTCCTCGTAGTGTCCCGGCACGAAGGTGCGCGTGGTGACGCCGTCGACGGTCTCGTAGATGTACTTTTCGGGAACCCAGACGCGGCGGGTGCGCGGCTGCACAACGACCGTCGTCGTCTGCGGCGGCGGAGGCGGCGGTTCCGGACGGGATACGGCCGCGCCGATCAGCCCGCCGACGACCCCGCCCCAGAACGCGCGGCTCTTCTCGTGTTTGCGCCGCGGCGGTTCCTTCGGACGCTCCGGTTCGGGACGCGGACGCTTCGGACGCTCGGCCTGCGGCGGTTCCTTCGGACGCTCGGCCTGGGGTGGACGCTTCGGACGCTCGGCTTGGGGTGGACGCTTCGGACGCTCGGCTTGGGGTGGACGGCGGTCGTTTTCGGGGCCGCGGCGCCTATCCGGGCCGCGGCGCCTATCCGGGCCGTCCCGGTCCGGCGGACGGGCCAGTGTGAGGGTCGCAGTCAACACGCCTGCGACGAGAATGCTCCATCTTCTGTTCATGTTTTGCTCCTTTCGTCGATACGGACCGCCGTCTGCGACGCGGAATCTGCCGCGGGGATTGTCACGCGGTCTATTGTATCATATTCAGCGGTCGTTTGGCAAGAGGCGAATCGCGTCCGAACCGAAGCGCAAGGACGTCTCGCCGGGCGGCGCGGGGACGGCTTTGAGCGTCATGTAGCCGGCGTCCTTATCCGCAAAAGGTATCCGGATGTAGCCGTTCTTCTTGATGGCGTCGCGGATTTGCGCCCAGGTGACCGTGCCGCGAAAGTCGAATGCGTCCACATTGTTCGAGCCGGTCGACGCCCAGCCTCTGCGCGCGCCGTCCCCGGCGTACGTATAGATGCCGAACTTGAACCGCGTATCGGGGGCGATGTTCTTTTCGTCGAACACGAGCTTCAAACCGTGATTGCGGTCATAGCCCGGGCGGGGAAGGGCGTTGTCGACTCCCCGGTCGATCTTGATGAAGATATGCGTCCACTCGTCATAGGCGTACCCGTAGCGGTCCGTGCCCGCGCTGGGCGTAACGGTCCACTCCAGCGTCAGCGCCGGGACGGCTGTATGCACGGCCAGCACGACCGCGGCGATTAGGACTTTGATTTTCATCCATTCTTTTCTCTTTTGACCATTCGAGACACATTATATCATTTCGGGTGCGCTTTGTAAAGCGTGAATTCATTCGGTTTCTGCAATGTAATGTCCGGACGGGGATGGGGGTGGCGCGACGATGTGCCGCGTCCCCGAACCCCTCTCCTTCGGGCGGGTAGGGATTCCACACGCGCCGCGGCAGTCCGCGGGACAAAACAAAAGCGCCGCAGAGTTTAACTCCACGGCGTTTTCTTCTGGTGCACCCGTGACGGGGGTCGCCCGGACGTTAGACGCGGACCGCCTTGCGGCGGAGCGCGAGCAATCCCGTCCCCAGAAGGAGCAAGAGTCCGCTCGTCGGCTCGGGTGTCAGCATGATATAACCGGCGTTGTTGCTCAAATCGGTTTTGAAGGAACCTTTACTATTGATGGCTTCACGGATTTGACCCAGTGTAATGCCCCCGTAATAGTAGGTTGTGCCGTCGATTACTTTAGAAAGCAGTTGGGTGGACGCCGAGCCTTTATAGGCCTTTGCCGTGTCATCATAGATCATAATGCCGAAGAAGAACGGTGTATTGTCCGGCAATACTGTGTCGCGAAGGTTAAGTTTGAAGCAGCCGTTTTGGTCGTACCTCCATTTTTCGCGCGGAAGCGAGTTGTACGAGGTGGTGGCCGTGCCAGCCAGGAAGAGACCGTAGTTCCAGTCGGCGTAGTTGCCGCCTTCCGCGGCTGTCACGTTGTTGGGGTAGATGGTCCATTTGAGTTCCATGGCCTGGATGGCGGGGGTGGCGGCGAGTGCGAGGGCCGCGAGGAGGATTCTCATGTTCATTGTTGCTGATCCTTTCGTGTGCCGGATAGTATAACATTTTTGCCGCACGCCGTAAACCCCCGAAGTGGGGCGGACAAAAAAAGGGCTCCCGCCCGGACGGCAGGAGTCCCTTTTCGGCGCGGCTACGCGTCCCGTCCCTTAGGCGCGGACCGCCTTGCGGCGGAGCGCCAGCATGCCCGCCCCGATGAGGAGCATCAACCCGCTCGTCGGCTCGGGAACGGCCTGGGCTTGCGCGCTGAACGTCACGAAGGTATTGCCGTTCTTATCCTTGAAATCCCATTTGAAATCTACGCCGCTCGCGATCACCTCGTCCAGCATGTTCCAGAAGCCTTCGTATTCTTTGTCGCCGTAGGTCCACTTGCCGCCGATCGTGTTGCCTGCCTTGATTTCTTCCTTGGACAGCGTCCAAGTTTGTTTGTCGTTGTTCAACAAGCCGAAGCGGAAGCGATAACCCTTGCGCGCATCGGAGTTGCCCGCGATGGCTGAATCCTTGAGCGTATAGGTTGTTTTTTCTCCAGGTTTAACCCAGGGAGAGTTCTTTATAACCCATTCGCCCGCGGCACCACCGTCAGCGTAAGCCGCGCCGACGCGGAACACGACTTCATCGCCTAGCGTAAATCCGAAGTTGTAGTTCGGATTCACCATGTATTGGAACGTGGTAGCCGAGGCGAGGGTGGAAACACCTACCGCGGCGGCCGCGAGCATGGTCTTGATGTTCATTATGTATTTTCCTTTCTGTTGGTTTGAGTTTTCCGCAGGAATAGACTTGTCATCCCTACGAAACTTCTCGGTTGAGAAGAGGTTGAAAGCAGGTAAAAGGCAAGCGCCGCGGTTCCGTCCGAAACCGCG
>DBKW01000052.1:0-3642 GCA_002298665.1 Verrucomicrobia bacterium UBA740 | reverse complement strand
AGGGGGGGGGGGGGTATTCAAGGCGAAAAGGACCGCGCTAGGACGCGCCTGGACGCGTCCCGCGAGCCCTGCCCACGCGTTGCGCGTCAGGCGGTGGCCGCTTTCGTTTCGCTCGTATCCGTTTGCCATCTTTCCGGTTCTCCCGAAATATTTGCGGAATAGTATATCATATTTGCCGCGCCGTGTAAAGGGGTCGCCTAGCCCTGGAGCTGGCGGTAGCACTCGTAGGCGGCGATGGACGCGGCGTTGGCGAGGTTGATGGAGCGCGCGAAAGGTCCGGGCATGGGGATCCGGAAGAGGTCCGCGGCGTATTTTTCGTAGAAGGGCTTGGGCAGGCCCGAACTCTCGTTGCCGAAAACGAGCGCGTCCCCCGGCGCGAACCGGCAGGCGTAGAGCGAGCGGGTGCCGCGGGTGGAGAGGAAGAAGAGGCGCTTGGGGGCGGCGGCCTGGAGGTACTCCTCCCACGTATCGTGCACAGAGAGGCGCAAATGGGGCCAGTAGTCCAGCCCCGCGCGGGCGATCAGCCGGTCGTCCAGCCGAAAGCCGAGCGGCTTCACGAGGTGGAGCGGCACGTCCAGCCCCACGCAGAGGCGTCCGATCGCCCCGGTATTGTGGGGGATTTCGGGCCGCAGGAGGACGAGCGAGAACATCACAGGTTCGCGAAGGGGTTGCACGAGAAGCCCGAACTGCCCTTGGGCGCGAAGGAGGTCTGCCGCCGGGGACGCGTGCCGCCCGCAGTCCCGCCGCCGTGTCCGCCGCCGGACGCCCCGCCGATGACCGGGTGGGTTTTGGCGGAAAGCGAGATGCGCCCGCGGGCCTTGTCCACGCCGATGACGGTCACTTTGAGCCGGTCGCCCGCTTTGACGACGCTCGCCGGGTCCGTCAGGTAGGTGTCGCTCAGTTCCGACAGGTGCACGAGTCCGTCCTGGTGCACGCCGATGTCGACGAACGCGCCGAACGCGGTCACGTTCGTGACGACGCCTTCCAGTTTCATGCCTTCCTTGACGTCCTCGATTTTCGTGACGTCCTCGCGGAACTTGGGCGGCTCGAAGACGGCGCGCGGGTCGCGTCCGGGCTTGGCGAGTTCGCCCACGATGTCCTTCAGGGTGGGTTCGCCCACGTCGCTTGTGATGTAGCGGCGCACGTCGATTTTCTTCGCCGCGGCGGGGTTGCCCACGAGCTCGCCCAGCCCCACGCCGAGATCGGCGGCCATGCGCACGACAAGCGCGTAGCGTTCGGGGTGCACGGCGGAGGCGTCCAGCGGATTGGCCGCGCCGCGGATGCGCAGAAAGCCGGCGCACTGTTCGAAGGCTTTCGCGCCCAGTCCCTTGACCTGCTTGAGTTCTTCGCGGCTCTTGAACGCACCGTGTTCGTCGCGCCAGGCCACAATCGCCTGCGCCAGCGCCGGCCCCACGCCCGAGACGCGCTCCAGCAGAGGGGCGCTCGCCGTGTTGAGTTCCACCCCCACGCCGTTTACGCAGCTCACGACCACTTCGTCCAGCTTGGCGGAAAGGAGCGGCTGGTGCACGTCGTGCTGGTACTGCCCCACGCCAATCGCCTTCGGGTCGATCTTCACGAGTTCCGCCAGCGGATCCTGCAGGCGGCGGCCGATGGAAATGGCGCCGCGCACGGTCAGATCGAGGTCCGGGAACTCCTTGCGGGCGATTTCGCTCGCCGAATACACGCTCGCCCCCGCCTCCGAGACGCTCACCACGATCGGGATGGGGATTTCCGGATGCTGGGCGTGGAGTTTCTTCAGCGTGGCGCGGCAGAAGGCTTCCGTCTCGCGTCCGGCCGTGCCGTTGCCGATGGCGATCGCCTCGGGACGGTACTTGTTGACGATGAGGGCGAGGGTGCGGGCGGCTTCGTCGGCCTTCTGTTGGGGGAAGATGACGGTTTTGCCGAGATATTTGCCGGTTTTGTCCATCATGGCGACCTTGCAGCCGGTGCGGATGCCCGGGTCGATGGCGAGGACGGCCTTCTCGCCCAGGGGGGAGGCGAGGAGCAGGTGCCGGAGGTTCTCGGCGAACACGTCGACGGCGGCGCGGTCGGCTTCCATCTTCTTCTCGACGGTGACGTCGATTTCGCAGCTCGGGGCCAGGAGGCGCTTGTAGGCGTCCTCCGCGGCGAGGGCGATTTGGGCGCGGTTCGCTTCCGGCCAGGGGCGCGGCGCGTCTTTGGCGGCAAGCGCGAGGATGTCCTCCACGACCGGACCGCGCTCGAGCTCGAGATGCACCCACAGGACGCCTTCCTTCTGTCCGCGGCGGATGGCGAGGTAGCGGTGGGAGGGGATTGTCGCCAGCGGCTCGGAAAAGTCGTAGTATTGCTCGAATTTGGTCGGCTCCTTGGCTTTTTCGCCCGCCGCCTCGCTCTTGACGACGCTCTTCTGGGCGAAGGCGCGGCGCACGAGTCCGCGGATTTCGGCGTTGTCCGCCAGGCGTTCGGCCAGGATGTCGCGTGCGAACTGCAGGTCTTCGCCCGAGCCTTCGAAGGGCGCGCCGTTCCAGATGGCGTCCGCCAGGGGTTCGAAGCCTTTTTCCTTCGCGATCTGGGCGCGGGTGCGGCGTTTGGGCTTGTAGGGCTGGTAGAGGTCCTCGAGCGCGGTCTTCTGGTAGCAGGCGGCTATCTTCGCCTTCAGCTCGTCCGTCAGCTTGCCCTGTTCGTCGATGGACTTGAGGATGGTCTCCTTGCGGGCCTCGAGGTCGGTGTAGTAGGCCAGGCGCTCCTGGATCTTGCCGATTTGCACTTCGTCGAGGTTGCCGTGCGCCTCCTTGCGGTAGCGGGCGATGAAGGGGACGGTGCACCCGTCCGCCAGAAGTTTCTCGACGGCGGCGATTTGCGGGGCGCTCACGCCGATTTCGGTCACGAGGCGGGTCTGAATCTGCGGTTTTATCATGGTAGGCGTAAAATAAAGGAGTAGGTGGTCAAAGGGAGGTGTCGGGGGCGGCGTCGCGGCGGACGAGGCCCTCGCGCGGTTCGGCTTCGGGCGGGATGCGCAGCGGCTCGAGGGGGGCGTCCGGACCCGGCAGGGCTTCCCACGCGGCGGAATGGACCTCGAGGCCCTGGGCGCGGAACATCGTCTCGAACTCCGTCCACACCTCGGGCGGACGCGCCATCGGCTCTACGCGGCGGAAGCGTCCGTCCGCGGCGAAACAGGCCTCGACCGCGGCGAAATACTCGGCGTGGTCGGTGGCGAACTCGAGGCGTCCGCCGGTTTCCAGGCGTTTCCAGAGGGCGTTCAGGAAGAGCGGACCGAACAGGCGGTGGGCGTGGTGCTTGCGCTTGGGCCAGGGGTCGGGGAAGAAGACGTAGACGCGCCGGGCGTGGTGGTCGGGCAGGAGGTAGTGGAAGGTGTAGAGGGCCTCGAGGCGCAGGACGCGGGCGTTCGTGAGGCGGGCGCGGCGGCACTTGCCGGCGAAGAGGCGCACGCGCTCGAGCATGCGCTCGATGCCGAGAAAGTCGCACTCGGGATGTGCCGCGGCGCGCGCGGCCAGGAACTTGCCCTTGCCGCAGCCCACTTCGATTTCGAGCGGACGGGCGCGGTCGATCGCCAGCGGCTGGCAGGGGTCCGTTATCTTGATGATAGGGTCGAACGTTTCCATAAATTTAAGGGAGGGTTGAATTTAACCGTGTAGAAAATGT
>DBKW01000048.1 GCA_002298665.1 Verrucomicrobia bacterium UBA740 | reverse complement strand
TCGCCGGCAAGAACCTCCAGTTGAAAGACGCGGAATAAGCGCGGAGCCGCAGCGCGGCGGATCCGTGGGGATCCGGTCCGAGGGGCAACCTTCGTCCCCGGTTTTTTGTATGCGGACGCCTTCCCGGGTCCGCAAAGGTCAGTGACTTTCACATCAAAGGTCAGTGACTTTCGTGTCAAAAGTCAGTGACCTTTATATCGTAGGTCACTGACCTACGTAGAGAAGGGTGCCTATCGATTGTTTGGCTGTGCAGAGGCGTAGAATTGTAGAGAGTGGGATGAATGGCCGTGACGATCAGGAGAACATGGAGAAGGGGGGGGGAGTGGTTTTAGACAGGATTTACAGGATTAACAGGATTTGGGGGCGGCGTCCCGTTTGTAATTGTCCCACCCGTCCCGCTTTTCCCGTTCCTCCGGCCCAGTCCCTGCCGCCCGCGCGGGTTTGGCCGCGTAGAGTTGTAGAATTGTAGACTGGGGGCCTGTCATTATTGGTCGGGGAGATCGGGAGAACGGGAAGAGAATGTTGCGGTTTTGGGTTCAACAGCCGGGCTGGATTTGGTATAATAGACGCCTATGAAAGTGGACGAGCAGCAGAAACGCGCGGCCCGGGAGTTTGTCGCGCGCTGGACATTGCGCCGCGGGAGCGAGAAGGGCGAGGACCAGCAGTTCTGGAACGATCTGCTGGGCACGGTGCTGGGCACGGCGGACGTCGTCTCGCGCGTGCAGTACCAGGTTCCGGTGCCTCTGAAAGGCGCGACCGGGTTCCTGGACGCGTGGATTCCCGAAACGCGCGTGCTCATCGAGCACAAGTCCCGCGGCATCGACCTCGACGCACCCCAGGCGGGCCACGGCGGGTTGACCCCCTACGGACAGGCCGCCGCCTACGACAACGCCCGCCCCTACGGCGAAAAGGCGCGCTGGATCGTGACATGCAACTTCGACACGTTCCAGATCTACGACCGCACGCGTCCGCTGGCCGCGCCGTTCGTGCTGCGCCTGGCCGACCTGCCGAAAGAACTCTACCGCCTGGCCTTTCTCGTGGACCCGAAGGAGAAGTCCGTCGCCCGCGAACGCGAGATTTCCGTGCAGGCCGGGCGTATCGTCGCCGAACTCTACGACGCGCTGCTGAAGCGGTACGCCGCGGCGGATTCCGCGGCACTGGCGGCGCTGAACCGCCTGTGCGTGCGGCTCGTCTTCTGCCTGTACGCGGAGGACGCGGGCGTGTTCCCCAAGAACGTCCTGAAGCGCCTGCTCGCGGCCACCCCGGCGGACTTTCTGCGCACGCGCCTCGTGCAGCTCTTCCAGACGCTTGACACGCCCGCGGAACGCCGCGGCGTCTACCTCGAGCCGGAGCTGGCCGCCTTCCCCTACACGAACGGCGGGCTCTTCCGGGGCGCGTCCGAAAGCGAAGTGCCGCCGCTGACGGAGGAGATCCGCCAGCTGCTCCTCAAGGCGTGCACCTTCGACTGGCGCGGGATCACGCCGACCATCTTCGGGGCGCTCTTCGAAAGCACGCTCAACCCCGCGACGCGCCGCGCGGGCGGCATGGTCTACACCTCGGTGGAAAACATCCACAAGGTCATCGACCCGCTCTTCCTGGACGGTCTGACGCGGCGCGTGGACGACGCCCTCGCCGCGGGCGCGGCGACGCCCAAGGCGCGGCGGACGCTGGACGCCCTGCAGGACGAACTGGCGCGCCTGACCTTCCTCGACCCCGCGTGCGGCTCGGGGAACTTCCTGACCGAGACCTACCTCTCGCTGCGGCGGCTCGAGAACCGCCTCATCGCCGCGCGGCAGAACGGACAGGGCGAACTCGACCTTGGGCAGTCCGTGCGCGTCACCCTCGCCCAATTCCACGGCATCGAAATAAACGACTTCGCCGTCGCCGTCGCCAAGACCGCCCTGTGGATAGCCGAGGCGCAGATGCAGGAGGAGACCGCGCGGATTCTGCACCGCGAACCCGAGTACCTGCCCTTGCGCGACCAGGCGGGCATAACGGAAGGCGACGCCCTGCGCCTCGACTGGCCCCGGACGGACTACATCATGGGCAACCCGCCGTTCGTGGGCTACTCCCTGCAAAGCAAGGAGCAGAAAGCCGAAATGCTGGAAATCTTCAGGGACGAAGAAGGCAAACCCTGCAAGGCGGCGGGCAAGATTGATTATGTCGCCGCGTGGTATTGGCGGGCGTGCAGCGTCATGTCCGGCACGTCCACCCGTGCGGCGTTCGTTTCCACGAACTCGATCGTCCAGGGCGAACAGGTCGCGCCCGTCTGGCAACCGCTCATGGAACGCCAGGGTCTTGAGATAGACTTCGCGTGGAAGACTTTCGTCTGGGACAGCGAAGCCAGCGAGAAAGCGCATGTCCATGTCGTCATCGTGGGCTTTCATGTGCGTGGAAACGCCGCGGAAAGAACGCCCAAAACGCTCTTCGAGGACGGGAAGGCCTTCCCCGCGGCACATATCAACGGCTACTTGATGGACGGCCCCGACGTGTTCATGAAATCGCGGACAAAGCCTTTGTGCGCGGTGCCGTCCATGATTACGGGGAATCGTCCGGCGGAAGGCGGCCATCTGATAATCGAGGAGAGGGATTATGAGACGTTTGCCAAGCGCGAACCCGGCGCCCTCCCTTACATAAAGAAACTGATAGGATCGGCCGAGTTCATAAACAACAAAAAGCGGTGGTGCCTGTGGTTGGTCGGAGTGTCCCCCCATATCCTGCGTTCGTTGCCGCTTGTCATGCAACGGGTAGAACTGTGCCGGCAGGATCGGTTGCATTCGCCGGACGCGGGCAGACGGGCATTGGCGGCGACACCGGCGCTGTTCCGCGAGACGAACAACCCCAAGACCGCCGTGGTCGTGCCGTCCGTCAGTTCGGAACGCCGCGAATACGTGCCGATGGGGTTCATCGACGACCAGACGATCGCGACCAACCTGGTTTTGCTGGTTCCCGACGGGACGCTGTACCATTTCGGCGTGCTGACCTCGTCCGTGCACATGGCGTGGATGCGGGTCGTCTGCGGACGGCTCAAGAGCGACTATCGCTATTCGGCGGCGATCGTGTACAACAACTTCCCGTGGCCGGAGGGGGCGGACGAGGCGTCCATAACCGGGACGGCACAGGCGATACTGGATGTGCGGGCGCGGTATCCCGACGCGTCTTTGGCGGACCTGTACGATCCGCTGACGATGCCGCCCGACTTGCGCGCGGCGCACCGGGCGAACGACAAGGCGGTGCTCGCGGCGTACGGCCTGCGCCCCGACACGCCCGAGCCGGAAATCGTCGCGCGCCTCTTCCGCCTCTACGCGGCGAAAACCGGGGGAGGCGCGGGCCTCCCCACCCCGCGGTAGGGCGGCGGGGGAGGTCCGGACGATGCGGATTCGCTCGGCGACGGAGGTTCCGCGCGTGCCGTACCAGAAGTAGCGTTTGGGGTAGGATTGCCCGAACTTGGG
>DBKW01000078.1 GCA_002298665.1 Verrucomicrobia bacterium UBA740 | reverse complement strand
GCATCCTTTCCTTCCGTTTCCTCAACCGATCCCTCTCCTTTTTCGCTTTCGCTCTCCCCCCCTCGGAACGACCTGTCCCGGGTGTCTCACGACAGGATGCACTTTTCGAATCTTCCATCTTGCTTTTCTTCACCCGAAACGTCCGTAGATATGGTATAATAGAGGCATGAGAACCTCAAAAGAAATTCGCGCACTTGCCCGCAAGACGCTTTTCCACACCCGGTGCGGCGCACGCGCCATGAGCGCGATGCTGCTCCTGGGGCTCGCCTGTTCGCTGGCTCTTCTTCTTTTGCAGCAGGCCTTCCTGACGTTCGGCATCCGTACGCTGGACTATCTCGCGCTCACGGGAGATGCTCCTCTTGCGGCGTATTCGTTCGACGTTCTTTTCGCCGCCGCGGTGGCGACCGTCTTTTACGTCTTCATCCAGGCGGTGTTCGGCGGCATCCAGAACTTCGGCTGGAGTCTCGCGGCCTTGCGCGGCATGCGTCAGGCGGAAACGGGGCTGACGCGCGCGGCATTTTCGGGTTTCCGTGTCCCGTTCGGGATGTTCGCCATGATGTTCGCCTACACGATCCGCCTCCTGGTCGCCGCCTTGCCGCTTATGCTCGTCTATGGCATATTCTTCCTTGCCTTTTACTTCCTCAGGGATTTCCTCCTCGCGCATACCCTCTGGCTGGGCGCGGGAGTCTTTCTCCTGTTCATCGCGTTTCTTGTCGCAACCATTCCGGTTTTCTACGTCATCTACCGGTATCGCTTCGTGTGGTATCTGAAGGTCGACCATCCGGACTGGTCCGCGACAAAGTGTTTCCGCGAAAGCGCCCGGCGGCTTGACGGATACAAGTGGCGGGCGTTCTACTTGGATTGCTCGTATTGGAAAGCATTCCTCTTGCTTACGGCATTGTTGGTGGCCGGGCTTATCCCCGTTCTGCCCGAACTCCTGCGGGCGATGTTGGTTGGAATCGTCTTCCCAGTCGCGGCCTTTTTCGTTTCCGTCTACTACATGTTCGGACAGGCCCAATTCTATCTTGAAGTTCCGCCGCGCGCGGCATAAAAAATGTTCGGTCTGCTTTTTGAATACGGTTCCTTCGCCGCGGCGCTCGTGGCGTTCTTCGTCTTTGTGCGACCGTGCCGGCTCGGAGTCCGTGCGCAAGCGCTTTGGATGGCGTTTCTTCTTCTTTGCGCGGCGAAGTTCTGCGTGTTTTCCGCGCTGGGGCTCGATCCCTTTATCCCGGAACTTCCGCCCATCGTGATTGCGCTCTGGGGCTGGGCGAATTGCGGACTTTTCATCCTTGTCGCGCTCGCCTGCGCCGGCTATTTCCTCAAGCCCCGCCTCAAAGTGTGGCTTTTGCCGCTTCTTGCCTGGGGAATCGCCGCGTGGGGCGTGTGGGGCGCGGTGTGTCCGCCCGCCATCCACGCCGTCACGGTGGTGTATCCCAATCTGCCGGCTAGCCTGGAAGGGTATCGGATCGTCCAACTCGCCGATCCGCATGTCAGTTCGCTCCTGCGCGGTTCGCGCACCCGCCGGCTTGTGGAGGCGATTAACGCGGCGCAACCCGACCTCGTCGTCTGCACGGGCGATATCGTGGACGGACGCGTGCGACAGCGCGCCGGAGACGTCCTGCCGCTTGCGGACCTGAAGGCACCGGACGGGGTGTGGTTCGTCAGCGGCAACCACGAATTCTACGCGGATGCACCGGCGTGGCAGGTGTGGTACGCGCAGAAGGGCTTCCGGTTCCTAAACGGAGAATATGTCTCGCCACGTCCGGACCTTGTTCTCGCCGGCGTGGACGATGCCGCCGCCGGACGTCTCGGGATCGCGACGACAAACGCCGCGGAAGTCCTTTCGCGCACCCCGAAGAAGGGGGCGTTCACGGTATTTCTGCAGCACCGTCCCGGAGAGGCGCGCGAAAACGCCGCGAGAGGGGCCGATCTGCAGCTTTCCGGGCATACGCACGGCGGCGTCCTGCCGCTCTTCGACAGGCTCGTGAAGAAGGCGAACAACGGCTTTGTTTGCGGACTCTACGACCTGGGCGATGGGAAGAAGCTCTATGTCTCGCCCGGCGCCGGACAGTGGGCGGGCATCCCCGTGCGCTGGGCGATCCCGTCGGAAATCACCCTCCTGACCCTCACCCGCGGCACGCCCCGGTAGCGGTTCCCGCCGGACGGTTGCCCCCCCGCCCCCCGACGGGGCCGGACAAAAAACCCACGGGGTTTTGTCTAAATCCCCACGGGGATTTGTTTTTTTCCCCGCGGGGAAACAAGTTTCAACACAAAACGCGAGGTCAGAAACGCGGCATTTTTGCCCATCTAAAAGCGCGAGAGACGTATTCTCCGCGGCAGTATGTTAATAATATGTTAGGATAGCGAAAAAGTGAGATTTTCTATTGCATAGGCGAAAAGGTTATGGTAAAATATGCGGTGTTCTAAAGCCGAAAAAGGGCGACGGAGCGGCGGTAGCGGGAGCGGGAGCCCCGAAACCATCCGTTGGCCGAGGATTCTTAATTGTGAGGGATGACGATGAAGTCTCTCAGTCAGTTGGATACGCCTGTCGCCAAGGCTCTGGAAGAGCAGCGGGTCAACCGCTTGGCGCATTTTGACGTGCCCGGCCACAAGGGCGGGCGCATGAACCCGGCGCTGAACGAATATTTCGGCGCCAAGTTGATGTCGTTGGACGTCAACTCCATGAAACCTTTGGACAATCTGGCCCACCCGGTTTCCGTCATAAAGGACGCGCAGACGCTGGCGGCGAAAGCGTTCGGGGCGGACAACGCCTTTTTCATCGTCAATGGCACGACCGCGGCGGTGCAGACGATGATTTTCGCCTCCATCCAGGCGGGACAGAAGATCATTCTGCCGCGCAACGTGCACCGCTCGGCCATCAACGCGCTCGTCGTGAACGGGGCGATTCCGGTCTACGTGAACCCGCAGGTCAATCCCGAACTGGGCATTCCTCTCGGGATGCGCCTGGAGGACGTCGAGGCGGCGATTTCGGCCAATCCGGACGCCAAGGCGGTGTTCGTGAACAATCCGACCTACTACGGCATTTGTTCCGATCTTCGCGCCATCGTGGCGCTCGCCCATGCGCACAACATGCTCGTTCTGGTGGACGAGGCGCACGGCACGCACTTCTATTTCACGGACAAGCTCCCCGTTTCCGCCATGGCGGCGGGGGCGGACATGGCGGCGTGTTCCATCCACAAGACCGGTGGGTCGCTGACGCAGTCGTCCATCCTTCTGACGCGGCGTCCGGTGGATCCGGACTACATTCGCCAGGTCATCAACCTCACCCAGACGACGTCCGCCTCGTATCTGCTCATCGCCTCGCTCGATCTGGCGCGGCGCAATCTCTACGAGAACGGGCGGGCCATGTACGAAAAGACAATCCAGATGGCGGACTACGCCCGTGAGGAAATCAACGATCTGGGTGGGTACCACGCGTTCGGGCCCGAACTCGTGAACGGGGATTCGGTGTGCGCGTTCGACTCGACGAAGCTCTCCATCCACACGCGCGAGATCGGGCTGGCCGGCATCGAGGTCTACGATCTTCTGCGCGACGACTACGGCATCCAGATCGAATTCGGCGACGTGGGCAACATCCTCTGCATTCTGTCCTCGGGGGACCGTCCGCTGGACATCGAACGTCTCATCTCGGCGCTCTCGGAAATCAAGCGTCTGCACGCGAAATCGCCCGTCGGGCTCTTCGACCACGAGTATGTCGAGCCGAAAGTGGAAATGTCTCCCCAGGCCGCGTTCTACGCGTCCAAGCGGTCCGTGCCGATCACGAAGTCCAAGGGGTACGTCGCGGCGGAATTCGTGATGTGCTATCCGCCGGGCATTCCGATCCTGGCGCCGGGCGAGCGCATTACGCAGGAAGTGCTGGACTACATTCTGTACGCGAAGTCCAAGGGCTGTTTCATGACGGGGCCGGCGGACATGAAGATCAACAAGATCAACGTGGTGAGGTAAGCGAGATATGGAACTTTGGTATACCGACCAACATACGAAGGACGTGCGCTTTACGATGAAGGTATTGCGCCAAATCGCCTCCCAAAAGAGCGAAAACGAGCGCATAGACATACTCGACACGGTGGAATACGGGCGTGTGCTCGTGCTGGACGGCGAACTCTTCCTAACGCAGAAAGACGAGTTCATCTACCATGAAATGCTGGCGCACGTGCCCATGGCGGTGCATCCAAAGGTCCGGAACGTGCTCGTGATTGGCGCCGGCGACGGCGGAACGGTGCGGGAACTCGTGAAATACCGCACGATTACGCGCATCGACGTCGTGCAGCCGGACAAGGACCTCTATACGCTCGCCATGGCGCATCTGCCGTTCTGCGCCGCGGCGTTCCGCGACCGCCGCGTGCACATCCACGTGGAAGAAGGGCTGAGGTTCGTGCGCGGCAAAGTCAACGAGTACGATCTCATCATCGTGGACTGCGCCGACCCGTACGGTCCGGCGGAAGGGCTCTTCACGCGCGAATTCTACGGAAACTGCTGGAAGGCGCTGTGCGAGGACGGGATTCTCATCAACCAGCACGAGTCGCCGTTCTACTCGGAACACTCCCAGTCCGTCAAGAATGCGCACAAGCACATCGCGAACATATTCGAGCTTTCCATGATCTACCAGGCGCACATCCCGTCGTATCCGTCGGGACACTGGTTGTTCGGGTTCGCGTCCAAGCGGTACCACCCGCTCAAGCACCTGCGGGCGCGGGCGTGGAACGCGCTGAAGATTCCGACCCACTACTACAATACGGACCTGCACCGCGGCGGTTTCGCGCTCCCGAACTACGTGCGCGAACTGCTCGGACAGAAGGCGGCGAACGCCTGAGGGAGTCATCATGGCGTTTATCGGCTGCGAAAGCACGTTTGCCGCGTCCGCGGCGGTTCTCTTCGGCGCTCCGTACGATTCGACCACATCCTACCGGCCGGGCGCACGGTTCGGTTCTGCGGCGATCCGCCAGGAGTCCTACGGAATCGAAACCTTCTCTCCGTACTTGAACCGGGATCTGGACGCGACGCGCATTCATGACGCGGGGGATTTGGAACTTCCGTTCGGGGCACCCGAACCCGCTTTGCGGATGATCGAGGAGAAAACGGAGTCCATTCTGGATGCGGACAAGGTGCCTGTCTTGCTGGGGGGCGAACATTTGGTGAGTCTGGGGGTCGTGCGGGCGCTGACCGCGCGGCATCCGAACTTGCACATCATCCACTTCGACGCGCACGCGGATCTTCGGGAGGAGTACCTCGGCAATCCGCTTTCGCACGCCTGCGTTCTGAGGCGGTGCCACGATTTGCTTGGAGACGAACGGATTTTCCAGTTCGGCATCCGCTCGGGCACGCGCAAGGAATTCGCCTTCATGGCGGAAGGGCACGTCCAGACGGAGCGTTTTACGGCGGAAACGCTCCCGTCCGTGTCGTTGTCGCCCAGCACGCCAGTCTATCTGACGGTCGACTTGGACGTGCTGGATCCGTCCGAATTCCCCGGGACGGGCACGCCCGAAGCGGGCGGACTGACGTTCGAGCAGCTGCGTGCCGCGCTGATGGACGTCTTCGCGCGCTTTAATGTCGTCGGATTCGATTTCGTCGAGCTCGCGCCCATGCTGGACGCAAGCGGACGCTCCACGGCACTTGCCTGCAAGCTCCTGCGCGAGTGCCTGCTCGCCTTGAAAGTCTGAAACAAAAGGAAGGAAGGAAATAAAGTCATGTCGAAAGTTCTCTTGATCGGCGCCGGCGGGGTCGCCGGGGTCGCCGCTGCCAAAATGTGCCTCAATGACACGGTATTTACCGATCTCTTGATCGCCTCCCGGACCGAAGCACGGTGCGCGGCCATCAAGGACGCCTGCGAAAAGCGCGGCACCCGTACGCGCATCACGACGGCGCAGATCGACGCGATGGACGTGCCGCGCCTGACCGCCCTCATTCGGGACTACGCCCCCGATCTCGTCATGAACATCGCCTTGCCGTACCAGGATCTGGCGATCATGGACGCGTGTCTCGCCGCGGGCGTCTCCTATCTCGACACCGCCAACTATGAGCCGCCGGACGAAGCGCATTTCGAATATTCCTGGCAGTGGGCGTATCGGGAGAAGTTCGAGAAGGCGGGTTTGACCGCCATCCTGGGGTGCGGCTTCGACCCCGGCGTGACGCAGGTCTTCTCCGCCTACGCGCAGAAACACTACTTCGACACGATCGAAACACTCGACATCCTCGACTGCAACGGCGGCGACCACGGGTATCCGTTCGCCACGAACTTCAATCCGGAAATCAACATCCGCGAAGTCGCGGCGAAGGGCAGCTACTGGGTCGACGATCCCAAGGACGACAAGCCCGAAGTCCCCGTCGAAGACCGCAAGGCGTTCGCCAAGGGCTGGTGGGTCGAGACGGCGCCGATGGCGATCAAGCGCGAATACAACTTCGACCAGGTCGGCGTGAAGGACATGTACCTGCTGCACCACGAGGAGTTGGAGTCTCTCGGCTGCAACCTGAAGGGCATCAAGCGCATCCGCTTCTTCATGACCTTCGGTCAGAGCTATCTTACGCACTTGAAGTGCCTGGAGGATGTCGGTCTGACGCGCATCGACCCGATCGACTTCAAGGGACGGAAGATCGTGCCGATCGAATTCCTCAAGGCGCTTTTGCCCGACCCGGCGACGCTCGGTCCGCGGACGAAGGGCAAGACCAACATCGGCTGCATCTTTCATGGCAAGAAGGACGGGAAGGACGTGGACTATTACGTGTACAACGTCTGCGACCATCAGGCGTGCTACAAGGAAGTCGGCTCGCAGGCGATCAGCTACACGACGGGCGTTCCGGCCATGATCGGCGCGAAGATGTTCCTGGAAGGCAAGTGGACGGCTCCTGGCGTGTATACCTGCGAGGAGTTCGACCCCGATCCGTTCATGGCGGAACTCCCCAGGCAGGGGCTCCCGTGGATCGAGAACTTCCAGCCCGTGCCCGTTCCATGAAAACGCCTTGCTACCTGATAGAGGAGCGCACGCTGCGGGCGAACTGCCGCATTCTGGCGCGCGTTCGCCGCGAAGCGGGCGTCCGGATTCTTCTCGCCCAGAAGGCGTTCTCGGCCTGGAAGCTCTATCCGATCATCTCCGAGTATCTGGACGGCACGACGGCAAGCGGGCTTTTCGAGGCTAAACTCGCCGCGGAAGAAATGCCGGGAAAGGAGAACCACGTCTACAATCCGGCGTTCACGCGCGTCGATTTCGACGAGATTGTGCGGATGTGCGACCATGTCGTGCTGAATTCGCCGGCGCAGATAAAGGCGTTCGCGCGTGCGGCGAAGCGCGCAGGCGTCTCGCCGGGCCTGCGGGTGAATCCGGGTGTGAGCACGGTGGAGACGGCGCTCTACAATCCGTGCGCGCCCGAATCGCGTCTCGGCATGCCGCGCGCGGCGGTGAACGCGGAACTTCTGCGGAACGTGGAAGGGCTCCATTTCCATGCGCTCTGCGAACAGAACGCGGACGCGCTCGTGGCGGTTTTGTCGCGGTTCGAGACGGACTTCGGTGAATTCCTGCCGCGGATGCAGTGGGTGAACTTCGGCGGCGGACACCATATTACGCGCGCGGATTACGATGTTGACCTGCTCGTGCGGACGCTGCAGGCGTTCCGGCGCCGGTGGCCCCATCTGACCGTATATCTGGAACCGGGCGAGGCGGTCGCCCTGAATGCCGGCAGGCTCGTCACAAAGGTTCTGGACGTGAACGACTGGGGACATCCGTTCGCCATACTCGACACGAGCGCCGAATGCCATATGCCGGACGTCCTAGAGATGCCGTACCGTCCACGGCTTACGGGGGCGGGACTGCCCGGCGAAAAGCGTTTCTCCTACCGTCTGGGCGGTCCGACCTGCCTGGCCGGCGACATCATTGGCGAATATTCGTTTGACAAGCCGCTGAAAGCCGGCCAAACACTCAGTTTCGAAGATATGGCCATCTATTCCATGGTCAAGAACAACACCTTCAACGGCATGCCGCTGCCGGATATCTGGCAACTGTGCGCGGACGGCAGCATAAAGCGTCTGGCGCACTTCGGCTACCGGGATTTCAAATACCGCCTGGGCAGCCGGGCGGAATGACCTGCAAAACAGAACAATGCATCTGCCCCGTGGAGCACACCCGCTCTCCGGGGCTTTTTGTATTCCGGGAAAATCACCAAAAAACAGAGGAGAATTTGGTGCATCTGTCCGTTGACATGCGGGGGGGGGGTATTGATAGAATGAGTCTGGGCAGGCAAAGCGGTTTGGGGCCGCCCAAACTGCCGGAATAAAAAGTTGGAGGAACATTAAAATGAAACTGTTCAAACGTTTTGCCGCCGCCCTGCTGGTGGGCGCTATGGTTCTGGCAATGCTCACCGCTTGCGGCGGTGGTGCTGCTAGTGCAGCAAAGACTGACGAGCAGAAGGCAGAGGACGCCTATATGGCCGTTCTGAATGGCGTGTTTGGGACAAACCAGAAGAATAACGCTACGCTGGAAGCTGCTGCAAAGAATTATCTGAATTCCAACCTGGAAAACGATGGAAGCCTGAAAGACGGCGGATCGCTGGTTGCACCCCTGAGTAATAATATGGATAAGGACGGCAACGTGTCTATTGTCATGATCATGACCGATAATGCAGGTA
>DBKW01000092.1 GCA_002298665.1 Verrucomicrobia bacterium UBA740 | reverse complement strand
GGCGCAACGGGGTGGCGGTTCCAGTGGAACGGGGTGGAGACTTCTACTAGATGACCGCTGCGCGAGCGGGAACGTCTATTACATGTGCGAAATCGCCCCAAGCCCCGTATTGAGGGGGTGATAGGCGCGTTCTGCTGAAATTTTAGAGAGGCTCCACCCGCGGGAGAGCGCTCCGATGGCGGCTGCCCCGCGAAAATGTCACTTTATCCCCACAAAAATATCACCTTAATATCACCTTAATATCACTTTCGTTTTCTCCGAATAGTGTATACTAGTAGCGTTGTTTGTGACAGAAAGGAATTTTGACATGCTCGCAAAGTGCTATTCAGGAGCCGTAAACGGCGTGACGGCCACGCCCGTCGAGATTGAAGTGAATTCAATCGTGGCCTCGAGCACGTTCACCATCGTCGGCCTTCCCGACGTGGCGGTCAAGGAAGCCAAGGACCGCGTCAGCACGGCGGTCAAGAACTCGGGCTATTCGACGCGCCAGGAATATGCGGTCACGGTCAATCTGGCGCCCGCGGATGTGCGCAAGGAAGGCCCCATCTACGATTTGCCCATCGCCATTTCGCTC
This sequence comes from Verrucomicrobia bacterium UBA740, assembly GCA_002298665.1. Lineage (GTDB taxonomy): Bacteria > Verrucomicrobiota > Kiritimatiellia > RFP12 > UBA1067 > UBA1067. Next base: position 10,356 of record DBKW01000092.1, on the reverse strand, counting down.
CTGAAAGCGACGGGGCGGCTGGACGTGGGCAATCTGGCGGACTACGCCTTTGTCGGCGAATTGGCGCTTTCGGGCGTCGTGCGCCGCGTTCGCGGCGTTTTGCCGATCGTGCTCGAGATGAAGGAGATCGGCAAAAAAGCGGTGTTCGTGCCGGAGGAAAACGCCGCGGAAGCGAGTGTCGTCGAGGGAATCGACGTCATTCCCGTCCATACCCTGCGCGAAACGGCCCAGGCTCTGACGGGCGAGCACCCGATTCCGCCGCGGACGACCGATCTTGCCGCGCTGGTGGGCCGTGCGGACGCCTATGAAGACGATTTTGCGGACGTCAAAGGCCAGGAATGCGCCAAACGGGCGCTGGAAGTCGCCGTCGCCGGCGGGCACAATGTGCTGATGATCGGTTCCCCGGGCTCGGGCAAAACGATGCTGGCGCGCCGGATTCCTTCCATTTTGCCGCCGATGACGGTCTCGGAAGCGTTGGAAGTCTCGCGTATCCATTCCGTCGCCGGACCTCTAAAGGTTCAGGAAGCCTTTGTGGCGAGACGGCCTTTCCGCGCGCCCCACCATACGGTGAGCTCCATCGGCCTGTTGGGCGGCGGTACGCGTCCCTTGCCCGGCGAAGTTTCGCTGGCGCACCGCGGCGTTTTGTTTCTCGATGAATTCGCGGAATTTCCCCGGCAGGCGCTCGAAGTCCTGCGCCAACCGCTGGAAGACGGGCACGTGGGGGTTTCGCGCGCTTCGGCGGCCTGCGATTTCCCGTCCCGGTTCATGCTTATCGCGGCGATGAATCCCTGCCCGTGCGGCTACTACAACGACCCGACGCACGATTGCCGGTGCACGCAATCCCAAATCCTGAAGTATCAGCGGCGCATTTCGGGTCCCTTGCTGGACCGTATAGACATCCATCTTGGCGTGCAGGCCGTGCCTGTAAAGGATCTGGCCGGGCTTCACCGCGGCGAATCGAGCGCGTCCATCCGGGCGCGTGTCGTGGCCGCACGCGAAATCCAGCGTCGGCGTTATCGCTCCATGCCGGGTGTTTTGACGAATGCGGACGCCAAAAGCCGCGATTTGCAGGATATTTGCCGCCTAAGCACGCAGGCTCAGGAAGAAGTGCGGCGGATTTTGGAGGCTCTGCGGCTCTCGGCACGCGCCTACGACCGCATTTTGCGCGTTTCGCGCACGATTGCCGACTTGGCGGGGCACGAAGGCGTCAGCCAGGAGGACATTATGGAGGCGACGTCCTACCGCCAACTGGATGACGATTCGTTCTGGGCTTAATCCGTTTCATCAAAGCAAACCAACAAATAGGAGGCTAACAATGAATAATACGCAAAATACGAAGGGAACGAACGAAAAAGCGGCCGAATACCGTCCGCAACTGGCGTTCTATCATCCGAATACGCGCGGCACGGGCTCGGCGGTGAAGTTCGAGTTGCATCCGGCGCACGGGAACAGCTCGGGTTGCATTATGATGAGCCTGGCGAACCAGTTTGTGCCCGAGGCGCGCGCCCGGCAGGATCAACCCCAATTCGCCCGTTTCGACTGGGAGCGGCGCATTGTCGTGAAATTGGATTTCGCAGACCTTTCGCACATGCTTATGGTCTTCAAGGGCGTAAAGGAGTCCATTGGCGACCAAAAAGGGCTGTACCACCGCTCGGCCAACGCGGTCACGCGGATTCTTCTGCGCCATGTCGTCGAGCCGGTCGTGGGCTATTCGCTCGATGTCTATCGCACGGACGCCAACAAGGAGGAGCGCAAAGCGCATATTTTCCTCTCGGACCCCGAAGTCATCGGCCTTTCCTGCGCAATCGAGGGGTCGATGAGCGTGATTGCCTTCGGCATCCCGAAGATAATCCCGCATGATACGTCCGCCTACCGGGCGCAGTACCAGGCCGCGCGCGCTTCCGAGGAACGGGGAAATGTTCGCGCTATGGCGTAAACTCTGGCTGAATCGCGCCGAAACGGACGTGAACCGGAGCGTCGCCAACGGTCTCTGGGGCGAGCGGACGGCGGTTTGGATGCTGCGCCACAAGGGTTACCGCATCCTGGCGCGCAACTGCCGCCCCTATCGGCGGGACAAGCGTCTGGAGATCGATGTCGTGGCCTACGACCAGGCGGCCCGGACGCTTGTTTTCGTCGAAGTCAAACAGCATGCCAAGCGCCAGGACGGCTATGCGCGTTTGCGCAGCATAACCCCGCACAAATGCCGGTTGTTGAGGTGCGCCTGCCAGGCTTGGCTGCGGTCGAACCGGTGGCAGGGGGCGTACCGTTTCGATGTAATCGAGATTTACGGCGTGCCGCGGTCGCGGCAATTGCCCGTCATAGACCACATCGAACGCGTACGCCTTTTTGCGCAGGAGTCGATATTCGTGGATTGGTCGAAATAAAGGAATGGAGGTTTGCTATGTCCTTGAAGTTTTCATGCATAGGATTGCCCAAATACGAGCCGCTTACCGAGCGGCACGTGCAGGCGATTTGGTACGACCAGACGATGCGGCCGCCCAACCTGCGGACGGTTGCCGGCGAGCGTGTGCGGGTGGTGCATCCGGGCGAGTGGAATCTGGGCCCTGGACCGGACTTCACGAACGCCACGCTCGAGATTGTGCGCGAAGGCGGTCCTCAATTGGTGAAAGGCGATGTCGAAATCCACCTTTCGCCGCGCGACTGGGAGGCTCACGGACATGGAAACGACCCCCGTTACGCCCATGTCGTGGCGCATGTGACGTGGTTTGAAGGCCCTGTTCCGCCCACATTGCCCAAAAACGCCGTTTCCATCGCCCTGGGACACCTTTTCACGCATGAGGCGGGCTTCTCGCCCGATCAGATCGATCTCGCCGCCTATCCGTTCGATCGCTTGCCGGCGGATGAGCGCCCCTGCCAACCCTGGCTTTCGGCCTCGCCGGCCGTCGCCCGCCGGCTTTTGGGCGAGGCGGGGCTCTTTCGGCTCGGTTTGAAGGCGCGGCGTTTGCAACTCCTCCTCTCCAACCAGCTGTGCGGGCGCACCCAACTGTTTTACGAGGAGATCATGGCCGCGCTCGGCTACAAGGAAAACGCGCGGAATTTTCGCGCCATTGCGCAGGCCGTGCCCTATGACCGGCTGGTGTCGGAACCCGAAAACGCCGCGGCGGCCCTGCTGGGCGCGGGATCGTTCGTGACCTGGTCGCGCACGCCCCATCGTCCCCGGAACAGTCCCTCCGCCCGTCTGGCGGCCGCGGCGTTTCTGTTTACGCAAACGGATATTCTTTCGGCGCTGGACTGGACCGATTTCTCGCCGAAAGGTTGCCGCGGTCTCTTGCGACTCTTGCTGGACGGGCATGTCCTGGGCCGCGGACGCGCCGCGGCGATTCTGGCGAATGTCGTCATACCTTTCGCGCTTTACGAGGGTCGCATCGACGAGCCGCTTGCGTGGCTGCCGCCCGAAGACATCTCGCAGCCCGTCCGCTTGACCGCCTTTCGCCTTTTGGGCCGCGAGCATAGTCCGCTGGACCTTTATGCGCGGGACGGACTCCGCATCCAGGGGCTTTTGCAGATACACCGGTCGTTTTGTCTGCCCATCCACCCCGAGTGCGGAACATGCTTTCTTTCGAAAGAACACCGTTTCCCCTCGGCGGAAGCCGCAGTCGAATATGGAACCTGACGGGCGGTTGGGGAGGAGCTGGGAGAAGGATATTACTAAGGAAAAGTGAAAAGGGGGCGTCTGGCGGGTCGTTTCTCCACTCCACAGGGGGGGGGACGAATCTCCACGGGGGTTGTCTCCATCCCCACCGGGCGGTGCGGCTAGGGGGTTCGCCGGCAGGGAGACCCGTGTGCGCCCCTTGGACAGAGTCGGCGTGATTTGGCGGATGGATCGCCGCGATTGCCGAAACCACGGGGTGGGGACGCCCCGGCCGTGCCGCGCGTCTACGGTCGATTTTGGACGCGTTTGGAAACTTTGTGCTTGCTCATCCGCCACAATTTTGGTATACTAATGCGTGTTTTTGTGTATATAAGGTAAAACCGAATGGCGAAAGAAGAAGATCAGGCGATCGAGGTCACGGGAACCGTGACCAAGGTATTGCCTGCAACGATGTATAAAGTCCAGCTCGAGAATGGGCACGAAGTCCTCGCGCACATCTCGGGCAAGATGCGCAAGTTTTTCATCAAGATCGCGATCGGCGACAAGGTAACCGTCGAGATTTCACCCTACGATCTGGGCAAAGGGCGCATCACCTACCGCCATAAAATCTGATTTCGAAGCAAACTTTCAATCTGTAATCCAAGGAGAATAAAATGTCAGGTCACAGCCACTGGGCGACTATCAAGCGCGCGAAAGGCGCCGCGGACGCGAAGAAGGGTAAAATCTTCTCGAAGCTGGGCAAGGAAATCACAATCGTCGTGAAGGCGAAGGGCAAGGATCCGGCGAACAACCCGACCCTGCGCACGCTCATCGCCAAGGCGAAGGCCGCGCAGATGCCGAACGACAACATCGAGCGCGCGATCAAGAAGGGCACGGGCGAACTCGAGTCTGCCGCGCTAGTGGACGCCCAGTACGAGGGCATCAAGGGCGGCGTGGCGGTCGTCGTGACCGTGTTGACGGACAACAAGAACCGTGCCGCGGCGGAAGTCTCGAACGTGTTCAAGAAGAACGGCCTCGAACTCGCCAAGCCGGGCAGCGCCTCGCGTCTCTTTGATCGCCTCGGCCAGATTATCATCCCGGCGGCGGAAGGCCTCACCGAGGACAAGGTGATGGAAATCGCGCTCGAGGGCGGCGCGGAAGACGTCGTCGCGGAAGACGACGGCTTCACCGTCAAGTGTCAGCCGACGGACTTCACGGCCGTTCTCGAAGCGGTCAAGAACGCCGGCATCGCGGTGGACGAAGAGAATTCCAACATCGGGCTCGTGCCGAACATGATGGCCACGGTCTCGGACCTCGCCCAGGCGAAGGCGGTCAACAAGTTTGTGGACATGCTCGAGGATCTCGAGGACACGCAGGACGTCTTCACGAACATGGAGACGACGGACGAAGTCGACGCCGCGCTCGAAGCGGAAGGCTGAGCGCTTTGAAGCTCGAACATATCGCGTTCGACGTACCGGAGCCCGAGAAACTCATCGCCTGGTGGTGTGAGAACCTCGGGTTCCGCCGTTCTGCGCCGGGTTCGGCGTTCCTGCTGGACGATTCCGGCACGGCGGGCGTCGAGATCTACCGCACGGGCGAAACGCCCGCCGCCCCCGACTACCGCCGGATGAACGCGATGACGCTACATGTCGCCTTCGTCTCGGACGACGTGAAGGCGGACGCGGAGCGGCTTGTCGCCGCGGGCGGCACGCTCGAAAAGCTGACGCTGGAGGACCCGGCGTTCCACATGGCGATCGTACGGGATCCGTGGGGGATTGCGATACAGCTGTGCAAACGGGCGAAGTCCATCTTCCTTTGAACGTCGCCGGCAGGCGCGTCCATCTCATAGGCATCGGCGGGGTCGGCATGGCGGGCCTCGCCGTTCTGTTGAAGGATCTGGGCGCGCGGGTCGACGGCTGCGACAAGTACGAAACGCCGCGGACGCGTTGGCTGGCGCGGCAGGGCATCCCCGTGGCGATCGGGCACGACCCGCGGCACGTCGTCGGGGCGGACTATGTCGTCGTCACCCCGGCCGTGCACCCGGATAACCCGGAATTCCGGGCGGCGCGGCGGGTTCTCTATCGCGGACAGGTCCTCGCCGCGCTTTCGGCCCGGCGCGAGACGATCGCGGTCTGCGGTTCGCACGGCAAGACGACGACCGCGACATTCACCGCCAAGCTCCTGCGTGCGCTGGGGGAGGATCCAGCCTGGGCCATTGGCGGCGAGACGGGCGCGTTCCCGGTCGCGCACGCCGGCAAAGGTCCGCTTGTCGTGGAGGCGGACGAGTCGGACGGGACGCTCGCGCAATACACCGCGGCGACACTGGTGGTGACGAACTGCGAATACGATCACCCGGACCATTTCAAGACGCGCGCGGACTACCGCGCCTGCTTCGACGCGGCGCGTGCCCGGGCGAAAGACGTCATAGAGGTTCCGTCCCTTTCTCCCTTGCCGGACGAACCGGCTTTCGCGGCGCTTGCGCCCCACAACAGGCTGAACGCACGCGCGGCGATGGAAGTCGCCGTGCGGCGGGGACACGCCCCCGAACGCATACTCGCCGCGCTCGCGGAAATCGTGCGGGAACTGCCCGACCGGCGCTTCCAGCCGCTTGCGCCGGGGGTCTATACGGACTACGCGCACCATCCGACGGAAATAGCGTGCGCGATTGGCATGGCGCGCCGGGTCTGCACCGGACGGCTCAGGGTGCTCTTCCAGCCCCACCGCTATTCGCGGACGAAGGCCCTGCTGAAGGATTTTCCCGCCGCGTTCGCGGACGCGGACGAAGTCGTCGTCTGCCCGACCTACGCCGCGTTCGAGACCCCCATTCCCGGCGGCGACAGTGCGGATTTGTATGCGGCGTGCCGTGCACACGGAACCGGGACCTTTTATCTGGCGCGCTCCTGTGCGGAGGCGTGGGAACATGCGTATCTGGAACACCGTCCCGGCGATGTCGCGCTGGTATTGGGGGCGGGCGACATCATCGGGCTCGTCCCGCGGATCCAGGCGGATTTCGGGCGGGGTATCCCCGACGGCCGCACGCAAATGCGGGTGCCGCTACGGGATCTTTCCTTCTTCCGGACGGGCGGTTTCTCCGTCGGCGGCGGAGCGCGGCACATCGTGGGGATGGGGTCCAACCTGTGGATCAGCGACCTCACGACGCGCGACACCTACGAAAAGGCGACAGGACCGGCGGCGCGGCCGGGGGCGACGTTGCGTATCGCGTGGATGGCGGGGGTGCCGGGCACGATTGGCGGCTGGGTGAAGATGAACGCGGGTGCGTTCGGGCATTCCGTCGGGGAGCTGGTGCGCCGCGTCAAGGTGGACGGACGGTGGATTCCGGCTTCCGCCTGCGGCTTCGGCTACCGGACGAGTGCGCTCGACGGGGAGATCGAGGACGTGGAATGGGACGCGGAGGCGCTCGCCGCGGCACAGGCTGGAAATGCCGCGGAGTACCTCGCGCGGCGCAAGAAGTTTCCGCCGCGCTGCTGCGGGAGCGTCTTCAAGAATCCGCCGGGGGATTTCGCCGGGCGGCTCCTGGAGGCGGCCGGCGCGAAGGGGCTGCGCGTCGGGGGCGCCTGCGTTTGGGAGGGACACGCCAACGTCATCGCCGCGGAGGACGGGGCGAATTCGAGCGATATTCTCGCTCTGGCGCGGCTTTTGCGGCTGCGGGTGAAGGAACGCTTCGGCATTGAACTGGAACCCGAGATACAAGGACTTGCCGTCACATGAACTGGCGCCTCTACCATAAAGAAACCACGCTTTCGACGAATCTGGACGCCCGGGAGGGACGGCCGGGGGATGTCTTTACGGCGGACGAGCAGACGGCGGGACGGGGCCGGCTGGACCATCCGTGGCACTCGGGGAAAGGCGAGAATCTGGCGCTTTCGGCCGTTCTGGACGTGGCGGACCTCCCGCCGGAACACGTGGCGACCTTGCCGCTGATGGTCGGTCTGGGCGTCGCGCAGGCGGTGGAGGCGTTGTCGGGTGGACGCCGAACCGGCATCAAGTGGCCGAACGACGTGCTTGTCAACGGACGCAAGATCGCCGGCATCCTGTGCGAGCGGCATGGCGAGCGCGTAATCGCCGGGCTGGGCGTGAACGTCAACGCGCGGCGGTTCCCGGACGCCTTCGCCGCGCGTGCGACGTCCCTTGCGCTGGAGGGGGCGGACGTCCCTGTGGCGGAGGTCCGGGAGGCGGTTTTGGTGGAGCTCGCGCGTCTGTATCCGGTTTGGCGCGCGCAGGGACTCGCGGCGTTTTATGCGCAGATAGCCGAAAGGGACGTTTTGAGGGGAAAAATCGTGGAAGTTGCCCAGTCCGCCGGGGATGCGCAGGGCGTGCGCGGCATTTGCGGGGGTATCGCCCCGTCTGGCGTTTTGCGCGTGGGGGACGAGTCGGTCTACGCGGGCGAAGCGCATGTTTTAAGCATAGACTCCTGAGTGGATGTCACAGATGCGCGTCACAAGTGTGACAAAATGGCGCAAGAGGGAGGCTTGTGCCCACTGGCATGTGATGTGCTTTGGAGGAGACTGATGAAGGGAGTTTATAAAAGATGAATGCCACATATGAACCGCCAGAGGATAATGAGAAGTGCCTCGAGAAGTATGGCACGGATCTAACGGCTCTAGCCCGCACGGGCAAATTGGACCCCGTTATCGGACGGGACACCGAGATCCGTGACGTCATTCGCATATTGTCGCGCAAGACGAAGAACAACCCTGTCTTGATAGGTGAGCCCGGCGTGGGCAAGACGGCTATCGTGGAGGGTCTCGCGCAGCGTATCGTGCGCGGCGACGTGCCGGACGGGATTAAGGATCATACCGTGTTCTCGCTCGACATGACCGCGCTCATGGCTGGCGCCATGTACCGGGGTCAGTTCGAGGAGCGCCTGAAAGCGGTCCTGAAGAAGATCAAGGAGTCCGAAGGACGCATAATCCTCTTCATAGACGAAATCCACACGATCGTCGGCGCGGGCAAGACGGAGGGCTCTTCGGACGCCGGCAACATGCTCAAGCCGATGCTGGCGCGCGGCGAATTGCACTGCGTAGGCGCGACGACGCTGGACGAGTACCGCCAGTACATGGAGAAGGACGCGGCGCTTGAACGGCGCTTCCAGCCGGTCATGGTCGAGCCGCCGAACGAAGAGGATGCCGTGTCGATTCTGCGCGGCATCAAGGAGCGCTTCGAGAAATACCACAACGTGCACATCCGCGACGAGGCAATCGTGAGCGCGGTGGCGCTGTCCTCGCGGTACATTCAGGACCGTTTCCTGCCGGACAAGGCGATCGACCTCTTGGACGAGGCTTGCGCCCGCATCCGCACGGAAATGGACTCGTGTCCGCAGGAACTGGACGAGATCTCGCGTCATGTGCGCCGTCTGGAAATCGAAGAGATCGCTCTGAAGAAGGAGAAGGATCCGGCTTCCCAGAAGCGCCTCGAGGAATTGCAGGCGGAACTCAAGACGCTCAAAGCCAAGAGCGACAAGATGACCGCGCAATGGCAGACCGAGAAGCACGCCTTGGAGGATGTGAAGCGCGTCCGTACGCAATTGGACGAAGCGCGCAACCGCTATGACATCGCGCTGACGCGGGGCGACAACGAAACCGCCGCGCGCCTGAAATACGGCGAGATTCCCGAGCTCGAGAAGAAGCTCAAAGAGCACGAGAAGGATCTCGCCAAGCAGGGCGGCGCGGCCATGTTGCGCGAGGAAGTCACCGCCGACGAGATTGCGGAAGTCGTTTCGCGCTGGAGCGGCATCCCCGTCACCAAACTCGTTGAAGGCGAACGCGAGAAACTGATGCGGCTTGCGGAAATCCTGCACCAGCGCGTCATCGGTCAGAACAAGGCCGTGGATGCGGTGGCGGACGCCGTGATCCGTTCGCGTGCGGGGATCAAGAACCGCAACCGTCCGGTTGGCGCGTTCCTGTTCCTGGGGCCGACGGGCGTGGGCAAGACCGAGCTCGCCAAGGCTTTGGCGCAGGAACTGTTCGACGACGAGAACGCGATGGTGCGTATTGACATGTCGGAGTACATGGAAAAATTCGCCGTCTCGCGTCTCGTTGGAGCGCCGCCCGGATACGTCGGGTTCGAGGAAGGCGGTCAGTTGACGGAAGCCGTGCGCCGCAAACAGTTCTCGGTGGTTCTGTTGGACGAAATCGAGAAGGCGCATCCGGATGTCTTCAACCTGCTTCTGCAGGTACTGGACGACGGACGCTTGACGGATAGCCACGGTCGTACGGTTTCCTTCAAGAACACGGTCATCATCATGACCTCGAATGCGCCGCGGAGCGCGCTCAAGGATATTTTCCGTCCTGAGTTCCTGAACCGTTTGGACGAGATTCTCGAGTTCGACCCGCTCACGAAGGAGCAGATTCGCGAAATCGTGAAACTGCAGTTGGCGGACTTCGCAAAGCGCTTGGCCGACCAGGAGTTGACCATCGACGTGGACGAGAAGGCGCTTGAGGTCGTCGCGAAAGACGGGTACGACCCGGCGTTCGGTGCGCGGCCTGTGAAACGCGCCCTGCAGCGTGACATCGAGAATCCGATCGCCAAGAAGATTGTGGCGGGCGAGTATCCGCCCGGCGCAAAGATTCAGGTCACGGCGAAAGACGGCGTGATAGAGTTGCGTTGAGTTATTAAAGGAAAGAGACGCCTCCCGAAACGGGAGGCGTCTCTTTTTTTGCATCTGTCCGCCCGGCTAGACGGGAAGGGTATTCATGATTGGACTTTTCAATTTCACCGCGTTCTGGCAAAATGCAAGCGTGGTG